>JANYCX010000192.1 GCA_025360065.1 Acetobacteraceae bacterium | reverse complement strand
GCTGCCGGCCTGGGTGGCTGAAATGGATTTCGCGATTGCCCACCCGATCCGTCGCACCCTCGAACGCAGCATCGCCGACCAGGATTATGGCTATCCCGACCGCCCCGGCGGCGGTGGCGATGCCTATCTGGCGACCGCGTTTCAGACCCGCATGAAGGACCGCTTCAACTGGGACATCGACACCGATCTGGTCCAGCCGCTCGCCGATCTGGTGCAGGGCACCTTTTCGGCGATCCTGGCGCTGTCAGATCCCGGCGACGGCGTGATCCTGCAATTACCCGCCTATCCGCCCTTCCACGAGGCGATCCACAGCACCGACCGCGTGCTTGTGCCGCTGATGATGCGTGATGATGGCCAACGCCACGTGATGGATTTTGCCGAGCTCGCGCGCCACGCCGCCGCGCCGCGCACCAAAATGATTCTGCTGTGCAACCCGCAAAACCCGACCGGGCGGGTGTTCGGCCGAGACGAGCTGGAAGCGATCGGTCGCGCCGCGATCGAAAACGATCTGATTATTCTTTCCGACGAAATCCATGCCGATTTGATTTATGGCGACGCGGTCCATATCCCGATTGCGACAATCAGCCCCGAGATCGCGGCCCGCACCATCACCATCAACTCGCCGACCAAAAGCTTCAACATCCCCGGCCTGCGCTGCGGGGTGATGTATTTTGGCAGTGCCGCCTTGCGTGAACGTTTCCACAAGCGCGTCCCAAAGCGGGTGCTGGGCTCGCCCGGCATTCTTGGCATTGATGCAACGGTTGCCGCCTGGAATGACGGCCAGCCCTGGTTGGACGACGTCGTTACTCATCTCCAGGCCATGCGCGACAAGGTGTTCGCCACTATCGCGTCAGAAATGCCGCAAATCCGTGCCCGTGCGCCGGAAGGCACCTATCTCGGCTGGCTCGATTGCTCGCAATTGCCGCTCGCCGGCAGCGCGTTCGATTTCTTCCATGATCGCGCCAAAATCGCGTTCAGCGCGGGGGAAGCATTCGATCCGGCCGGTGCGAAATTCGTGCGCTTCAATTTCGCCACCTCCGGGCGAATTATCGATCAGATTCTTGGGCGAATGGTGGATGCGGTCAAACAATCCAATGCCGTCGGTCCGCGGGCCTGATCATCCGGACGAGTTTGACGCATGCGCATTCTGTACAGCCATCGGATTCAGTCCCGCGACGGGCAAAGTGTGCATGTCGAGGAACTGATCCACGCCTTTCGCGCCGCGGGCCACGAAGTCATGGTGGTCGGTCCGGGGGTCTACCAGAAATCGGAATTCGGCGGCGAGAGCAGTCTCGTCGCCACCATCCGCCGCTTTCTGCCCGGCTTTGCGCAAGAACTGGCGGAACTGGCCTATAACCTGCCTGCCACCTTGCGCTTGTGGCGCGCCTGTCGCGGGTTCCGGCCTGATTTTATCTACGAGCGCTATAATCTCTATTTTCTGGCCGGTTCGCTGCTGGCGCGCTGGTTCAAGCTGCCGTTGTTTATGGAAGTGAACTCGCCTTTGGCGGATGAACGCGCCAAATTCGGTGGCCTGAAGCTGCGTCGCCTGGCGCGCGCGGTGGAAAACTTCAGCTGGCGATCCGCGACCCGTGCCCTGCCGGTGACCCAGGTTTTGGGCGACATCATGATTGGCTGCGGCGTGCCAGCGGACCGCATCCGGGTGGTGGCGAACGGGATCGTATTGGACCGCTTCCCCCCCCGCCTTCCGCATGGCGACGGACAGGCGCCGATCGTGCTGGGCTTTGTCGGTTTCGTGCGGGACTGGCATGGCCTGGATATGGTCATCGCCGCTTTGGCCGAAGACGCGGATAGCCAAAACGTATCGCTTGCCATCGTCGGCGATGGCCCGGTGCGTGCCCAGCTGGAAGACCAGGCTCGCACACTCGGTATCGCCCATCGGGTGCGGTTTTCCGGGCTGGTGCCGCAGGATCAGGTCGCCGGCCGAGTGTTGGAGTTCGATATCGCGCTCCAGCCCGGGGTCACGCCCTACGCCTCGCCGTTGAAAATTTTCGATTACATGGCGGCAGGTTGCGCCATCGTCGCCCCCGATCAGCCTAATATCCGCGAAATTCTGACCCACGACCACACCGCTTTGTTGTTCGATCCCGCGGCGCCCGACCAGCGCTGGACCGCCATTCAACGCCTGATCCGCGATGCCGCGCTGCGTCGCCGCCTCGGCACGGCGGCCCGCGCCGAGCTTGTCTATCGCGACTATACTTGGTCTGGCAACGCATCCCGGATCGTCGGCTGGGCGGGCGAGTTGGTCACTGCCTAAATCGCCTCCCGCAAAACCCCTGCGTGACCGATATGATTGGCCAATAGCAGCACCAGCTTGGCAAACGCATCCCAGGCGACGAAAACATCCGCCACTCGGTCCGCAGCACCGAATTCATTGCCCCACGGTTTTTCTGCGAGATCATTGGTTGAGGCAAATCCTGACATTTCCTGCGCCCTGTGCCTTGCGCGGCCCTCGTCTGGTTCTACCATAGCATCCAGGGACACAAACCCACCGAACTTTGGGATGGAGAAACTCATGGAAACTGTTCTGCCGATCGCCCGCCAGGTTGCCGAGCGTCTGAAAGCCCGTCGCGATACTGTGGGCGTGGCCGAAAGCTCCGCTGGCGGGCTGATTTCTGCGGCGTTGCTGGCTGTCCCCGGGGCATCTGCCTATTACATGGGCGGTACCGTGGTCTATACCCGCCGCGCCCGGCGTGAATTGCTTGGCCTTACCGATGATGAAATGGCCGCGGTGCCGCCGGGCACCGAGGCTCTGGCCCTGCTGCTGGCCCGCGCGATGCGCGAACGGCTCAACACCGACTGGGCGATTGCCGAAATTGGCGCCACCGGCCCGACCGGGACCAGCTACGGCTACGGCGCCGGGCACGGGGTTTTTGCGGTGGTCGGCCCCGATGTCGAGGCCGCGATTATTCTTGAAACCGCCAGCCCCGATCGTGAAGCCAATATGCGCCGCTTTGCGATCGGCGCTTTGGAGTTGTTCGCCAGGCAGTTGGCAGGGTAGAGGAAGATATATTTTTAGCAGAGGCGTAGAGCGATGTCGCAGACCAACGGATCCACCCCAACCGGCGCGCAAGTCACCGATGCGCCGCAAATGCCTCTGTTTTTCACCAACGTCACCGGCGTGAACCCAGCCGAGGCGCCTGAATTGCGCCTGGATCGGGACCACGGCCACGGCTTTGCAGCCAAGACCCAGACCGTCCCGATCGGCCTCGGTGAGTTCGACGCGGCAGCCCGCAGCTATCCGATTTTGTACACCACCGGCCCCAACCCGGTCCCGGTGGCGCTGGTCGGGCTCGACGGGCGCGGCAATCTGTTTGTAGGTCCGGACAGCAAGTGGCGGGCTGATACCTATATCCCCGCCTATGTCCGCTGCTTTCCCTTCGTGCTGATCGATGACCCGGCAAGCGGATCGACCTTCATCGGGATGGAGGCCACGGCGCCATGCCTGGGCACCGCGGTCGGCGAGCGTTTGTTCGAGGACGCCAAGCCGACCCAATTGCTGAATGACGCGATCGGGCTGTGCACGACGGTGCGCGACAACATCGCGTCCGCCGCCGCGATGGCGCGTGCCTTGGCTGCCGAGGGCCTGCTTGAGGACGAGGAGGCCCATGTCACCTTCACCGGCGGCGGGGATCTGCACATTCGCGGTTTCCAGCTTTTGCGCACCGACCGTCTTGACGGGGTCAGCGATGCGACGTTCCTGGAATGGCGCCGGCGCGGCTGGCTCGGCCCGATCTATGCCCAACTGTATTCGAGCGCCCAGTGGAGCAGATTGATCGATCTGGCCTCGGCGGAGCGGGCTGCGGCGGCCGGGTAGTGTCGGCACGATCGTTGCTTCCTACGTCGGAGTTTGGTCGCGCAGACAGGCTATAGGAAAGGCCACAGATGCTTAGAAAAGAGGCGTATGCGGTCGGAGCGTCGGCAAACGCGTTTGATGAAATGCTCGACGCCGATGGCAAACCGCGTGCGCCTTATCGCGCGCTGGCAGCTTGGCTGGCGGCGCAAAACGGCTCGGACATTCGGCAAAAGCAGCAGGAAGCCGATACGATGTTTCGCCGGCTCGGCATCACCTTCGCCGTCTATGGCGATGCGGCGGCGAGTGAGCGGCTGATCCCGTTCGACATGATCCCGCGGGTGCTGGCGGCGGCCGAATGGCGCTTCCTGGAACGCGGCATCCAGCAGCGGGTGCGGGCGCTGAACGCGTTTTTGTACGACATTTATCACCAACAGGAGATCATCCGCGCCGGAATCGTGCCCGCCGAGATGATTGCAGGCAACGCCGCGTTCCTGCCTGAAATGATGGGCTTCGACCCGCCACGCAATATCTATGCCCATATTATCGGCACCGACATCGTGCGCACCGGCGATGGTGGGTTTTTCGTGCTGGAAGACAATCTGCGGACTCCCTCCGGGGTGTCCTACATGCTGGAAAACCGCGAGGCGATGATGCGGCTGTTCCCGGAATTATTTGCCGGCCACCTGGTGGCGCCAATCGAGCAATACCCCGACATGTTGCGCCAGACGCTTGAAAGCGTGGCGCCGGCCGATTGCGATGGCGCCCCGACGCTTGCCGTGCTCACCCCGGGCACCTTTAATTCGGCCTATTTCGAGCACGCCTTCCTCGCCGACCAGATGGGCGTCGAACTGGTGACCGGCAGCGATCTGATGATCGAGGACGGCGCGCTTTATATGCGCACCATTCGCGGTCGGGAACGGGTGCATGTGCTGTATCGCCGGATCGATGACGCCTTCATCGACCCGCTGAATTTCAACCCCGATTCCATGCTCGGGGTGCCCGGCCTGTTCGACCTTTATCGCGCCGGCAAAGTGACGTTGGTGAATGCGCCCGGCACCGGGATTGCCGACGACAAGGCGATCTATGCGTATGTTCCGGAAATTATCCAGTTTTACACTGGCGAAAAGCCGATCTTGAACAATGTGCCGACCATGCGCTGCGCGGTGCCGGAAGAATGCGCCCAGGTGCTGGCCAATTTGCAGGATCTCGTGGTCAAGGAAGTTCATGGTTCGGGCGGCTACGGCATGTTGATCGGCCCGCACGCCAGCAAAATGGAACTCCGCCGCTTTGCTGCCCGCATTGCCGCCAATCCGGGCAATTACATCGCCCAGCCCACCCTTGCGCTGTCAACCTGCCCGGCCTTTGTCGGCAGTGGCACCGGCCTTGGCATCGGCCCCCGCCATGTCGATCTGCGCCCCTTTGTGCTGGTCGGCGACCGCATCCGGGTTACACCGGGCGGCCTTACCCGGGTGGCGCTGAAAAAAGGGTCATTGGTGGTCAATTCCAGCCAGGGGGGCGGCACCAAGGATACCTGGGTGCTGGAGGACTGACATGCTCGGACGCACCGCCGCCAGCCTGTTCTGGATGTCGCGATATATGGAGCGTGCCGAAAACGTCGCCCGGTTGACCGAGGTCGGCTATCGCAGCGCGCTCACCCCCGATAGCGGCGGGGGCCATCGCGGCGACTGGCAATCGGTGCTGCAGGCCGCCGGCTGCCTCAGGGGGTTCGAGGCGCGCGGCTTTCCGCTTACTGCTGACGCCGCCCGCGATTATTTGCTGTTTGACCGCGAAAATTCGTCCTCGGTTATGTCGTGCATCGAAATCGCCCGCAATAATGCACGCTCGGTGCGGACGGCGGTCACTCGGGAAATGTGGGAAGCGCTGAATTCCACCTGGAATGAATTCGCAGCCCTTGCCCCTGGCGCGGTCGGCCCGGCCCGTCTGCCGGAAATCCTCGACTGGATCCGCCAGCGCACGGCGTTGTTCCGCGGCGCCACGATCGGCACCTTGCTGCGCGACGAAGGCTATCATTTCAGCCAGATTGGCGCCTATCTCGAACGTGCCGACAATACCGCCCGCATCCTGAAAATGAGATATTCGGTGCTGCTGCCGAGCTCTTCCGGCGAAATCAACGATCGCAGCGCCTATCAATGGGAAACCATCCTGCGGTCAGTATCCGCGCATCGGTCGTACCGGCATTTTTACCAGGAATCCTACCGTCCGCATCACATCGCCGAGTTCCTGGTGCTGCGCCAGGAAATGCCGCGCAGCCTGCGCCATTGCTGTGACCTGATCTGCGAGTCCCTGCGCCATCTGGTGGCGTTGACCGAGGGCGGCGAAAGCTGCGTCACATTCGCCGATCAGCGCTTTGGCGGTTTGTGCAACATGAAGGTCGAGCACATCATGACCAGTGGGCTGGGGGCGTTTCTGGATGGGTTTATCAACGATACCGGGGAATTGGCCACGGCCATTGGCGAGGAGTTTCATTTTCTTTAGGCGTTGCCCGGATTTCGTTTACAACGAGTACCCCATCATGCAGATCCAAATCTCCCACCAAAGCGCCTATAGCTACGACCGCGTCGGCGGCGCGATTGTGCAGGCGCTGCGCCTGACGCCGCCAACCAGCCCCGGCCAGGCCATCGTCCATTGGCATCTCAGCGCACCGGGCATCGACAAAGCCGCGACCTATATCGATGCGTTCGGCAATCGCGTGCACCTTATCACTCCCGGCGGCCGCGACGGCGGCAGCGGATCGCTGATTGCGGTGCAGGGGGTGATCGCGACCAAGGACACCGCCGGAGTGGTTGGTAGCCTCGAGGATTTCGGCCGCGCGGCGATCTACCTGCGTGAAACCCGCACCACCAAAGCCAGCCCCGAAATCATCGCCATGGCCGACAGCGTGCGCGGCCACGATGAAATGCCGACGCTCCATGCGCTGATGTCGCGCATCCATGCCGAAGTCGCCTACGACACCGACGCCACCAAACCCTTCACCACTGCATCCGAGGCCTTTGCCCAGCGCCGCGGCGTATGCCAGGACCACGCCCAGATTTTCGCCGCCGCTGCCCGCCATCTGCGCATCCCCGCGCGCTATGTGACCGGCTATCTGCTGACCGATCAGACCGGCGCCGGTTCCGCGCATCACGCTTGGGCCGAGGCGCTGGTGCCGCATCTCGGGTGGGTCGGGTTCGATCCGGCAAACTTGACCTGTCCGACCGAAGGTTATGTCCGGCTTGCGGTCGGGTTGGATGCTGGCGGTGCCGCGCCAATTCGCGGCGTGCGGATGGGGGCAGGGGCCGAAATGCTGGCAGTGGCGGTGATGGTGCAGGAGGCGGGGGCGCAGTAAGTATGCGATGTGGCCGGCATGAGTTCGGCGCGATCGCAAAATAGGATAGTGCAGACATGACCGTGACGGCCGCCCGGACCCGCCTTCCCGCCCATTTGAAGGCGCTGGAAGCCGAGGCGATATATAGTCTGCGCGAAGTCGTCGGCCAGGCCCGCGCGCCGGTGCTGATGTATTCGATCGGCAAGGATTCCTCGGCGATGCTGCATCTTTGCCGCAAAGCCTTCTTCCCCGGCCGCCTGCCATTCCCGCTGCTCCACATCGACACTTTGTGGAAATTCCGCGAGATGATCAGCTTCCGTGACCAGACCGTGCGGGACCTCGGGCTCGATCTGCGCATCTTCACCAACCCGGATGGCATCCGCGACAACGTCAACCCGTTCGATAGTGACAGCGTCCACTATAACACCATTATGAAGACCGAGGCGCTGAAAATCGCCCTTACCCAAGGCGGCTTCGATGCCGCCATCGGTGGCGCCAGGCGGGATGAGGAACGGTCGCGCGCCAAGGAGCGGATTTTCTCCATTCGCGGCCCCGGCCAGACCTGGGACCCCAAGCGCCAGCGGCCGGAATTGTGGTCGGTCTATAATGGCCAGCTTGGCGCTGGCGAATCATTGCGCGCGTTTCCATTGTCGAACTGGACCGAACTCGATGTCTGGACCTATATCGAAGCCGAGACTATCCCGGTCGTGCCGCTCTATTTCGCCAAACTGCGCCCGACGGTGATCCGCAATGGCAGCCTGATCGTGGTTGATGATGACCGCTTTCGCTTCAAACCCGGTGAAGTGCCGGAAGATCGGCTGGTGCGCTTCCGGTCACTCGGCTGCTACCCTTACAGCGCCGCAGTTTCATCGCCGGCTGCCACCATCGCCGAAATCGTCGCCGAAATGCACACCACGCGCCAAAGCGAACGGGCGGGACGGCTGATTGATCAGGACCAGGAATCGTCGATGGAAAAGAAAAAGCGCGAGGGATATTTCTGATGCCCGCATCCCTGTTGCGCGTGCTGACCTGCGGGTCGGTCGATGACGGCAAATCCACCTTGATCGGCCGGCTGCTGTATGAATGCGGCCGCATTCCCGATGATGTGCAGGTGGCGCTCGCCCGCGACAGCGCGCGCTACGGCACCGTGCCGGGCGGGATTGACTACGCGCTGCTGGTCGATGGCCTCGCCGCCGAGCGCGAACAGGGCATCACCATCGATGTCGCCTATCGCTATTTCGAAACCCCGGCGCGGCGCTTCATCCTCGCCGATACGCCCGGCCACGAACAATATACCCGCAATATGGTGACCGGCGCGTCGATGTCGGACCTCGCGGTGCTGCTGGTCGATGCGCGCAAGGGATTGCTGATCCAGACCCGGCGCCACGCGACGATTGCCGCGATGCTCGGCATCCGCCAAGTGGTGCTGGCGGTGAACAAGATGGATCTGGTCGGCTACGATCAGGCGGTGTTTGACGCGATTGCCAGCGGCTTTGCTGCCTTCGCCGAAAAACTCGGCGGCCTGTCGGTGATCGCCATCCCGGTTGCCGCCGTGGTCGGTGACAACGTGATCGCGCCGAGCGTCAACATGCCCTGGTACACCGGCAAGGCCTTGCTCAACATTCTGGAAGAGGCCGAAATCCCGTCAATCGCCGCCGACCACGCCTTCCGCATGCCGGTGCAGTATGTGAACCGGCCGGACCTCAATTTCCGCGGCTTTTCGGGCACCGTCGCCGCTGGCACCGTTCGCCCGGGCGACAAAATCACCAACGTCCAGTCCCGCGTGGCCGCGACCGTTACCAGCATCGTGACCATGGATGGCGACCTTGCCGAAGCCCATGCCGGCACGCCGGTGACGATTGTGCTGGACACCGAAATTGACGTTTCGCGCGGCGACGTGCTGGCGATGACGCCACTGCCGGAAACCTCGGACACGCTGGTCGCCCGTCTTGCCTGGTTCGATGAAACCCCGTTGTTTCGCGGGCGGTCCTATCAGATGATGCTCGGCACACGGATTGTGACCGCGACCGTTACCAGCGTTACCCATGTGTTGGATGTCGATACGCTCGACGAAAACCCGGCGCGTGACCTCAAATTCAACGAAATCGGGCTGGTCAATCTGTCGCTCGCCCAGGCGGTGACGTTTGAGCCGTATCGCCATAACCGGGTGATGGGCGGCTTCATCCTGATCGACCGGGTTACCCGCAACACCGTCGCTGCCGGGATGATCGACGGCACCGACCGCATCGCATCAGACGTGCATTGGCATAAAGCCGACGTGGACAAAGCCGCGCGATCCGCCCTGAAAAACCAACAGCCGGTGGTGCTGTGGTTCACCGGACTGTCCGGCGCCGGCAAATCCACCATCGCCAACCTGGTCGAAAAGCGCCTGCACACGCTTGGCCGCCATACCATCCTGTTGGACGGCGACAATGTCCGGCATGGGCTGAACCGCGACCTCGGCTTCTCCGAGGCCGACCGCGTCGAAAACATCCGCCGCGTCGCCGAAGTCTCCCGCCTCTGCGTCGATGCCGGGCTGATCGTGCTGGTATCGTTCATTTCGCCGTATCGGGCCGAACGTTTGCTGGCGCGGGAACGTGTGGCAGACGGCGAATTCATCGAAGTCTTTGTCGATACCCCGGTCGATGAATGCCGCAAACGCGACCCCAAAGGGCTTTATGCGAAAGCCGATGCCGGGCAGATCAAGAACTTCACCGGCGTCGATGCACCGTACGAGGCGCCATTATCTGCTGAGGTGCATTTGCGCACTGTTGATGAAAGCGCTGAGAGCCTGGCGGATCAGGTGGTGATGGAATTGCGGAATAGGAAGTTGATTGATTAGGGAAGGAAGAATCTTCTTTTTGTGAACAAAAAGAAGCAAAAAAACTTTCTCCGATTTGTGCACCGCGTAAAGTGGAATGCACCTTCGCATTGCACCAATTCATTGTAAATTGCTCTTTAATTTAAAATATGTTACGATATCGTAACTAATAACTCGCACCTTTCCGCCGCCTCTCTCACACCCATTCAAGCCGGCCTGTCCGCCCAACCTGCATCCCCGCCTGCCGCACCGCCTCCTGCCACGCCGGCGGGGGCCAAACCACTTCCCGCCTCACCTTCGGCGGCACCTTGCCCTGCTCGGGTATCAACATCCGCTGCAGCACCCCAACAATGCGCTTTGCCGCCGGAACCTCATCCAGAAACCGAACACATTCCTCCTGCGTCAGCATCGTTTCCAGCATCGCACCAAACTTCGCCGCGTCACCCACGCGCGGAATCAACCAGCCGCGCACGCTCGGGAAGGTCAGCTTCTCCGTACGAACCCGCTCCGGGCTAGCCCCAGCCTGCGACCCACGCACCCGCGCCTTCGGCAGCATCCCCGCTCGCCACAGCGCGATCAACTTCTCCAACCGCACCCGCATCCGCCCGACGCGGTTCCACAGCGCGATGAAAAACATCGGCATGCTCCGGTCGCGCGCCGACGCAACCGCGATCACGGCCTGCAGCGCAGTGAGGATGTCGGAAAATGTAAACATCTCGCGATATAAAGTAAAAATAACCTAAAAGTCAATATAATTATCTTTCTCTTAATCCGCCATCTCCACCGCCAGCACCATCCGCGCTCCCCGTGCCAGCAACGCCGAACGGCTCACATGCGCACGATCGGCAAGACTGTCGAGCCGCGCCACCAAGCCCTCGTCCATCGTCACGTTGATCCGCACCGATCGCCCGCCAACATCCACCGGCACGATGCGCGGTTCAACGTACTCAGCCAAATCAAAAGCGGGCACTTCAGGCGATGCCTCAAAACTCGCCGGCAGCCTGTCGCCATCTTCCTGCATGGCCGCGACGACTGACGCCAGTGCGTCACGCGCATGCGCGATCAATTCGGCGAAATCCTGGCCGGTGGTGACGGCGCCGGGAAACGCAGGGAAGCTCAGCGACCAATTTTCCGGCGCGTGTTCGGCGATCGCGAGATAGTGGCAGATGGTCACTGAAATCCCCTGTTCAGCGACGCGGTGGATAGTCCCAGCCGGCGGCCGCGCAAATGCTCCGCAGCGTTCCAGGTGCAAGGTCACCACCATGGTTCAGCAGCACCACAATGGAATGGCTAGCTTCTTGTAGACCACGTGGGACCCTTTTCCGGGTCGCTCGCTATGGCGCCAGCAATGTCTACATCTCCGCGATCAACCGCTCGAACACCGCCAAATCCCCCCGCCACCCGGCATGGCTCGGGTCCATCGCCACCAACCACGCCATAATCTCCTGTCCTCGCCGCAAACCCGCCAATGCCTCCCCCGCCCTGCCAGCCCCTCGCTCCACCTGCGCAATCTTAAATAACGACACCGACAGATCCCGCTGCCACTCGGCATTGCCCGGATCGGCCTTCGCCAGAAGTTCGGCGATCGCGAGACTGTCGCGATAGGATTGCAGCGCCGCCTCCAACTGGCCCTGCGCCCCCAGCACGTCGCCGATCTTTTCGAATGACACCGACAGATCGCGCATCGTGCCTGGATTGTCTTTTTCGGCATCCGCGCGCAGCGCCGCGAATTTTTCTGCCTGTCGAAACGCCGTCATGGCGGCAGCGCTATTGCCGAGGATGGTATGAATATCCCCTGCGCCACCCACCGCCCACATCCCGAGCCAATAATCCTTGCCCGCCGTCGCCAGCATTTGCGCCGCCGCGCACCAGGCCAGGCTTGCCTGCCACGCTCGGGCGTCTCGCAACGCTGTGATGGTCGCCGTGATGCTGGACCGCAGCGCCACCGTCCCACCATACGCTGCCAGCCAGGTTGTTTGCGCGCGGGCATCCATCGCCTCAATCAGCCCGGGAAATTCAGCCCGCAAGAACCCTGCCGGCAGCGCCGCGGCACCGGCCGCGGCCAGCCGCCGGCCGAGCAGATCGGCCAACCGCCGCCGCGCATCTGCAACATCGACAAAAAAATCCGCCGTCGCCGCGGCGCGATCCGGCAGCCAGTCCCGCAGGCTTTTATGGCACGGCGTCCAGCCATCGCCGCGCCGCTGAAATAAGCTGCCCAGCGACCCGAGCCGATCGGCCGCCTGATACGGGTCCGTCCAGCCCAGCAACTCGGTTAGCAATTCCTCCGGCACGGCATTGTCGGCAGCGACCAGCACCGCCAGCAGCGGGGCAAAATCGCGGCGATAACTGGCCAGATTATGCCTCCGCGGCGCCGGCCCAACAAACTGGCGGCGGAACCATTGCAGATAAATCCCCCCCAACTCCCTGGGCAGCGCCTGGGGATCGAGCGGGAAGCCGCGCTTGTCCACCCCTTCCTGATATTTGCGCAAATACATGAAATTGCCATCGGCATTGGCATCGATCGCCGCCAACAGTGCCACGCGCTCATCATCGGTCAGCCCCGGCCGTGCGCGCAGCCACGCCGCCGCGTAAAGCTGCAAATCGGCGCGATTGTCTTTGCTATCATCGATATGCACATCGGGATTGCGCCCGAACTCGGCGGCCAGCACGTCATGCCGGCTGGTCACCAGCAACCCGAGCCACGGCGGCAGCATTTTGTCGCGGGCGATCAGGGTTTGCACCAGCCCGCCAGTGGCGAAATGCCGCGCATTGTCCAGTGCCTCGTCCAGCCCATCGATCACCAGCAGCAATTTGTCGGTGTTCAGTCCGCCATTGAAGGCATCGTGCAAAGGCTGCACCAGCAACGCCTCGAACAGCGCGTCCGGCGGCGAGTCGGCAAGCCAATTAAACAATTTGACCGGATCAATCCCACCGTCATAAGCCGGGTTGCGCGCCTGGGCGCGCAGCGCATTGAGCAGATGTGCGCGGTAATCCGGCACCCGGCGCGCCAGTTCATAGGCCAGGCTGGAAAAGACTTTTTGCGGATTGCAGCGGTCCGGCAAGCTCCAATGGCATAAATTCAACGCCACCACATTGGCGCTGTGGCTATGCGCGAGCCAGGCCGCAAAGGCGGATTTCCCGGTGCCGGGCTGGGCGGTGAGCCAGAACATGCCACGCCCTTTCGGGTCCTGCCGCCAGGCTTCAAGCTTTTCCAGCAACCATGTCCGCCCGACGAACCCATCCACCAGCAGATCAATATCCGCGCCCTGCCGCACCGGGGATAAATGCGTGGCCAGCAGCGCCATTTCACTATCAAACAATGCGGCCGATGCCGGGTCGAGCCGCTTGGTAATCTCATCCAGCTTGCCTTCGTACCAAGCATCGTCGCCCTGGCGATCCTCCCAGTCCGACATATCCACCCATTGATGGCGCCCCAGCCCCGGCGGTACCGACCAGTCATCGGCAAGTTTTTCGACCAGCACGGTGGCAAGCCGCCCGGCATTGCGATCAAGCGCGAACGCCATTTCCTGCCGGGTAATCCCAGGGCTGCCATCAACCTCGCGCATCGCGTGGCGCGACAAAAAGCCCAAGGTCCAGACCGGCCCGGCCGCCAGCGCATCCGTCAGCGCCCGCCGCCAATCGGGATGCGCATCGTTGATGTCCCTGCTGTCTATCCAGATCGCATAGCCACGCTTTTCGAGATCATCGGCAACCTGACGCACGAACGCCGCAAGCGCAGGCGGCTGATGGCCGTACGAAATGAACAGACGCATGGTTCACTCGCTCTGCTGTTGAACCAACATCATCGCCCTCACCGGCCAGTTTGGCAACAAACAGACAAAGTTTTTTTGTTTCTTTTTGTTCACAAAAAAAGGCCTTTCCCTTCACGCTTCCTTCGGCCGGATTGCGTTGCGCCGCTGCCATCCAGTCGCACAGCATCTCCACCAGATCGAACAGATCCATCCCGGCGATCCCACGCTCGCCATAAAACTCCGGGTGATGCGAATTGCGGCTGTAATGCACCGCCAATGCCGGGCGCACCCGGGCGACGATTTCGTTATATGCCGGCGAGCCATAGGCCAGCCCCTTGATGGCGGGGATGGCCTCGTCAAAGGCCGGCTTTTCCTCTGGGGTGAATTTGCTCGCGTCATGCACCCGGCCGCGCCGCAGCATCTCGACCACGAAAACCTCAAGCCGGTTCCGCACTTCGGCGATGTGGCGCAGCGTGTCGGCGGTGCTGTCGTAGCTGTTTTGGATCATCTCGCGCCCCAAGCTAAAGTTCCGGTTGCCCGGTTGCGGGCGGATCGTCCACAAAGCCTGCATGCTGTCCAGTGAAACAGATATTGTGGGCCTACCCGGCGGTCCGGTGCCGGTCGAATGGCGGCGCAATCCGCGCGCCCGGCGGATCAGTTTGCGCATTCACCCCAAGGGCAGCGCGGTGGTGGTGACTTTACCGCCGCGCAGTTCCCGTGCGGCGGGGATGCGGCTGCTGTTGGATAACGCCACCTGGGTCACCGACCGGCTCGCCGCTTTGCCGACCAGGACCAGCTTTGAGCCCGGCGCGATGGTGCCGCTCCATGGCGTCGATCACCAGATCGCCCATCTGCCCGGCACGCGCGGCGCACGGGTGATCGACCAGACCCTGCATATTGGCGGAGAACCCGAATTTCTCGCCCGCCGGGTCAATGATTTCCTCCGCGCCGAGGCTCGCCGCAGTATCGGCGCGGCGGCCCTCGCCAAGGCCGATATGCTCGGGGTTAAGCCGGGCCGGATCAGCATCAAGGACACGTCGAGCCGATGGGGCAGTTGCACCGCGCGGCGCGATCTGGCGTTCAGTTGGCGGCTGGTGATGGCGCCGGGTTTTGTGCAGGACTATGTTGCGGCGCATGAGGTCGCGCATTTCGCCCACATGAACCACAGTGATCGTTTCTGGCGGCAGGTCTCGGCGCTGACGGTCCACACCGACAGTGCCATCGCCTGGCTGCACCGCGAAGGCCCGCGTTTGATGCGGATTGGCTAGGGAGAAGAACGACGTGCCAAACAGTAACGCACCGACCAAAACAACTGACATGGTGGCGATGCGCGACGGCATCCGCCTCGCCACCGACATTTATTTCCCCGCCGGCCATGGCCGGTTCCCGGTGGTGCTGGAACGCACTCCTTATGGCCGCGACCTGATCAGCCGCAGCGAACGCACGGCCGCCAATGCAACGCCGCTGACCCGCACCGAACTCGCCCGAATCTTCACCGATGCCGGCTACGCGGTGGTGTTCCAAGACAATCGCGGCCGCCATGGCAGTGAGGGCCGGTTCGTCAAATACCTGTCAGACGGTGAAGACGGCTTTGATCTTTGCGCCTGGTTGGTTGCCCAGCCCTGGTGCGATGGGCGGATTTGCACCATGGGCCTGTCTTATTCGGCCCACACCCAGGTGGCGCTTGGCTGCCTCGATGCGCCCGGGGTGGTGGCGCAGATCATGGATTGCGGCGGGTTTGCCAATGCCTGGACCGGCGGCATCCGCCAGTATGGCGCGTTTGAGATGAAGCAGGCGACCTGGGCGCACAAGCAGGCAATGCTGTCCCCGGAAGCGGAAGCCGATCCGGTGATGAAAGCGGCGCTGCAAGCCGAGGACATTCTCGACTGGTTCCAGCGTCTGCCATGGTTCCCCGGCCATTCGCCCTTGCGGCATCACCCGGACTACGAGGCTTATTTGTTCGAGCAATGGCGCCACGGCGTGTTCGGCCCGTTCTGGCAGCAGCTCGGCATCTGGGCGGAAGGGTTTTACCACCGCTACGTCGCCGCCGATTGCGTGCATATGTCATCGTGGTTCGACCCATACGCGCAAACTGCCGCCACCAACTATATCGGGTTGAAAGCCGCCGGACGCGGTCCGCAACGGCTGATCCTTGGGCCATGGACGCATGGCGATCGCAGCCTGACCCGCTTTGGCGATGTCGAATTCGGCCCCGATGCCACCCTCGATAGCTGGGCGGGCGACTGGATGCAGTATCGCCTGCGCCATTTCGACGCTGTCATCCATGGCCATGCTAACAATGAACCAGCGGTTCGGGTGTTCGTGATGGGCGGCGGCAGCGGTAAGCGTGATGCCACCGGGCATCTGCTGCACGGTGGCCGCTGGCTGGGTCTGGCGGACTGGCCGCCACCGGCCATGGTGCCGACGCAATGGTATCTGCATGGCGATGGCGCGCTGTCCCCGGACATGCCGTCCAAGAAAGCCGCTCCGGTCGCCTATGACTTTGACCCCGCCCACCCGGTGCCGACGATTGGCGGCAATTTCAGCAGCCTCGATCCGGTCGCCCATGCCGGCAGTTGGAACCAGGTCGAGGCCCCCGGCTTCTTCGGCTGCACCGCACCGTTCCTGCCGCTGTCATCGCGCGCCGATGTGCTGGCGTTCCAATCCGCGCCGCTGTCCGAACCGGTGCAGATCGCCGGGCCGATTGAGGTCACGCTGTGGGTTTCGACCGACGGCCCGGACACCGATTTCACCGCCAAGCTGATGGATGTCCACCCGCCAAGTGCCGACTACCCGCAAGGCTACGCGATGCTGCTGACCGATAGCATCATCCGCCTGCGCTATGTTGAAGACCCCACCCAGGAAATTTTCCGCCAACCGGGGGAGATGGTGAAAGCGGTGCTGACCCTGCCGCCGGTGGCTAATTTATTCACCCCAGGCCATCGCATCCGGCTGGATGTATCCTCGTCGAACTTCCCCAAGTTTGACGTCAATCCGAATACCGGCGAACCGGAGGCCCGCGCCCGCCGCCGTCGTGTGGCGGTGAATACCGTCTATGTCGATGCCAACTGCCCAAGCCATGTGCTGCTTCCCATCCTGCCGCTGTAGAGGACCCCAAGATGCCGCAACCCGACCATATTTCCGTCCTTGGCGTGCCTGATCCGGCCGAGCTTGATGACGACCTAAAGGTCATCTGGGCGAAATGCGTCGAAAAGCTCGGCTTCGTGCCCAATGTGTTCTCGACCTACAGCCTCAAGCCGCAGCGCCTGCGCAACTTCATGGCGATGTATAATGAGATTATGTTGGCCAAATCAGGCCTGACCAAGCTGGAACGCGAGATGATCGCGGTCGTCGTGTCATCGGCCAATCGCTGCTATTATTGCCTTGTTGCCCATGGCGCCGCGGTGCGGATGATGTCGGGCGATGCCGAACTCGGGGAAATGATGGCGCTGAACTATCGGGTCGCCAAACTCGACCCCCGCCAGCGCGCCATGCTGGATTTCACCTGGAAGCTGACCACGACGCCCAATCTGGTCGATGATGCGGACCGCGATGGGCTGCGCGCGGTGGGCTTGAGCAACGACGATGTCTTTGATCTCGCCGAGACAATTGCTTTTTTCAACCTGTCCAACCGGATGGCGTCGGCAACCGATATGATGCCCAATCGGGAGTATCATGGGGCGCAACGACCGTAAGGTTACCCGTTCCAGCATAGCACGAACCAGGAGCCCCATCATGCTGACCCTCAAAGACCCCACCCTGCTCCGCCAGGCCAACTACATCGACGCTAAATGGGTCCAGGCGGACAATGGCGCCACGCTCAAGGTCCACAACCCCTCGACCGGCGCGCTGGTTGGCGAGGTTCCGGCACTCGGCACCGCCGAAACTCGCCGTGCGATTGAAGCCGCCCATCGCGCCCAGCCGGCCTGGCGGGCGCTGTTGGCCAAGGAACGCGCTGCCATCATCCGGCGCCTGTTCGACCTGATGATCGCCAACACCGAAGACCTTGCCATCATCATGACCGCCGAGCAGGGCAAGCCGCTCGCCGAAAGCCGGGGCGAAATCGCCTATGCGGCGAGTTTTCTGGAGTGGTTTTCCGAGGAAGCCAAACGCGTCTATGGCGACACCATCCCGCAAAATGCCAAAGGCCGACGCATTATCGTCACCAAGGAGCCGATCGGGGTTTTCGCCGCCATCACGCCGTGGAATTTCCCGGCCGCGATGATCACTCGCAAAACCGGGCCTGGGTGGGCGGCGGGCTGCACGGGGGTTATTCGCCCCGCGAGCCAAACGCCGTTTTCCGCGTTGGCGATTGCGGTGCTGGCGGAACGCGCGGGGATGCCGGCAGGCGTTTGCAACGTGATCACCGGGCCTTCGGGGCCGATGGGTGCGGAGCTGACGTCCAATCCGCTGGTCCGCAAGTTAACCTTCACCGGCAGCACCGAGGTTGGCGCCAAGCTGCTGGCGGCATGCGCGCCCACGGTGAAGAAAACCAGCATGGAACTCGGCGGCAACGCGCCGTTCATCGTGTTCGATGACGCCGACCTTGATGCGGCGGTGATCGGCGCGATGGCGAGCAAATATCGCAACACCGGCCAGACCTGCGTCTGCGCCAACCGCATGCTGGTGCAGGACGGAGTTTACGACGCGTTTACGGCCAAGCTGCTTGTGGCGGTTGAAGCATTGAAGGTTGGCGACGGCATGGAAGATGGTGTCACCCAAGGCCCGCTGATCAATGCTGCCGCAGTTGCCAAGGTTGAAGAACACATCGCCGACGCACTTGCCCGCGGCGCCCGGGTGGTAACCGGTGGCGCACGCCATGCGCGCGGCGGCACGTTCTTCCAACCGACCCTGCTCGTTGATGTGCCACACGACGCGCTGATTTTCCGCGAGGAAACTTTCGGTCCGGTGGCACCACTGTTTCGCTTCAAGACCGAAGCCGAAGCCATCGCCTTGGCCAACGACACTGAATTCGGTCTGGCGAGCTATTTCTATTCCCGCGACATCGGCCGCATCTTCCGGGTCGCCGAGGCGCTGGAATATGGCATGATCGGCATCAATGAGGGCATCATCTCCACCGAGGTGGCGCCGTTTGGCGGGGTGAAATCGTCGGGCTTGGGCCGCGAGGGATCGCATCAGGGCATTGATGAGTATCTGGAGATTAAGTATCTCGCGATCGGAGGTATCGGTACGTAGGTAGGCGTAAAGAAGCGCTGATTTCGGTTCCAAGTGCGCACAAGCCATAGTGCGCCAGTATCAAAAAGTTTTTTTGGTTCTTTTTGTTCACAAAAAGAATTTCTTTCTGCGGAGAACCTCAATGCCCCACGACTTCGACCTCTTTGTCATCGGCGGCGGCTCCGGCGGCGTTCGCTGCGCCCGCATCGCGGCCGGCCACGGCGCCCGGGTTGGCGTGGCGGAGGAACGTTTTTGGGGCGGCACCTGCGTCAATATCGGCTGCGTGCCGAAAAAGCTGCTGGTGATGGCGAGCGAGTATGGCGCGGGCCTGGACGACAGCCGTGGCTTTGGCTGGGATGTGGCGCCGGCCAAACATAACTGGGGCGCGCTGATCGCGGCGAAAGACCGCGAAATCGACCGGCTACAGGCCATTTACAAGCGCATGATGGATGGTGCCGGCTGCACTGTGTTTGACGCCCGCGCCAAGCTGGTCGACGCCCATACGATTTCCGTTGGTGGCAAAACTGTCACCGCTGATCGTATCGTGATCGCGACGGGTGGCCGCCCGACCCGCCCGGATTTCCCCGGCGCGGAACACTGCATTATCTCCGATGACGCGTTCTATCTTCCCGACCTGCCGCCGCGCATCGCCATTCTTGGCGGTGGTTATATTGCGGTTGAATTCGCCGGGATTTTTGCTGGATTGGGGGCCAAAGTCGATCTGATCTTCCGGCAACCCTTGCCGCTGCGTGGGTTTGATGAAGACATGCGCACCGCGCTTGATGAATCCCTGCAAGCGCAAGGCATCAACCTGATCCGCGAAGCCCAAATTGCCAGCATCGATGCCCACAAGCGCATCACCCTGACCGATGGGCGGGTGATCGAAACCGATCTGGTATTTGCAGCCCTCGGCCGCCATGCCTACACCCAGGATCTCGGGCTGGAGGCCGCCGGCGTGCTGACCAAAAAGAACGGCGCGATTGCGGTGGATGCCGAAAGCGGCACCTCGCAGGCCAATATCTTCGCCATTGGCGATGTGACTGACCGGTTGAACCTGACACCCGTTGCCATTGCCGAGGGCCATTCGCTGGCCGAACGGCTTTATGGCGCCGGCCCGCGCAAATGGCATCTCGACCGGGTGGCGACGGCCGTGTTCACCTCCCCTCCGATCGGCACGGTGGGCCTGACCGAGGCCCAAGCCGCCGCCGAGGGGCCGGTTGATATCTATATTTCCCGTTTCACCCCGATGCGGCACACGCTGTCTGGCCGCGCGCGCAAAACTACGATGAAGCTGATTGTCGATCAGGCGAGCCAGCTTGTGGTTGGCGCGCATATGCTGGGCGAGGACGCGCCCGAGATTATCCAGGGCCTGTCGATTGCGATCAATGCGGGCGCGACGAAAGCGGATTTTGATCGCACGGTGGGGATTCACCCGACCGCAGGCGAGGAGTTCGTGACGATGCGGACGCGCACGCGGGTGGCGGGGGAGCGGGCGTTGGCGGCGGAGTAGGGGTTATAGCCCGAAATCCTGTCGGAACCGCTCAATGTGATGCATCCGCTCGTGCAGGATCGTCACAATGCCGGCATCGCCATTGTCGAGCCTGCGCCAGTAGATGAGATGCCTCTCATAGCGACTGACAAAGCCCTTGACGTCGAATTCGGCAGGGACCGGGCCGGAGATCACCGCGTGGCTCGCGAGCTTGTCGAATGCCGCAAACAGGCCTGCAAGATACTCATCAGCCCGGGCTGTGCCCCATTGGTCGCGTGAATAACGGTAAATTTCATCGAGCCGATGTGACGCTGCTTCCTGAATTCGGACTTCGGGCATAATTATCGGGAATTGCGGCCGATGATTTCCGCTGCGGTCAGCGTCTGATAGCTTGTATCGGGCGCGGCAAACGCGAGCTTCAACTCAGCTTTCAACCGCTCGAACGCGGCCTGCTCGGCCTGCGCCTTGTCGCGCCGAATAAGGTCGCGGATATATTCGCTAACATTTTCATAGGCGCCCGTTTCGCCAACACTCGAAGCGACGAAGTCACTCAGTGCGCCGCTGACGCGGACTGTCATGGTGGTGGTGGTACGCGGCATGGGGGCATATCCGAAACTGACCGTCTTCAATATACACAAATATGCTTACACTTCAACGGGAGCCGGCTATCCCAAAGTCTTCATATCTGGCAGCGCCGCCAGAAACCCGTCCCAACTCATCGCCGCACGTAGCCCATCCACTGCCACCGGCAACGGATCGGGCCAGATTTCCGACAAATCGGCCTCCCCCGGCAGCTTTGGCACATAGGCCAGCGCCTCCACCGGCGGGTTAAACGCGGTTGCCACGCCAGGCTTGTCGCCGCGCGGGTCGATCCGATACCAGCCAAAATCCCGCAACCACACTGCGTTGAAGCCATGCAAGGTGAAGGGCGGGCCAACATCGTCGATCGACAGGCGCTGATAGCAAAAACCCGTCGGAATCCTATTGGCGCGCAACAGCGCCGCCAGCAAATGGCTTTTGGCGAAGCAGTAGCCGGTGCGATGGGCCAGCACGTCGGACGCCCGACAGGTGACCGGGTTCATTTGGTAATCGACGCTGTGGCGGATGTCGTCGCGGACGAACAGGAAGCAGACTGTATCGGGCTTGCCGAGCACCTGCTGCCCGATTTAGTAATGTTTTCGATATAAACTTTCCTTCGCCCACCACCCATGCACTCTCCCGGTTCCCTCCGCCCCCCAATCCGCGCTAGTTTCCCGCCACAAGTCGCGGAGAAACGCCCCAATGCCCACCAACTGGTCGCCGGAATCATGGCGCGCGCTGCCGATCAAGCAAATGCCGACCTATCCGGACGGCGAGAAACTCGCGGCCATGGAGGCGAAATTGCGCCTCTATCCGCCGCTGGTGTTCGCCGGTGAAGCGCGGCGGCTGAAGGCGTCGTTGGCCGAAGTCGCCGAAGGCCGCGCGTTTGTGCTGCAAGGCGGCGATTGCGCGGAAAGCTTCCAGGACTTCACCGGCAACATCATCCGCGACAGTTTCCGGGTGCTGCTGCAAATGGCGGTCGTGCTGACCTTCGGCGCTGGCGTGCCGGTGGTGAAAATGGGCCGCATGGCCGGGCAGTTCGCCAAGCCGCGCAGCAGTGACACCGAAACCATCGGCGGCGAAACCCTGCCGAGCTATCGCGGCGACATCATCAACGGCCCAGGCTTCGATGCGGCATCGCGCATCCCCGATCCGGCGCGGATGGAAACCGGATATTTTCAGTCGGCTGGATCATTGAACCTACTGCGTGCCTTCGCGACCGGTGGATATTCGGATTTGCACGAAGTCCATCGCTGGAACCTCGAATTCGCGGCGCGCTCCCCGCTTGCCGCGCGCTACCAGGATCTCGCGTCGCGGATCGACGAAACCCTTGCCTTTATGGCCGCTTGCGGGATGACCAGCACATCCACCCCGCAAATCCGTGAGACCGATTTTTATACCAGCCACGAGGCCCTGCTGCTGCCGTACGAACAGGCGCTGACCCGGGTCGATTCAACTTCGGGTGACTGGTACGCGTGTTCCGCGCATTTCCTGTGGATCGGCGACCGCACCCGCCAGCCCGACCATGCCCATGTCGAATTCCTGCGCGGGGTGAAAAACCCGCTTGGCCTCAAGGTAGGGCCGACCACCAGCGTCGATGATTTGCTGCGCCTGATCGACACGCTCAATCCCGCCAATGAAGCCGGCCGCATGACCCTCATCAGCCGGATGGGTGCTGACAAGGTCGAAACCCTGCTGGCACCGCTGGTCCGCGCGGTCAAACGCGCCGGCAAAAAAGTCGTGTGGCTGTGCGATCCAATGCACGGCAACACCATCAGCACGGCGAATAAAACCAAGACCCGCAGCTTTGACGCAATCCTGGGGGAGGTCAGCGGCTTCTTCAACGTCCATGCCGCCGAAGGCACCTGGGCGGGCGGGGTACATGTCGAGATGACCGGCCGCGAAGTCACCGAGTGCATCGGCGGCGCGCATCAATTATCGGAAGCCGATCTCGCCGATCGTTATGAAACCTTCTGCGATCCGCGCCTCAACGCCGAACAATCGCTCGAACTTGCCTTCCTGGTGTCGGAGGAACTGAAGCGCCGCCGAGACTTCACCCCCCTCGCCGCTGCGGCGCAGTAGGGACATGGACAATCTGGCGGCAGACATCGCCGCGCGCACCGATGTTTATTTCAATCGCACCCGCCAGGTGGTGCAGCGCTTCGGCGATCAGCGCGTCACTTACGCGGTGTTCCTGCGTCGGCCGGTGGTGTCCGCGCCACGGTTGATGCTGGACTGGGTCCAAGCGGTTGCGAAAGAACGGGGCACGTCGTTCGACATTGATGTGACCCATCCGGAAGGCAGTTGGACCGGCGCGGGTGAACCTTTGGTCTATATCAGTGGCAGTTTCGCGCTACTGTCCGATCTTGAAACCATTATGCTGCAAAAGATCGGCCCGGCCTGCGTTGCCGCCCATAACGCCTATCAGATGTGCCTGTCACTGCCCGGCGTGGCCTTCCTCGCCATGGATGCCCGCCACTGTGCCGGCGCCGAAATGCAGGAAATGATGGCGTATGGCGCCTCGGTCGGCAGTGCCGCCGCCCAGCGCGAAGGCGCGAAAGGCTTTGTCGGCAACGCCAATGATGGCACCGCGCATTGGTATGGCGGCAAGATCGGCATGGGTACCATGCCGCACGCCCTGATCGGTTATGCCGGCAGTACGGTGCGCGCCGCCGAAATGTTCCACGAAACTTTCCCCGACGAAGTCTTGACCGTGCTGGTTGATTATTTTGGCCGCGAAGTGACCGACGGGCTCGCAGTCTGCCAGCGCTTCCCCGATCTTGCCCGCGCCGGGCGGATGCAGGTCCGGCTTGATACCCATGGCGGGCGCTTCCTCGAAGGGCTCGATCCGGCGGAAAGCTACGCCGTGCTCGAACGCCACGCGCCCGGGGCGATCAGGCGCTACCGCAGCGAAACCGAATTGCGTTATCTGATCGGCACTGGCGTATCAGCGGCCGCGATCTGGCGGATGCGTGAAGCGCTCGATGCGGCGGGTTTCCCGCTGGTGCGGATTGTCGCCTCGTCCGGCTTCGGCGTCGATAAATGCCGGGTGATGGCGGATGCCAAGGCGCCGGTCGATGTGGTTGGCACCGGCAGTTTTATTCCCGATGCCTGGACCGAGACCTATGCGACCGCCGATATTGTGGACTATGGCGGCACGCCAATGGTCAAGGTTGGTCGCGAGTTCCTGTTGCGGCGCAACGGGGATCGAAAGAAGCCGCCAGGTTAAGGCGCGATCAGTCCAGGGTGATCTTGGCCTCGCGGATCAACTTGGCGTTGGCCGCCGAGTCCACGCCCCAATGGGCGCTGATATCATCAGGCTTTTGCAACGGCACCACCACGTTGATCGCTTGCATGCGGGCCTTCATGTCGTCGGTTGCGGCGATTTCGGTCACTTTCGCATTAAAAGCGGCGACGATTTCCTTGGGGGTGCCGGCCGGTGCCCACACTGAATACCAAACCGGCACGTCGATGCCAGGGTAGCCTGCCTCGGCCAGGGTCGGCACGGCGGGGAACTCCGGATGGCGGGTCGCGTTGTTGACGTTCAGCAGCTTCAGTTTACCGCTGCGCACATGCGGGATCACGATGATCTCGTTCATGATCTGCACGTTGCCCGACAGCAGATCGTTTAACGCGTCGGCGCTGCCACGATAGGGCACGTGCAGGATATCGATGCCGGCAGCGGCCTTCAGCGCCTCGATGCGCATATGGGTCGATGTGCCGGGACCGGCCGAGCCGAACGCCAGCTTGCCGGGGTTCTTTTTGGCGTAAGCGACGAGTTCGGCGATTGAATTAATGCCCAGCGAGGGAACGATGGTGAAACCGCAGACCAGGTCACCCATCCGGGATACTGGCACCAGATCCTTGGGCAGACTGTACGCCAACTTGCGCAAATGCGGCAGCACGGTGAGCGGCGCGTTGGGCGTCAGCAGAAAAGTGTAGCCATCGGGCGGCGCCTTGGCCACGGCCTCAACCCCGATCGCACCGGATGCACCGCCGCGGTTATCCACCACAAAGGGGTGGCCAAATGCCTGACCGAGCTTGTCAGCCCAGGGCCGACCGATGAAATCGGTGGAGCCGCCGGGCGCATAAGGAAGAATGAGCTTCACCGGCTTGGTCGGCCAGGCCGCTTGGGCATTGGCGGCACGGCCACCGAGCACGGCGGGCGCGGCAAGGCCGAACAGGGAAGTCACCAATGTACGGCGTTGCATACTATGTTTCTCCACGGTGGCGGGTCGTACCAGTGCCCGCCTTGACCAACCTCCAACATGGCGGGTTCGCGCGTGGTCGGCAAGCTTGGCCCCGCTTTCCTGCTCGACAAGGTGGCATCGGGCAGGCAAACAATGCCCCAATCACCGTCATGAACGGTGAATCGACAGCACGGGTAGGGAAGCGACAAAACCATGACAGCGACGCCATGACGGAGGGCGACCAAACACCCCAGGGCGGTATCCGCAGCGGGCAGGATCTGTTGTGCGGTGCGATGTTCGCGCTGATCGGCGCCGGCGCGCTGTGGGTTGGCCGCGACTATCCGATGGGCACGCCGTTGCGCCTGGGCAGCGGGGTATTCCCGTGGCTGCTCAGTTGGGGATTGATCGCGGTTGGCGCCATCGTTTTCGTCAAAGGTTTGCTGACCGATGGTCCGCGTCTGACCGGCTGGGCGTGGCGGCCGGTCATTCTGATTACCCTGGCGGCGGTATGTTTCGGGCTCCTGATCGAGCCTGCCGGGCTGGTGGTCAGCATGGCGGTGCTGATGGGGCTGGGTGCGCTGGCGGGCGATGGACATCGCCTGCGGGAGTTGTCGATCTTTCTGGCCATCATGCTGGTGCTTGGCGTTGGCATTTTCATCTGGGGTCTCGGTATGCCGATCAAGGTTTTCCCATGGAACTGAGTTCCCTCCTCGATAATCTTGCCCTCGGTTTTTCGGTCGCCCTCACGCTGCAAAACCTGTTCTGGTGCCTTGTCGGGGCGGTGGTGGGCACAGCAATCGGGGTGCTGCCAGGGGTTGGCCCGGTGGCGACGATGGCGCTGCTGCTGCCGGTGACCTATTATTTGCCGGCCGAAGGCGCGCTGATCATGCTCGCCGGCATTTATTACGGCGCCCAGTATGGTGGCTCGACGACAGCTATTCTGGTGAATTTGCCGGGTGAGTCGTCCTCGGTTGTCACCTGTCTGGACGGCTATGCGATGGCGCGCCAGGGGCGTGCTGGGCCTGCGCTGGCGATTGCGGCGATCGGGTCGTTCTTCGCTGGCACTGTGGCGACGTTCCTGATCGCGGTCGCCGCACCGCCGCTTACGGTGCTGGCGCAACAATTTGCCCCGGCGGATTATTGTTCACTGATGGTTTTGGGCCTGGTAACCGCGGTGGTGATGGCACATGGCTCGGTGATCAAGGCGCTGGGGATGATCTTCCTTGGCCTGCTGCTGGGGATTTGCGGCACCGATGTGAATACGGGGAACCTCCGCTTCACCTTCGGTGTCGACATTCTCTACGACGGCATCAACTTCGTGCCGATCGCCATGGGGGTGTTTGGTCTGAACGAGATTATGGCCAACCTGACCAACAAACAGCGCCGCGACTTGCTGAGTTCCAAGGTCAGCGGGCTGATGCCGACGGTCAAGGATTTGAAGGAGTCGTTTGGCGCCATGGTGCGCGGCACCGCCTTGGGCAGCGTGCTCGGCATCCTGCCCGGCGGCGGCGCGGTGCTGGCGAGCTTTTCCGCCTACACGCTGGAAAAACGCATATCCAAGACCCCGGAGAAATTCGGCACCGGCATGATCCAGGGTGTGGCCGGCCCGGAAAGCGCCAATAACGCCGCGGCGCAAACATCCTTTATTCCGATGCTGACTTTGGGCATTCCATCGAACGCGGTGATGGCGATGATGGTCGGCGGCATGATGATCCATGGCATCGTGCCTGGTCCGCAGGTGATGACCGAAAAGCCCGGCCTGTTCTGGGGCATGATCGTCAGCATGTGGGTCGGCAATCTGATGCTGGTGGTGTTCAACCTGCCGCTGGTTGGCATCTGGGTGAAGATGCTGATGGTGCCGTATCGGCTGCTGTCGATCGCCATCTTGTTCTTCTGCTGTATCGGCGTGTACAGCCTAAATAATTCGGCTGATGAAGTCCTGCTGATCGCCTTCTTTGGTGTGGCGGGCTATTTGTTCGTCAAGCTTGACTGCGAGCCAGCGCCGATGCTGCTGGGCTTCATCCTCGGGCCGTTGATGGAGACCTATCTGCGCCGCGCCATGCTGCTGTCGCGCGGGGACCCGTATGTCTTTGTCGAACGTCCGCTGAGCCTCGCATTTCTGATTATCGCCGCGGTGCTGCTGTTGATGGTCATTCTGCCGTTCATCCGCCGCGCGCGGGAAAAGGCCTTTGTTGAAGAAGGGTGATGCCGCCCGAACCGATTATTTTTCCGCGTCGCAACGCAAAGGCCGCCGCCCGTCAGCAATCGGGGTGAACGCGCCGGTCGCGGGGTCGCGCACCAGCAACTGTCCGGACGCGACGCCGAAATAGGCCCCGTGCAGTGCCAGGGTTCCGCTCTCGACGCGCCGGTAGATCCAGGGAAATGTCATCAAATTGCGCAGGCTGAGTGCAACCGACGCCAATTCCAGCTTTGTCTGAAAATCCGGGCCGCGCGGCCCCAGTTCGGCCGCTGCGGGGGCGATTTGCGACATCCAGCGGCCGATGAAATCGCCTGACGACAGCGGATCGATGCCATCGGCATAGGCGCGAATGCCACCGCATAGCGCGTGCCCGAGTACCACGATATGTCGCACCCCAAGCGCCACGATGGCGAACTCGAGCGCCGCTGAGGTGCCGTGTTGGCTGTCGCCGCCAGGTTCGTAGCGCGGCACCAGATTGGCGACATTGCGCGCCACCAGGATTTCGCCGGGTGCGGCATCGAAGATCACTTCGGGGGACACCCGCGAATCGATGCAGCCGATCACCATGATTTCAGGCCGCTGGCCCTGATCGGCGAGGTCGCGATACCGGGTTTGTTCATCATCGAAGCGCCCGGAGAGGAAGCTCCGGTAGCCATCGGCTAATCTGGTCGGAAACATCTAGCTGCCCTTGGTTTGACCGATGATGGCGCTGGTCGCCAACGCGGCGACCTGATCGGCAAGCCCGGACTGTGCGTTGAGGAAAATCTGGATCATGCGCTCGGAAAACTGACGTTGCGGGGTGGTCATCGGTTGGATTTTTTGCCCGGCGGCAATGATTGGCTCGGCGCTGACTGCCATCAGTACCTGGGCGTATCGGCTGCCGAGCATGGAATTGCGCGCCTGGAGCAGACGTTCGCTGAGGCCACCAGCGCTCGGCCGTCCGTCGAGCCAATAGGTCATCGCGGTGACCCGGGGCGGGGTTTCAGTGGAAACCGTGCGCCAGCGCGATGGCTCAATGCCGGGGATCACCATGCTGGAGAATATGCGTTCATCGGAGGCTTCGGCACCACTTAACCGGTTGCGGCTCACCGCAAGAATGCCGGGGCTTGCCCGGCTTGAGAACACTTCGATGGTCACCTGTAAACGGATCGGCCCACAGATGAAGTCCTGGCGGTTGCTGGCATTCGGGCCGGATTGATCGGTCGCCGCCGGTTGGGCGAGGCAGCCTTGCGGAATGGCGAAATGCGGGGCGGTGATTGCCATCTTGTCACCGCCGCCGGAGCGATTGAACCAAAGTGCGACGGCAGGGCCGGTGCTGGCCACCATCCCGACCAGCGACACCGCCAATATTGGCGACCAGCGGCCAAAGTTTTGGGGCGGGGGGTAATCCGGCGCCGCCGGCCGGGCCTCGTGATCTTGGCGGAACGGCAGCCCGGCGAGGATCAGCAGCAGGATGACGAAGGAGTTGAAAATCCAGCCATAGATCAGATGATCGGCGGCAGCCGCTTCGGCGCTCCCAAGAATGTGGCCGAGCGTGACGATCCCAAGTGCGCGAAAGCCGTTGGCCACCACCGGGATGATCAGCGACGCCACAAAAAACATCGCCCGCCTGCCGGGGCTGCGATAGATCAGGCAGGCATAGAGCACGCCAAAAGCCACCGAGGCGATCAGGAAGCGCAGTCCGGCGCACGCTTCGGCAATCAGGAAGCGCCCTGCGGCAATTTCGATAATCAGATCGTCGGTGTAGTGTGAAATTCCCAACACTGTCAGACCGATATCGGTGAAATGCGCGGTCACGATCTGCAGCCACGGGGTCAGGAAATAGCCAACCGGCACCAGGAAATAGAGGTAAAGCAACGCGGCTGACAGCGTCCACCACAACTGCCAGCCCAGGCAGGCCAAAAACAGCACCTCAACCATCGTAATGACGATCAGCTGCTGGCCTTCCATGATGCCAAGCCGCTCGACCGCGATCCAGGCCAGCACCAGCGGCACCATCAGCCAGGCGGCTTTGGGCATCGGTTGGGCGATCTGGCCGACAACATCGTCCCGCCGGTCCCACGCCAGATAGAGCGCGATCGGGATCACGAAGAAGCAGTGATTATAGGCGGTCGATGCCTCCCAGATGCCGACCGCGGCACGGCCCTCGGACCAGAACAGCGCGGTGAAGACCGCCAGGCCCAGCCCAAGTGCCCAGGCGACCGGCCGCAACGCATCGACGAAATCCGCCAATTCGCCTTGCGGTGGATCGAAATCCTCGGTCTCGGCGGTCATGCGGCGTCCTTGCTGTTGGTGGGTACAGGTTTAGCACAGCGTGCGGCAAGTTCGGCATCCAGCAAGCGATCGAGCAACGCCATCCGCGAGGCCCAGTCATACGAGGCCTCCATCGCCCGTCGCGCGGCCAGGCCAATATCGGGGTGTTTGCCGTCGAGCACCTCGCCGATGGTGGCTGCAAGCGCCTCGGCGCCGTCAGCCACCAGCAGGTCCCGCCCTGCCTTGGCGCGCACGCCCTCGAAGGCTTGTGGCGTGACGACCACCGGGCGACCGAGCGCCATGGCCTCCAGCACCTTGTTCTGAATGCCGCGCGCGATGCGCAACGGGATTACCGCCACGGCGGCGTTCGCGACATAAGGCCGCACATCGGCGACCCGGCCGGTTACCAGCACGCCTGCCAGTTCGGCCAGGGCGCGGATCCGGGGCGTTGGATTGGCGCCGATAATGGCGAATGCAGCGGTTGGATGGCGGCGGCGCACAATCGGCAGAACCTCGGACGCGAACCACATCGCCGCATCTTCGTTGGGCCAGTAATCCATGTTGCCGACCAGGGCGATATGCGGTCCGGCCGATTTGTAAGGCGTATCGAAATGATGAACCGGCGAGAATTGTTCGAGATCGACGCCCTGTTCGACCGCGTGCAGTTTGTCGCCGATCGCGGGCATCAGGCGGCGGAACGCGGCGCATTCGGGTTCGGATACCAGAAAAGTCAGATCGCAGGCCCGGGCCGCAGCAATTTCATAGGCGAGCAAGGTGCGGGCTTCCCGCGCCCAGACCCTATCCATCGGAAAGCGTGCGGTAAGCGCATATTCGCGCCATTTTTCCGAATCGATATCCTGCATGTCCAGCACCAGCACCGGGCGCGTCCCGTTGCCCAGCAACGGCAGCACATAGGGCGCCATCGGGGTCGAAAACAAATAGGCGATATCGACCGGCTCGCGCGCCAGGACGGACGTCACCCAGGCGGCCAGACCGGGGTGATAATTGTAGTCGAGCATCAACGGCCGGCCCGGCCGGAAACTCGCCAGCGACTTGATTTTCTGCCAGCGCTTGTCGATCGGAAAGCACACGAGTTCGGCGCAAAATGGGCGCAGCACCTCGTAATGCGCCATATCGGCCGGATCATCGACCAGACAGCCCAGCAGCACCCGATAGCGGCTGGCGAAATGGCGCAGCAGGTTCCAGCCGCGGATTTTCTCGCCCTTCACTGGCGGGTAAAGAAAGCGCGGGCTGATGAACAGCAGGGTCGGCTTCATCCCAGACCACGGACAATATGCGGGCCAATCAGATTGGCGATCGGGATCGGCAGGCGCTTCCAGGCGGCAATGAACAGCGCGAATTTCGGGTTCAACGGGTTGTTGTCCGGGATTGACTGCCCGGGCGCGAGGCGGAAGCGGTACTGCATTGGCACCGCGGTGAAGCCCCAGTTCTTCTTAAACGCCATCGCCCCGGTGCCGAGCTTGCTGCGACCGAAATCGAACAGGGTGCAGCCCTTCGCCGCCGCGCGCCGCATCACCTCCCAATACATGAAGTCATTGCCATAGCGTTCGCGCGCTACCGCCCGCCCGCCACCGTAATAAGGCAGAACTTCATTCCGGAAATAGAAGTTCATCACTGAGGCAATCGGGGTTTGCCCATCCACAATGGTGACAATGTCAATCTGGCCAGCAAATTCCTCCATCAGGATGGCGAAGAAGCGCTTGGAAAACACCGGGGTGCCAAGATTGCGTACGCTTTCGGCATAGATCGCGTGCAGCCTTGTGACGTCGTCATCCAGTTCCGAGCGCAGCCCGACGTCGATGCCCTTACGCACCATCGCCCGCTGCTTGCGCGGAATGGCCTTGAGGTTGGCGTCATCGGACGCTGTAATCGCCTTGCGGAACAGGACGTAAAGATCGCCGCGCGCGGGCCACTGCGCTTCATCCAGCCAGCCGGCTTCTGGCGCGTCGCGAAAGCGAAACTCCATCACCGGCACGGCAAGCCGATCCATCAGCCCGGAGGCATGGGCTTGGAGCGCCTGGAAACTGGCGCGGTCGGAGGCCAGCGGGCCGCCATGCACGCAGAACGGCACCGAGACCAGGCTGTTGCCGAATAGCATGGTCTTGACCTGCGCGAGTGGCAGCACTCCGGTAATCGCGCCATCGGTTTCGGCCAGCGCGTAGTGGGTGGCATGGCCGAAAGCGCGCGCGATCACGGTTTGCCAGGCGGCAAGATGGAAGAACGTGCCGTCCGGATGCGCGGTGACAAACGCGTCCCAGGCGGCGGTGTCGAAGGGCGCGAGGGCGCGGATTGTCACGCTCATGCCGGCCCCGCGATGGCTTGGGCAAACACAATGTCCATCCGATCCCAGGCGAAATCGCCGAGCAGGCGCACCAAACGCGGTTCGGTTTTGTCGAGATTGAGGTAGTGGCGGAAGCGCGACAGCCGGCTTAGACCGGCGATGCGCGGCTGGTCTGGATCGAACTCCCAAGGATGGGTGTAGAAAATTCCGGGCTTGCCCTCGACGGTGTTGAAACCAGCCAGGCCAAGACGAAACAGCGCGTAGGGCAGCAGGCGGAAAAATCCTCCGCCGGAGCACGGCAGATTGCGCCCAAAAACCGGCAATGCGGTCATCGGCAATTCGCAGAAGCCGGCCGGGCCGGGGCAATAGGGCAGGCGCGGCGCATCGGGCGCGCCGTAAAGATCGTGCTTCACCGGATAGACCGAGGAACTGTAGCGATGCCCGGTTTCGGCCAGGACATCGGCGGCCCATGGGGTGGCGGCGCCGATCGAGAAGGTCGGCGCGCGATAGCCGATCACCGCAACCCCACCGATATCTTCGAGTAATGCCTTGGCGCGGCTGACATCGGCGCGGAAGGTCGCGGCGTCCTGGCGGGACACGCGTTGATGTGCGTAGCCATGGCTCGCCAGTTCATGCCCAGCTGCGACGATGCGGCGAACGATGTCCGGCGAGCGATGTGCCACCCAGCCGAGGGTAAAGAAGGTCGCCTTCACGCCGGCGGCCTCGAAGCGCGCCAGCAGCAGATCGGTATTGGCCGCGACCCGGCTGGGCAAACTGTCCCAGTCAGCCTGCGGCACCACGCCGGCAAATGCTTCAACCTGGAAATAATCTTCCACGTCGACCGTCATGGCGTTGGTGATGCGGGGCATGGCGGCGCTAGCCTTTGTCAGTGCTTGTGGCGGCAAGAACCTCGGCCAGGCGCTGGAAGATCTGATCCTGGCGGGTGATCTGCGCTTCCAGGCGCTGGATGCGGCCGAGCAGGCTGGTGCGGTCATCGGCTGACAGCAGCTTGGCGTCCTCGGTGGCACGCGCATCGGGGTCGGTGAAATCACCCTCCAGATCGTGCTGTAGTTCCTCGGCGGTGCCATCGACCGAGGCCGCCGAAATCGTGCTGGCTTCCTCCAGAGCGCCGTAAAGCAGCACGCGCGAGCATAACCGGTTGATCCGGCGCGGAATGCCGCCGGTCTGGCGATGCACGGCAGCAAATGCGGCGTCTGTCCATTGCGGGTTGCCGGTCCAGCCGACCGCGCCCAGGCGGTGTTCGATATAGGCGCGGGTTTCGGCCGCATCGAGCGGGCCAAGATGGTAGGATGCCAGCACCCGCTGGCGCAGCTGATCAAGATCGGGGCTGGCGAGCTTGGCGCGAAACTGCGGCTGGCCGAGCAGGATTGTTTGCAGTGATGCCCGCCCGCCTTCGGTGATGTTGGATAGCATGCGGAGTTCTTCGAGGCCGGCAAGGGTCAGGTTCTGCACCTCATCGACCACCAGAATGCAATGGCGGCCCTCGATCCGGTGGTCGTTCAGCATATCCTCGAACCGCGCCAGCAGGGTCGGCTTGTCCGAGGTTTCGGTTTCGATGCCGAACGCGCCCATGGTCAGGCGGAACAGATCGTCGCCGGAAACCTGGGTGGTGTTGATGCGGGCGAGCGTATAAGTCGCGCGGTCAAGTTCGGCCCACAGCCGTTCGACCAGCGTGGTTTTGCCGGCGCCGACTTCACCGGTAACGATGATGAAACCCTCGCCTTGCGACAAGCCGTAGATCAGATGCGCGATGGCCCGGCTATGGCCCTTGCTGCTGAAGAAAAAGCGGCTGTCGGGCGTCAGCTGAAACGGCATTCCGGTCAGATGGTAGAATTTTTCATACATGATGGGGCTCTAAAACATTTTGTTCAGGCCGAACACGATCATTGTGGTGGTGGGCTTCTGAGTTGCCAGCGGGTTGGTGGTTTTGGTGTAGCTGGCCTGCATGTGGGTCGATAATGTCTGCGAGATATTATAGGTCAGGCCGCCGAAGATGCTCATGGTATTCTGGCTCGTGGTGACGCGGGCCGCCGACACCGCCGAACGTTGGCCGATCATGGTGAAAACATTGCCGTGCAGGTTCTCGGAAAATTCGTGCTGCCACGAGAGTGTGCCGTTAAAGCTGGTGGTGGCGTTGGGCCCGCCGACTGCGGTCGCGCTGATGATCTGCGATTGCAGGCGGTTGACGGAGAATGACACCGTGTCCAGGTCCCGCAGCCAGGTCAGCGTGGCATTGATGGTTTTGCTGTAGGTTATCGCACCTTGGCTGCCGTTGAAATTATCCGAGTTGATGATCGGCGCGCCGGTGGTCCGGTTGATCGAAATGCCGCCAGCGCCGACAGTTGAATTGGCGAGCCCGGCCTGGGCGTTTTCAGCGCTGCTGCTGAGGATCTCGGAATAGCTGCCGGACAGGAGAATCCGCGATGTCAGCGCCGTGCTGGCGTTGACCGACAATGACGGGCGGCCGGATTTCTGCCCGTAGCTGATCGCGAGGCTGCTGGCCGGAGCCGGGGTGACCGTCACCCCGCCGCTCCAGGTCGGGCCATCGATATGGATTGGGTTGAGCCCGGGATAATCGATTTTCTCGTGCCCGACCGATGCGGTCAGGGTCCATAGCCGGGTCAGCGCATACGAACCGCTGGCGGTTTCAGAGCTGCGGCTTGATCCGGCGGCGGGGCCGGTGCCTTGATTGGTGGTGGCTTGGGCCTGCAAACTGCCCTGAAAGCGTCCGAAATCGTCGCCGGTGGTGAAGCTGAGATGCGGGGTCATCGACCGCAGCGACTGGTCCGATTGCGGGGTGACGAAGGGCGAGACAATCTGGTTTTGACTGCCGGAAATGATCGTCTGGCCAATGGTGTAGCCCAGCTGGGCGGTGCCGATAGTGTCAAAACGATGCACAAGATAAGTGTCAACCGAGAGCGCGGTGGTCTGGAGCTGATCTTGGGCGGACAGGCTGGTTGTGCCGGCGGGTCCAACGCCACCGGCGCGGGATCGCAACGCTGTGTTACCGCGCAGATCCATGTAGGCCAGGTCGGGGACAATGGTTAAATGGCCGGTGCCGTTGAAGCTGTGGGAAATCGTGTTTTGCGACGGTGACTTTGCGTAAATCTGCGCTTGCGGCGAATAGAAAAAGCTGCCGGTCAGCCGCGGACCCTCGCCTTGCACCGAAATATTTGGGGTGATCGACGTATAGAAATCCGGCTTGGAACTAACGCCGCGTGTGCCCCCGGTGTTCGGCGTGGCGCTGTTGTAGGTTTCGTCGATGCCCAGCGATGCCCCCCAGGTCCATCCGCCGGTGACGATTGCCCCCTGTCCGGGAAATGCGTTCTGAAAACTGTCACGTAAATTGCCCAGGCGGACATCCGCGCCCGCCACCTGGGCTGCCACCGGGCGTGACGCGAGGAGCGTTGCCGCCCCCAACAATAGCGTTGCCACCCGGATGCCGAAGGCGATGCGCGGGAGCGGCGCCTGGCGCCCTGAATATCGCACGGTTACGGATACGTGCCGGAGTAGTTATAGGCGCCGTAATGATAGGCCCCGAAGGTGTAGCTGGTGGTCACTTTGATTTTGTTCAACAGCAGAATGATCTGCGGACATGCTTTCAGAAGATCGAGGGAGGCCATGACCTCGGCACGTTGGGTGCGTTCGGCTTCGACAACCATCACAATCTGCCCGACATGCGGGGCCAAGGTGCTGGGGTCGCTGGTCGAAAGGCAGGGCGGCGCATCGAGGATGATCAGGTGATTGGGGAAACGCCGCCCCAACCGCTCGATCAGACTGGTCACCGGGCGCGGCACACTGTCGGCGGCAAGGTCGCCGCCATCTTCGCGTCGCACGCCGACGGGCAGGAATGACAGGTTGGAAATCGCGGTCCGGACGATGGTGTCTTCCACCCGCAAACTGGCATTGGCGGCCAGATCAATCAACCCGGGCAGATCGCCAACCCCGATCAGATCGGTCAGCGAATGCTGCTTGGCGTCAACATCCACCAGCAACACCTCGCGCTGGGTATGCTGGGCGATGCTGCCGGCGAGATTGAGCGAGGTGAAGCTTTTGCCTTCACCTGGCCGTGAACTTGTCACCATCAGCAGATTGCCGGCCCCGCGCCCTGGCGTATAGCTGCCCTTGAGGGAGCGCAGGATTGCGCCAACGGTGATGCGGAATTCTTCCGATATCCGGGTTCGCAGTTTGCGGCCAACCACCATGCCGGCCTTTTCCAGCATCGCGTGATCGATGAAGTTCGGAACCGGGGCCTCGTCCGGCGCGCGCAGATCGCTGCCTGGTTGGGCGCCATTTCTGGCAAGCTCGGCTGCGGCCCGTGCCAGACCGGGCGGGGCGTCGGCCACCACGCGGGCGAGCATGGCCTCGACATTGGGTCTGACCGGGGCATCGGCGATTGGTGTGTCGGTGACAGTACTATTGTGATCGGATGCGCCCTCTGTCTCAGCGTCGGGAGTGGCGGGACGCTCGATTTCAGCTTCCGCGCCGGCGATGCTGTGGTCTGCGGGCACCTGAACGTCGTTCGGTTGCGCAATCTTGGGCGCGGACAACCCACCGATGCCACGCAGGCGCTGGGCCATGCGCTCGACAAGGTGCCGGGAAGGTGGCTTCGGGGGCGGGGGCTCAGGCGGGGCGATGTCGTCAGCCATCATCAACCACCGGTCGCTTTAGTCAGGCGCACGACCAAGCCGATATAGACGCTGCCGAGCATCATCAACGCGAGCGAAAAGCTCAAGGCAGCGATTAATTGGCTGCGACGCGACGATACAACGATCAGCGAAATGCTGCCGGCGACCGGCAGTCCAAGATCGCGCAGTTCATCGACCGTGTGAAATGATTGATCGAACTGGGCGAGCAGGATGGCCAAGCCAAGCCCGATCGCCAAACCTGCCCCCAGAATACCGGTCACAATCAGCAGCCGTTTTGGGGCCACCGGATTTTGCGGAACCTGCGGTGGATCGACGATCTGGATTTTGATCTTGTCGGCATCAGCTTCGGCAGCCGAGGCGATGCGCATCGATTCACGACGCGACAGCATATCTTCGAAGCTGCGCCGCAACACATCATAATCGCGGTTCAAATTGGTGAATTCAGCTTGCAGACCGGGGGCACCACGGGCGATTTCCAACAACCGGTCGCGTTCCTTGATGGTGTCCGATAATTGGCGCTGAAGCGATGTCGCGCGCGATTCGGACTCGACCAGGCTGACCTTGATTTTCTCATAGACCGGGTTTGGCTGTGACCGGCTGCGGGTGCCAGGCTGGGTTGGCGTGGCAATATCGCCCTTGTCGGTCGGCACGGCCTGCGCGACGCCCGCGTCGGCCGAGGCAAGGTCACGACGCAGCAGGTCGATCCGCTTGCGCAGCGCGATCACGTCGGGATGATTATCGGTATATTGCAGCCTGATCACGTCAAGCTGGCCAAGCGCTTCCTGAAGTTTTGCCCGCTCGGGCGAATTGCGAGACGGTGCCGGTGCCGCGGTGGGTGCATTTGGCGCTTGCAGGGGATCGGTTTCGGTGACCAGCAAGGGTGGAATTGCGGCCAGTTCGCCCTTCAGTTGCTCGCGGCGACTAAGTTCATCGGTGAGGGCGCCTTGCAGAGTGCGCACCTGGGACTGGGTGGTGTCGAGCGCACTGGAGCCGCTGCCTTCGCCGGGCAATAGATCGAGGTATTTGGTCCGAAACTCCGCCCGACGCTTTTCGGCATCGCGCAATTGGCGTTCGTACTGGGCGATCTGCTGTTCGATGAACAGCATCGCATTCTGCATTTCGGAGCGGTTATTGCCGGTTTTGCTTTCAATAAAGGTCGTGAGGATGGTCTGCACGACATCGAAGGACAATTTCGGGCTCGGGTTTCGATAGGCGATTGTGAACAGGTTCTTGGTCTGCGGGATGATCTTGATCTGACTGCCGAGCAGCAGCACCAGTGATTCGAGGTCGGACGGGCTTGCTATCAGCAGGTCGAGATCGGTGTTGGAGACGAGCTTTTCCAGGTTTGGACGGCTCAGCAAGGTTCGCTGGAGCACGTCGAGTTGTGAGGTAATCTGGCTATCGACCGCCAAGCCCTTGAGCAGCGGCGTCAACACTGCGTCGGCATCAACGTACAACCGCGCGCTCGCTTCATATTGGTTCGGAATGAAGGTCGATCCCACCCAGCCAATGCCGCACACTGCCCAGGCGCAAGCGACCGTTGCCCAGCGATAGCGCCAGGCGGCGGCCAGATAGCGGCGAAGCAGAACGCGTAATTGGTCCATGGCGCGGCTTTCCTGTCAGAACCAGCTTTGCGGAATGATGATCGTATCACCCGCGCGCATTTCGACGTTCTGACAAATATCGCCATTCTTGATCAGGTCGGACAGGCGCAGTTTTATTGTTACCTGCTTGTTGCCCTCACGCCGCACAATCACGGCACTGTTGCCAGATGCAAATTTGGTCAGCCCTTTGAAGCTACCGCCGACGGGCGCTTCACCTTGAATGAGCGCACCGTTGGCCCGAATGCTCGCCCAG
>JANYCX010000138.1 GCA_025360065.1 Acetobacteraceae bacterium | reverse complement strand
CGCCGGCTGGGCGAAAACCGGGTCGAGCAACGCTCTGGCGGCCGCGCCGCCAATCCCAGCCTGCTCGCGGGGTTGGTCTATGACGGGGCTGGAGAAAGGCTGCTGCCGACCCACAGCCAGAAGGGCGAGCGCCGCTATCGCTACTACGTGTCCAAGGCTCTACAAACCGGGACACCGCAGCAGGCGGGTGATGCATCTTTCGGCAATAATCGAGCTATCGCACCCATCGCATTAGAAGCCGCCGCCGCCGCCGCTCCCGCCATGCGCATTCCCGCCGGTGACCTGGAACGAGCGGTCACTGATCGCATGATTCGGTTCCTCACCGACCGCTCGGCTATCTACGCGATGGTCAGCGGTGAGGAGAGCGATGGGGACGAACTCGCGGCCCTGCTCGATCGCGCAGCGAGCCTGGCGACGGAGTGGCCGGAGCGACCGCTTATCGAGCGACGGGCGTTGCTGCGGCAAATGCTCTCCCGCATCATCGTTCATCCCAAGCGGGTCGACCTGATCATCGACACCCAGGCGTTGATCGGCATTCTCCGCAACGGCGACGTTGGCCACCTCAGCAGGACCGCCGGCTCCCATGACCTGGCCGACGTCCATGAGCACGGCGATGTCGATATCGAGAGCACTGCAAATCCACCTGGAGAGCCGCTCCTCTTGACCATCCCGGTCCAGTTCAAACGGGCCGGGCTGGAGATGCGCATGCTGGTCGATGGCGCTGGCAGTGCGGCAGAACCGGACCCAACGTTGATCAAGCTGATCTTGCGTGCCCGACAGCTCCGCGACCGTATGATGGAAGAGCGGTTGGGTGTCAGTGAACTCGCTGCATTGGAAGGAATCACCGGCTCCTACATCACCCGCATTATCCGGCTTGGCTTCCTGGCCCCCGACATCATCACCGCGATTCTCAACGGCCGCCAGCCCGTCGGGCTCACCGCCAATAAACTGGCCAATGCCAGTCGGCTACCAAATGGCTGGGCGGAGCAAAGGCAGGCGCTGGGATTCGGATAGCAACATAAACAAACCCATACCCGCACCCATCAACAAAGCCATCGGCCTCACCACCACCCACAGCCCCTGCTACAGATAACTCACTGATATAACATGAAACCACGAACGCCCCGCTGCTATGCGGGGCGACTCTTTTGTTTGGTTCAGATTCACAATGGGCGGAGCTGCCGCAGAAACCGGTACCATGGAAAGGGCGGCCCAGAGATATTCAACGATAGCATCGGGATAAGAGCGAACCACCACCGTCTCTGCCGACCAACAATGGTTGCCACCGGCGCAATGAGGCCCTCATTCCCGAGGCTTACGGGAGGCAGGGCGAGAGATAAAAATCAATTATATCAATTAGTTAGCCTCTGGCGGAGAGGGTGGGATTCGAACCCACGGTACCGGTGAAGGTACAACGGTTTTCGAGACCGTCCCGATCGACCACTCTGGCACCTCTCCTGTCCGAGCGGAGGCGCGTTATATTCTCACCTGGGACGGTCTGCAACTGCCGCAACGCATAGCAAACCAATTGACAGCGCGCACGTCGTCGCTATAACCCCAGCTTCCCGGCGGCCAGGATCATCCGGCCGTCCGTCAACGTGTGGCAGCTATTCAGTTGGTGCGCATTGGCGGTTCAGATAGCAGGACCAATAGTCGATGTTCGCAGTCATCCGCACCGGCGGAAAACAGTATCGCGTGACCCAGGACATGATCCTGAAAGTGGAAAAACTCGAGGCCGAAGCCGGCAGCGTGTTCACCTTCACCGACGTATTAGCCGTTGGCAGCGATGCCGGCATGACCCTGGGTACCCCCAATGTCGCCGGCGCCTCGGTCACCGCGACCGTCATCGCCCAGGATCGGCTGGAAAAAATCATCATCTTCAAGAAGCGCCGCCGGCAGAACAGCCGTCGCAAGAATGGTCACCGCCAGTGCGTGACCGTGCTCCGCGTTTCCGACATCATAGCAGCTTAAGGGGCCGGCACCATGGCACATAAGAAAGCAGGCGGTTCATCCCGCAACGGTCGCGATACCGAAGGCCGACGCCTTGGTGTGAAGAAGTCGGGCGGCCAGGCGGTCGTTGCCGGCAACATCATCATCCGCCAGCGCGGCACCAAGATGAAGCCGGGTCGTAATGTCGGCCTTGGCAAGGACCACACGATTTTCGCGCTGATCGAAGGCACGGTGGAATTCCAGCGTCGCTCGGATGATCGGGTGCATGTGTCGGTGGCGCCATTGCTGATGGCCGCAGAATAATCGCGCCCATCCCCGTTCACCAAGTTTCCGGGGGTCGGCGCAAGCCGGCCCCCTTTTTTGTCTGAAATCGTCATGAAGTTCCTCGACCAGGCCAAGATCTATGTACGCTCCGGCGATGGCGGCAATGGCGTTATCGCCTTCCGGCGGGAGCGTTTTATCGAGTTCGGTGGCCCCGATGGCGGCATGGGCGGACGCGGCGGGCACATCATCTTTGAGGCCCAGCCCAACCTCAACACCCTGATCGACTTCCGCTACACTCAGCATTTCCGTGGCAAAAAAGGTGGCAATGGCGGCGGCGCCGACATGACTGGCGCAGGTGCCCCCGACGTGGTGATCAAAGTACCAATAGGCACTCAGATTTTCGACAATGACCAGGAAACCATGCTCGCCGATCTCGATCAGCCCGGCGCGAGGATCATGCTGCTGAAAGGCGGCGATGGCGGCTTTGGCAACGCCCATTTCAAAACCTCGACCAACCGCTCGCCGCGCCGCGCCGATCCGGGCTGGCCGGGCGAGGAACGCTGGGTGTGGCTGCGCCTGAAGCTGATCGCCGATGTAGGCCTTGTCGGGCTGCCCAACGCCGGCAAGTCAACGCTGTTGTCGATCGTATCCGCCGCACGACCCAAAATCGCCGATTATCCCTTCACCACGCTTCATCCTCAGCTTGGCGTGGTGCGCCTGTCGCATACCCAGGAATTTGTCATCGCCGACATTCCCGGCCTGATCGCGGGCGCGCATGAAGGCGCCGGACTCGGTGACCGCTTCCTTGGCCATGTCGAACGCTGCGCGGTGTTGCTGCATCTGGTCGACGGCGCCGCCGGCAATGTTGTCAAGGCCTGGCGGACCATCCGGAATGAGCTTGCCGAGTATGGCGGCGGCCTCGCCGACAAGGCCGAAATCCTGGTGCTCAACAAATGCGACGCCATGACCCCGCGGGAAATCTCGTCGCGTCGCGCCGCCTTGGCCAAAGCCTCCGGGCAAACCGTGCATGTGATTTCGGGTGTCGCCGGGACCGGCATGGTTGAATTGCAACGGGTGATCTGGGACGCCATCATGGCGCACCGACAAAAATGACTCCCTCCCTGCGTGACGCCCGCCGTCTGGTGGTCAAGATTGGCAGCGCGCTGGTGGTTGATCCGGCATTGGCGGCCCCACGCATGGATTGGCTCCGGGGTGTGGCCGCCGATATCGCGACACTGCGGGCAGGCGGCACCGAGGTGATTGTGGTGTCGTCCGGTGCCATTGCGCTCGCCCGGCGGTCCTTGAAGCTCACTCGCAAAGTGTTGCGACTCGAAGAAAAGCAGGCGGCCGCTGCGGTGGGCCAAATTCGCCTCGCGCAGGCTTGGACCGACGTGCTGTCCGAACACAAAATTACCGCCGCGCAATTGTTGTTGACCTTGGATGACAGCGAGGATCGCCGCCGCTACCTCAATGCACGCGCCACCCTGACCACCTTGCTCGATCTCAACTGCGTGCCGGTTATCAACGAAAACGACAGCGTGGCGACCGCCGAAATCCGCTTTGGCGATAATGACCGCCTCGCTGCCCGGGTGGCCGCGATGGTGCAGGCCGATCAACTGGTGCTGCTGTCGGATATTGACGGGCTCTACACCGCCGACCCCAAGCGCGATCCCAACGCCGCCCATATCCCAGTAATCTCTGCGATGACGCCCGAAATCGAGGCGATGGGCGGTGATCCGCCACCGGGGTATTCCAGCGGCGGGATGCGCACCAAGCTCGCTGCTGCCGGCATTGCCACAGCTGCCGGCTGCGCCATGGCGATTGCCCGCGGTGATTTGCCCAACCCGTTGCGCGCACTCGCCGACGGGCTGCGCTGCAGCTGGTTCCTGCCGGCACCCGAGGGCCGCTCGGCCTGGCAGCGTTTCATCCTTGGCTCTTTGGGCTCAGCGGGCAGTTTCACCATTGATACCGGTGCCGCTCGGGCACTGCAGGGCGGACGATCGCTGCTTCCGGCTGGGGTGAAAGCCCTTGCCGGGCAGTTCGAACGCGGCGACGTGGTCGAAGTGCTGGGGCCGGACGGCGCGCGGATCGGGCGCGGGGTGACCGCCTACGCCAGTACCGACGCCCAACGCATCATCGGCCATAAATCCGGCGAGATCGAAGCGATCCTGGGCTGGCGCGGCCGTGATGTGCTGATCCATCGTGATGATCTGGTGCTGGGCTAGAGAACCGGGCAGAGTTTGGGGGGAGCAACGCCATGGACATGAACCAGGATGCCATCGCCGACTGGCTGGCCGATGCGGCAAGGGCCGCGCGTGCGGCATCGTCGTTGCTGGCGCATTCCTCCGCCGATGCGCGCAACGCCGGGCTGCACGCGGCGGCGACCCAATTGCGTGCCCAAGCCCGCGACCTCATTGTCGCCAATGCGTTGGATTTGCTGGCCTTCGATGCCGGCAGTGGCACTCCGGCATTCCGCGACAGGCTGGCGTTAGACCCCCAGCGGGTCGAGGCCATGGCGCAAGGGCTGGATGATATCGCGGCCCTCCCCGACCCACTCGCGCGCACCCTGGCGGACTGGACCCGGCCAAATGGCCTACGCATTCGCCGCATCGCCGCCCCGATCGGGGTGATCGGAATGATTTATGAAAGCCGGCCCAATGTCGGGGCAGACGCCGCCGGACTGTGCCTCAAATCCGGCAACGCGGTGATTTTGCGGGGTGGGTCGGACAGTTTTCATACTGCGCGCGCCATCCACCAAGCCGTTTCAACTGGATTGCGCGAGGCCGGACTGCCGGAAGCGGCGGTGCAAATTCCGCCCGCGACCGACCGCGCCTATGTCGCCGCCATGCTCGCCGCCGCTGGCCAGATCGACCTGATTATCCCACGCGGCGGAAAATCCCTGGTCACACGGGTGCAGGCCGAGGCGCGGGTGCCAGTGCTTGCCCATGCCGAAGGCCTCTGCCACACCTATGTCCACCAAGCCGCCGACCCGGACATGGCGCGCCGCATCGTCGCCAACGCCAAGATGCGCCGCACCGGCGTGTGTGGCGCAACCGAGACCCTGTTGATCGACGCCGCCATCGCCCCCACGCTGTTGCCGCTGATCGCCGCCGATCTTACGGCGCTGGGGTGCAGCTTCCGCGCCGGTCCGCGCGCCCGCGCCATCGTGCCCAGCATGGCGCCGGCGGTGTCGGGCACCTTCGATACCGAATGGCTCGACAGCGTGCTGTCAGTCGCGGTCGTCGATGGCATCGACCACGCGCTCCACCATATCGCCCATCACGGCAGTGACCACACCGACGCGATCATCACTGACGATGCCGCTATTGCGGATAAATTCCTCCGCAGCGTTTCGTCGGCGGTCGCGCTGTGGAACGCATCAACGCAATTCTGCGACGGCGCCGAGTTTGGCTTCGGCGCCGAGATCGGCATCGCCACCGGCCGCCTGCATGCGCGTGGCCCGGTCGGGTTGGAGCAGTTGACCACCTATCGCTATGTCATCACCGGCACCGGGCAGATCCGACCCTGAGCGAAATCCCCACCTTCGGCGACCGTCGGCGGACGCGGATCGGGCTGCTCGGCGGATCGTTCAATCCGGCGCATGCGGGGCATTTGCATGTTGCCATGCTCGCGCGGCGGGTGCTGCGGCTCGATCAGGTTTGGCTGATGGTATCGCCCGGCAATCCGTTGAAGCCGGCAGCGGGCATGGCCGAACTTGCCGCGCGGCTTGCCAGCGCCAACCGTATCGCCGATGGACGTCGCATTGTCGCGACCGATATCGAGGCACGGCTTGGCACGCGCTACACCGCCGACACGCTGCGCAAACTGCGTATCCGCTTTCCCAATGCCCGCCTGACATGGCTGATGGGCGCGGATAATTTAGTGCAGCTGCCGCGCTGGAAGCATTGGCAACGCATTGTCCGGCTGATGCCGTTTGCGGTGCTGCCCCGTCCGACCTACAATCACCGCGCCCTTGCCGGCCGTGCCGCACGGAGGCTGCGCCCGGCCCGGCTGTCAGCGCGCCATGCCGCCATCCTCAACGGACTGACGGCGCCGCGCTGGATTTTCCTGCCGACCCGCCAGCACGCCGCCTCTGCCACCCAGATCCGCCTCGCCGCCCAATTTCCCTGATACCGGAGTACGCCACCATCGCCCGCAAACCGACCACCCCGCCGGCCATCACTGGCATTGCCCCCCGCAAGCGCAAGCCCGTGCTTGCGTCCGCCAGCAAGCTTGCCGTGCCCACCAGCCCAGGCACGCCACGCAAAAAGGCCGCCGCTGCCGGCCCCAAGGTCAAAGCCCCGCGCGCCAGCACCAAGCGGCCAACCAAGACCGAGCCATCCCGCCTCGACGCGCTCCAGGCGATTATCATGACGAGCCTGGACGAGGACAAGGCGGAGAACATCGTCGCCATCGACCTTGAAGGCCGCGCGGCCTTCGCCGATCGCATGGTCATCGCCACCGGCCTCGCCGACCGCCAGATCAGCGCAATGGCCGTCCATCTCGAAGACAAACTCGAGGAAGCTGGCTTGAAGCGGGTGCTGATCGAAGGGGCGACCGGATCTGACTGGGTGCTGATCGATGCCGGGGACATCGTGATCCATTTGTTCAAGGGCGAAGCGCGTGAGATTTACGGGCTCGAAAAAATGTGGGGCCCCGACCTGGACGACAAAGCTGGCTGAAACCCTGCTGGTGGCAGTCGGCCGCGCCGGGGCAGGGCCGGAAGTGGTCCTGGTTGAGCGCTATCTGAAGCGCCTGCGCCCATCCCCGCGCCTGATCGAAATTCCCGATGGCCACGGCAGCCCGGCCGAGATTAAACGACGTGAGGCCACCGGCTTGCTTGCCGTATTGCCCGCACGCAGCCTGGTGGTGGCGCTCGACCTCGCCGGCGCGGCCCCCGATACCGAAGGATTGGTGCGATCCCTTGCGCAGTGGCGCGAAACCGGCCGCGCACTCGCCTTCGTGATCGGTGGCGCCGAAGGGCTGGATGCCGCGGTGCTCGCGCGGGCCGATGCAACCTTGTCGCTCGGGCGGATGACCTGGCCACATATGCTGGTGCGGGTCATGCTGGTGGAGCAGCTGTATCGGGCGCAGGCGATCCTGGCGGGGCATCCTTATCACCGCGCCGGACGCCCGGCCTGATGGCGCTGGACCAGATCGTAAGCAGTCGCTAACACTTGGCAAACCAATCTGATCGTCCAGGGGTAATAAAATGATCGTCAACCACCTCGTCTTGCGTGACTTCGCCCGCAATCTGGTCGCCGCCGGTGGCAGCGCCAAGGCCGAGATCGATATCGTCGCCGACCACCTGATCGAGGCGAATTTGCGTGGCCATGACAGTCACGGCGTCGGGATGCTGGTGGCCTATGTGAAGGATTTCGAGGCCGGCACTTTGCGGTCGAACCAGGCGCCAGAAATCATCTCCGACACCGGCACGATTTCGGTCTGGGACGCCCATGCCGGCTACGGCCAGGTGGTGGCGCGCCAAGCGGTGGAATGGGCGATCGAGGCTGCGCGCACCCATGGCGTGGCGGTGAACGGCTTGCGCAACGCCCACCATATCGGCCGGGTCGGCACCTATGGCGAAATCGCCGCGCGGGCGGGGATGGTATCGCTGCATTTCGTCAACGTCGCGTCTGGCCCACCGCCGGTGGCGCCTTACCGTGGCAAGGAAGGGCGCTTCCTGACCAATCCGGTCTGCATTGCCATTCCCGGCACCAATTTAAATGAACCGATCCTGCTCGATTTCGCCACCAGCCGGGTGGCGATGGGCAAGGTGCGGGTGGCGCATAATGCCGGCAAGCCGATGCTCGATGGCGCGCTGCTCGACCATGATGGCAACCCGAGCACCGATCCCGGTGTAATGTACGGCGAACAGCGCGGCGTGGTGCTGCCGTTCGGCGAACATAAGGGGTCAGGCCTGGCGCTGATCTGCGAAATCCTCGCCGGGGCGATTGTCGGATCACCCACCGTGCAATCCATGACCCCGCCGGAGCGTGGGATCATCAACGGCATGCTCAGCATCGTCATCGACCCGCAGCGGCTCAATAACCGTGACTCGATGATGGCCGAAATCGACGCGATGATCGCGTGGGTAAAATCCGCCGCCCCATCCGATCCCGATATGCCGGTGCTGGTGGCGGGCGATCCGGAACGCGCGACCCGCGCCGCGCGGATGGCTAACGGGATTGAGGTTGACGCGACGACCTGGGGGCAGTTGGCAGCGATTGCGGAACGGTATCAGATCGCGGTGCCGACGTAATACGCAGCGCCGCTATTTCGCTGCCACAATCGCTGCCCGCCGGGCCAAGGTAATTGCACTGACCGGGACAAGCACCAGGTCAGTCGTCAGGCGGGATGCCCAAGTGGCTAACCGTTCGATCATCACCGGAGTTGCCGCGCCGGCGAGGCCCAATGCCGCACCGTCCCGGCGGGCGATAGCTTCAAGCTGGATCAGCCGCTGGTCGATCTCACGCGCATCGGCGCCGTTGCTATCCAGCACAAGATCGACATTGCGTTGCGCCAGCGCGGTCTCGGCGGCTGGGTCCGCCTTGGCGATGCCGATGCGCGGGTCGATATAAAGCAGGCCGGCGCCGGCGATGGTGGCCAGGACGTCCCCCATCTGGGTGGAGGCGGCAAAGCGTTCGCCCCGCAGCGGGCCAAGCGCGCCGGTCACCCCGACATAGCCGGCAAAGCGCGACAGCGCCCAGTTCAGGTGGATGGTGTTGCTATCCCGCGATCCGCTGGTCAGCAAGGCGCGTGGGCCGGCATCGGCGAGGCCGAAAATTGCGGGCTCCATCGGGAGTGATACCAGCGTTTCGTGCCCGGCAGCGCGGATGCGGGCCAGCAGCGCCTGATTCTGCACCGCATAAGGCGAAATTGCGAACGACATTGCTGCTGGCAATCGATCAGTGGCATCGGCGCTGAGCTGGATCGACAATCCAATATCGGCGACCAGCACGGCGATCTTCTTTCGCCCATCGGATGGGTCCCAACCGGCGGCGTAAACGTGAAGTGGAATGCGGCCATCGGCGGCGATGCGCGGCAGACGCTTGGCACTGCCGGGTTCAGGGGCGATCAGCAGATCGTCATCTGGGGGGGGGATGGCGGCATTTGGCGGGCGTGGCGTGGTTGCCGCGATTCCGCGCGGCGCCAGCGCAGGTTCGGCTTTCACCGGGCCTGCCGGTGGCTTGGCGGTCATGTGCGGATCATCGAGGGCAGGCGCCGCATGCGGGTGGATGGCTGCGTGCAATTTGGCCTGGGCAGGTGGGCCAAGGACTTGCAGCGTGCCGGCGCCAGCACCAAGCGTGATGAGCACAAAAGCCCAAAATCCCGAAAGCGCCTGCCAGGCCCGCGATTTGCGCCCCAGCTCCGCCTGCACCGATCCAGTTGTATCCTTCGGCCTGCCCCTGAACCCCAGCATGTCTGCCCGCCTTGCCGTCCCGGCACTGTCTGCCGACGGTTATGCGCCCAAAGAGTTAATCAATCCTGTTCGCTACCGTGACGTGGCAACCTGCATCGCGCGCACCACCACGAGGCCTTGTTGCAATTGAAAATCAGTTTCCGGCTTGGCGGGATCAAAGACCGGGGCATTTTCCGGTGGCAGCTTGGGGATGTCTTTCACGACCGCGGGCATATCAGTCCGGGCGGCGAGCGAATCGGTCGGTGCACCACCCTTGTTGGTGATGATGCCATTCAGATCAGACTCGCGCGACGGCCCGAAACGGGGCTTTTCTTCCCTGGTCAGCGCAACCTCGACATCGGGCATAATCCCGAGGCCTTGGATCGAGCGGCCGGACGGGGTGTAATAGCGCGCCGTGGTCAACGCCATCGCGCCATTGGGGCCGAGCGGGATGACCGTCTGGACGCTGCCTTTGCCGAAGCTGCGCTGGCCGACGACAATGGCGCGGCGATGGTCCTGCAAGGCGCCGGCAACGATTTCGCTGGCGGACGCCGATCCGCCATCGATCAGCACCACCAGCGGCAGCCCGTCGGTGATATCGCCATTCTTGGCCTGCCAGCGCTGGCTTTCCTCATTGCGCCGGCCGCGGATCGAAACGATCTCGCCCTGGCGCATGAAGTCGTTGGACACCGCGACCGCCTGATCGAGCAGTCCGCCCGGATTGCTGCGCAAATCCAGCACCACGCCGCGCAATTTGCCGCCAGCCTGATCGCGCAATGTGTTGAACGCGCGGCGGATGGAGCTTTCGGCCTGCTCGCTCATGAAGCTTGCCAGGCGAATATAGGCGATGTCGCCTTCGAGCCGGGATTTCACCACCTGGATCTTGATGGCCTCGCGGGTCATGCTAATGAGGATCGGCTTGTCGGCGCCCTCGCGGCGGATAGTGACGGTGATCTTGGTGTTCGGTGCGCCGCGCATTTTCTCAACCGCCGATTCCAGGCTCATGCCCAGCACCGTCACGCCATCAATCGCCACAATCAGATCGCCGGCTTTGACCCCTGCGCGCTTGGCCGGCGTGTCGTCGATCGGGCTGATAACTTTGATTACCCCGGCTTCCTGGGTGACTTCGATGCCGAGGCCACCGAATTCGCCCTTCTGTTCGACCTGCTGGTCCTTATAGGCCTTCGGGGTGATGTAGCGGCTATGCGGGTCAAGCCCGGCGAGCATGCCGCTCAGCGCGCTTTCGATTATCTCGCGGTCCTTGACCGGCTCGACATACTCGGCGCGCACCTTTTCAAAGACATCGGCAAACAGGTTCAGCAGCGCATAGGGATCGGACTTGGCGGCACCAGCGGCACTGCTCTGGGCCTGGGCTGGGGACAACAGGTTGGTCCCGGTGTAATGCTCCACCAGCGACGAGATCGGGCTCGCCAGCACTCCCAGCGAAAAGGCGGCGGTCAACAACAGCCCGGTGCGGAATTTCATCGGTTCAATCCTCTCGCGCGGCGTATCGGCGCAACGCCGCTTCTGATACAATATGCCTCTATAGCGGGAAACTTCCAGGGCGAGTAGCGGGGATCACAGCCCCCCTTTGCCGGCCAGCACCGGTAACGGATCGACAGCCCGGCCCGCACGCCTTACTTCGACATACAGCAAAGGGCGGGGTTTGGATGCATGCGGATTCCAACCTGGCATAACACCGACCGGTGCGCCACTGGCAATACCGCGCCCAAGCTGGATGTCGAGCCGTTCGAAGCCGGACAGGACAACATGGGTGCCGCCGCCGCATTCGATAATCAGCAAGATGCCGAAACTGCGGAACGGGCCGGCATAGACCACCCGGCCGCCGCAAGGTGCCACCACAAGCGCGCCAGGGGCCGGCTGATAGGCGACCCCGGTGGCGGCCCCGGCATCGCTGGCATCACCGAAATGACGGGTGATGGCACCCGATACCGGGGCGGTGAAAGCCTGGATCGCGGCGGCCCGAGCGGGCTTGGGCTGATCGATTATCTCGCGGTCTCGGCGGTCACGCGCAGCCTCGATCCGGGTGATGGCGGCGTTGACGGTTTCGGCATGGGCGGCATCAAGTGCGACCTGGCGGTTGGCCGAAGCTGCGTCATCATCGGCTTCGCGACGGATTTTGACGGTTCGGCGCCATTGCTGATCAAGGCTGGCGGCAGCCTGCGCCTGGGCGATCTGGGCGGCAGCAAGCCTGGGCAACTCGGCGTCGAAGGCAGCTTGCAGCCCGTCCAACTCGGCCTTTTCGGCGCGCGCAGCGGCGGCATCAAGCGCGATCTGGCGGGCGAATGCGCCAAGCAGCCGGGCACCGGCCAGGGCCTGGTCGGCGGGAATGTTGATGCTGGCCAATACCGCGACCGGGTCAGCGGACAGGTGATACAGCGCCGGGACAAGCGGTGTGACATCGGCTTCCCGCGATGCCAGACGCGATGCGACAAGGTTGCGGCGCTGGGCGAGACTGGCGAGTTTTTCCGCCGCCGCGTCGGTCGCAGCCTCGGCGAGGCGCAAACGGGCAAGCGCCCCTGCCTGGGCCAAGGCCAATGCCTGTTCCTCGGCGCGGGCGGCGGTCGCCCGGGCCTGGGCGGCAAGCTGGGCGTCGCGGGCCGATGGCGCGGCCCGGCTGGCACAGGACAACGCCACCAGCAGCGCCACCAGCGCCAGTCTGGCGATCATTTTGCGCTGAAAAGGATTTGGCCAGTCATTTCCGCCGGCTGCGTCAGGCCCATCAAAGCGAGCAAGGTCGGGGCGATATCGGCAAGTCTTCCGTCGTTGAGCGCCGTCGCGGTGCTGCCGGTGATGAATACCGGCACCGGATTGGTGGTGTGGGAGGTGTGCGGCCCGCCGGTCACCGGATCGCGCATCATTTCGCAATTGCCGTGATCGGCCGTCACCAGCATGGCCCCGCCCGCCTTGGCGATCGCGTCGGCAATGCGGCCGAGCGCAGTATCGACGGTTTCAACCGCACGGATCGCCGCCGGCAAGTTGCCACTATGGCCAACCATGTCGGCATTGGCGAAATTCAGGATGATCAGGTCATATTTGCCCGAACCAATCGCGGCCACTGCCGTGTCGGTCAGGGCCGGTGCCGACATTTCCGGCTGCAAGTCATAGGTCGCGACCTTGGGGGATGGTTCCATCACCCGGTCTTCGTGCGGGTTGGGCTTTTCCTCCCCACCATTGAAAAAGTAGGTCACGTGGGGGTATTTTTCGGTCTCGGCCATGCGCAATTGGGTGCGGCCTGCGGCCGCGACGACCTGCCCAAGCAAATGCGTCATCGGGATTTGCGCGAACATCGTGGCAAGAAAGGGCGCCAGGGCGTCGCTGTAATAGGTCATGCCGGTGGCTGCCGCGAATTGAACAATTCGTGGTCGCGTGAAGCCAGAAAACCCCGGATCGAGCAGGGCGGCGAGAATTTCGCGCACCCGGTCAGCGCGGAAATTGAAACTCAGAATGCCATCACCATCCTGCATCCCGGCATAATCGCCGATCACCGCCGGCAGGATGAATTCATCGGTGATGTCGGCCTTATAGGCGGCTGCGATCATTTCGGTGTCGGTCGCCGCGCGGGGTGCATCGGCCTCGACCATGGCGAGATAGGCCTTCGATACCCGGTCCCAGCGATTATCCCGATCCATTGCAAAATAGCGACCGCTGACGGTGGCGATTTTCACACTTGCGGGCAGGGCTGCTGCAAGCCGGGCGATATCGTCGCCCCCCGACCGTGGCGGTGTGTCGCGGCCATCAAGCCAAGCGTGCACTACAGTCTTAATGCCAGCTTTGGTCAAAATCTCCGCCAGCGCGATCGCGTGATCCTGGTGCGAATGCACCCCGCCCGGTGACACCAACCCCATCAGATGGCACATGCCGCCCGATGCTTTCAGCTTGGCGATCAGCCCGATAAGCGCCGGCAGGCGGGCAACCGAGCCATCCGCAATCGCTGCCCCGATGCGCGGCAGATCCTGCATAACCACGCGGCCGGCGCCGATATTGAGGTGCCCGACCTCGGAATTGCCCATCTGTCCCGGCGGCAGCCCAACATCAAGGCCCGATGTGCGCAGCAAGGCATGCGGGCACGCGGCCCAAAGCCGGTCAAAATTCGGCGTGTTGGCCAATGCCACGGCATTGTCGGCACGATCTTCGCGCCAGCCCCAACCATCGAGGATGGCAAGCATCACTGGGCGCGGGGTGGTGGGCATGGGCGAACTCCGGTCGAGTAGCACGCTGACATGGGGATGGCGGCGCGGTGAAACCATTGACTCTGCGGCAGTGTTTAATCAATGGCCACGCGGGTGAATTGGACAGAATACAGTGCAGAGTAGATCATCCGAGCTTGGAGGGCAGTCGAAATGTTGATGCTTGATGGACACCGCGTGGATGACCTGCCCACCGCCCTGCCCGGTGGCGCGATATGGATCGACCTGCTCGACGGAACTGCGGAAGAAATCTCCTGGGTCGAGCAACACTCCGGCCTCCACATTCCCGATCGCGCCGAACTCAGCGAAATTGAAAGCTCAAGCCGGCTGCGTACCGAGGCGAATGCGCTTTATTTGACCACCCCGGTGGTGTTCCGCGATGGGGCGGGGATGTCGATTACCACCCCGCTCGGGTTTGTGCTGAGTAAATCCCGGCTGATTACCGTGCGGTTCGAACCGCTGACCGCGTTCAAAACCTTTGCTGCGGTATGGTCCAAGCCCGACGCTCAGGATCGCGGCAGCCAAACCGCTTTTGTCGGGGTGATGGACGCGATCGTTGATCGGATCGCCGACGTGCTTGAAACGGTTGGGTCCGAATTGGACGAGGTGTCCCATCATGTGTTCAGCGTGCACAAGGGCGGGCCGCCAGCGCGCGAGGATGCCAATCTGCGCGCCATCCTGCGTCAGATCGGGCGCTGTGGTGACATCGCGTCGAAAATCCGCGACAGCTTGCTCGGTGTCGCGCGCATTGTACCCTATGTGCTCGGTCAGTCCGCTGAAGCGCTGCCGCCGGCACTGCGCTTGCGGCTCGAAACCCAGCGCGCCGATATCAGTTCTTTGAACGATTATAATATGCACCTGACCAACAAGGTGCAATTGCTGCTCGATGCGACCCTCGGCCTGATCAATATTGAGCAGAACAATATCATCAAGGTGCTTACCGTGGTGTCGGTGGTGGGCGTGCCGCCAACCCTGGTTGCCAGCATGTATGGGATGAATTTTCACGACATGCCGGAGCTGAGCTGGAGCTGGGGCTATCAGTATGGGCTGGCGCTGATTGTGCTGAGTGCGGTATGCCCGATTATCTGGTTCAAACTGCGCGGCTGGCTGTAGAGCCGCAGAAGGACAGCCCAATGAAAAAGATTTGCAAAGACCTCGCGGCGGCGATCCTGGGGGTGGCACTGTTGCTCCAGCCGGTGCTGGCGTGGGCGCAACCGATTTCAGCGGCAAGGATCGCCGAAATCATCACCAGCCCCGATCGCAGCGCGGCGGATCGAACCAATGACATTCGCCGCAAGCCGGCGCAGATGCTGGAATTCCTGGCGATCAAGCCAGGGATGACGGCGCTCGATATCAGTGCCGCCGGGGGTTACACCACCGAATTGCTCGCCCGTGCGGTGGGGCCAACCGGGACAGTCTACGGCCAGAACCGGCCGCGCGATCCGGCCCGTCCTATGCCGACGCCAGCCGCTCCGGAAGGCAACAGCAATCCCTCCGCCACACCCGCGCCCGCGCCTACCGCCGCGCGCCCACCGCCGGTGACGTTGGCCGACCGTGCCGCCAACATCGCCAAATCCGGCAACGGCGCGCCGATCACCGCGGTAATCCGCCCGTTTGAAGATGCCGCCCCGCCAGAACTCGCGGGCAAGGTAGATTTGGTGACGTTGATGTTCAACTATCACGATCTTGGCTGGATGGGCGTGGACCGCGCGGCGATGAACGCGTCAGTGTTCCAGGCGCTGAAATCGGGCGGGATGTTCGTCATTGCCGACCATGCCGGCAGACCTGGCACCGGGATTTCCGAAGCCGGCACCTTGCACCGGATTGAGCCGGGGTTCCTGCGCCGCGAGATCGAGGCGGCCGGCTTCAAACTGCTCGGCGAGGCGGATTTTCTCGCCAACCCGAATGATCCCAAGGACAAGAACACCCCCGACCCAGCACAGCCTAAGGATGAGTATGTGGTGAAGTTTGTGAAGCCCTGAATGCAGGCGGCGCCTTCGCGTGCCCTAAACCAGCAACGCCTTGCGGGAGACCACAAACTCCTCCACGCCATCCACAAAGCCGTCGTAATCGCCCTGGTTCAGCATCACGTTCAGCGCCATCATGCCGCGCCGGGCGATCCAGAACCCGGCCTTGAGCATATCAAAGAACAGCAATTCCTTGGCCGCCATGTTGCCTTTCGCCGCATCGGCCGGGGACCGCACCGGCCCACGCAGCATGTGCACGGCCATCATCGACCCGATGCCGGTGAACTGCATTGCGACACCCTGGCGCTCGCAGATCATGTTGAGCCTGGCGCGCAATTTCTCGCCCGTCGCGTTCAGCAGCGCGGCGGCCTCGGGCGTATAGACTTCGGTAAGCGCGGCATGCCCGGCGGCCATGGTCAGCACGTTGTTGTTGAAGGTGCCAGCATGGGGGAGCGCGTCGGCGCGGCGCGGGTCGAACAGCGCCATTAATTCAGCGCGGCCGCCGAAGGCGCCAAAGCTCATGCCGCCACCGACATATTTTCCCAAAGCGGTCATATCGGGGATCACCCCGACCTTGGCCTGCAACCCACCGGGCGACAGCCGGGAGGTCATCACCTCATCGAAGATCAGCACGATGCCGTGTTGGGTTGCGGCGTCGCGCAGCGCTTGCAGAAATTCCCGGCTTGCCGCGATGCAGCCACCGCCGCCGAGCATCGGTTCGAGGATAATGCAGGCGAGATCGGCCGCGTGGGCGGTGATTTCGGCAAGCGTGGCCGAAATATCGTTGTAGATCCCGTAAACATAGTCATAGGGGGCGTTGATGTTGGCGCCGGCGGAAAAAGTGAAGACCGCGCCGTGATAGCCGCCGCGCATCACCATCACCTTGGATCGCCCGGTCTTGGCACGTGCGGTGCTGATGGCGAGGATGTTGGCCTCGGTGCCCGAATTGGCGAAACGGACCTGTTCCATCGACGGAAAGCGTGCAGTCACCGCCTCAGCAAAGCGCGGCTCATAGGTGTTGTGGCCGCCGAGATTGATGCCGCCATCAAGGGCCTCAATGATCGCGCGGCGAATGGCGGGGTGGGAGTGCCCGGCGATTCCGGCAGTGTATTCGCCGAGGAAGTCGGCGTAGCGATTGCCATCGATGTCGAACAAGTACGCACCCTCGCCGCGGGCGAAGGTCAGGGGAAAGGGATCGTAGAACAGCACCGACCGTGTGTTGCCGCCTGGCATTGGCCCAAGTGCGCGCAGATGGTTGGCGAGGCTCGCCGCGTGGCGGTCGGTATAGTCACGTTTGGCATCGGCGATTGCGGCGTCGAGCGTGATATTGCGGGTGACGTTCATGGCCTGGACCCCTGCTGTTGGGCGCATCGCAGCGCGCCCGGCGACAACAGTCAAGTATCATGCTTCAATCCGGTTTTTGGGGAGGCAAATATGACATCACGGATCGCTCTGGTAACCGGGGCAGGCAGCGGCGTCGGACGTTCGGCGGCGCTCGCTTTGCTGGCGGACGGCTACAAACTGGTGTTGGCCGGGCGCCGCGCCGACGCACTGGAAGAAACCATCGCGTTGGCCCGCGTCTCGGCCGCCGACGTGCTGGCAGTGCCCACCGATGTCACCGATCCCGCCCAGGTCGAGGCATTATTCGCCGCCGCCAAGACCAAATTCGGCCGCCTCGACGTGCTGTTCAACAATGCGGGCGGCAATGTGCCAGCAACCAATTTTGGCGACTTCACCTGGGACCAGTGGCAGCGCGTGGTCGCAGTCAATCTCAACGGCGCCTTCCTGTGCGCCAACGCCGCGTTTCGGTTGATGCGCGACCAGACCCCGCAAGGCGGGCGGATCATTAATAACGGCTCGATTTCGGCGCATACCCCGCGGCCGGGCTCGGTTGCCTACACTGCCACCAAGCACGCGATTACCGGCATGACCAAAACCATCGCGCTCGATGGGCGCAAATACGACATCGCCTGCGGGCAGATTGACATCGGCAACGCGGCAACCCCGATGACAGCGCGTATGGCCAAAGGGGTGCCACAGGCGGATGGCACGATGGCGGTCGAGCCGACGATGGATGTCGATAATGTCGGGCGCACGATTGTTTATATGGCGGGCCTGACCGCGGATGCGAACGCGCTGTTTGTGACGGTGATGGCGACCAAGATGCCGTTTGCCGGGCGGGGGTGACGGCCCTTTAAGGCAAAGGGTAAGTATATTCCGATAATATACGTTCCGGCTTGTCTGGCTCAGGTTTGGCTCGGTCAGCTTCCACCGAAGTTGAGCATCCGACCTGGGCCAGCGATGCCGTTTCGTCTGGGCAAGGGGATTGGCTTCATTAACCCAGCGGCCGAGTATCGGAATGGAACTTCCGACCGCGGTCACGGTTTATCCGTTGCCGCCGAACATGAAGGTCCAGAATGGCGACACCGATAGCTAGGGCATCGTCAACGAAAACCCGGTGATCGTCGCGCGCAGCACACGCAAGATCATTCACACCTGGCCTTAACTCCGCGTCACCAATCATGATGCCAAGCGCCCTTGACCCATTCCTCTTGGATCAGGGGCGCTTGGAATATGACGCGACCAGCCAAATCCAGATCCGCCCGAGTTTGCCCGCCCTGGTAACCTGGCGCAGTATCGCCAAGGCGGCCGGCAATCGACGCTGGCGAAGTGCGCGGCGGCGCCACGCGGCAGACCGCACCAATTGCTCGCGCTGTGCCAGACGGTCCAAGGCGGCATCCCGCAGCCGTGCCAAGGCGGGTTTCAATCCGGCCATTCAGCCGCCGACCTCGCGCAGCAGGAAATTGCCCCATAACTGGTTCATCAGGCCCTTGTATCCGCGTTTGTTGGACGGGCCGGTGCCGTCAATCACCTCCAGCGCATGCCGGCAGCGATCGCTGTTTGATTTCTCGATTGCCGCGCCAACCTGGGTCAGGAAAATCTCCATTGGCAATAATTGGTCACGCGGCAGGACAACAAGCTTCGTCCACAGCGTGTCCTCCGCTCTGGGCCGAGGCGCCGGGTCCTGGGCGATCACGCCGGTGTCGCGCAGGGTGATCCGTAACAGGGTGATCGGCTTGCCGTCTGGTGCCGTCCAGCAATAAGGCAGACCGGAACCGGCGTTGCCGTGGATGCGCTGAATTTCGCCGCGCATCTGGGCGTTTTGGCCACCTAACGTTTGTGCCTCGCTCCGCGCGACGGCAAGATCGTCGGTCAGTGCGGCGACGGCCCCGATTGCCTGGGAGTACTGGCGGCGGGCGGTGGCCTCAGACTGCGCGCGCGCCTGATCCGCCTGATCCGCCTGCTCCGCGATCCGCCGAGATTGGTCAAGCGCGGTTTCCAATCCCGTGACCCGGGCCTGCACCAGCTGAATTTCCGCCCGGGCGGCGGCGAGGCCACGTGCCCGATCGTCCAAGGCCCCGACAGCGCTATCTTGTTGCAGCAACAAGGCAGCCGCCGCCAACAGCATCATGAACACCAGCAACACCATGATTTCGGCGAGCGTCAGCCCCAGCACCATGCCGCTGCGATAGGCCTGGGCGTTGACAAGGCCGCGTCTCACGGCGCCATCCGCGCGGTCACCGCGTCAACCAATTCGACCAGCCCGTCCTGCAACTGGGTAAGTGCCGCGCCCGATTGCGCCAGATTGATGCGGATTGCCCGCTGCGCCTCAATCATGCTGGCACTGTCAGCGCTGAGTGCGCTACCCAGCGTCGCGAGTTGTTCCGCCTGCCCGCGCAGTGCGGCAAGGGTTGCATCGGTTTGCACCGTCACGGCGGCAAACGCGGTGGCCAATTGCGCGGCCTCCCGTCCGACGGCTTCCAACGGGCCAAGATCGGACAGCCGAGCAAACATCCGGTCGAGATTTTCCACCACCCGGGCAAGGGCGCGCTGGCGCTGGCTATCGGCCTCGGCGGCGTCTTCGAGCGCGTGAACCAAGCCCAGCACCCGGCCCCCCACCGCATCGAGCTTGGCAGTCAGGACATCGGGCGGCACCTCCACCGCGCTAATCCGGTCTACCAGACGTCCGACCTCATCAGCCACCCGGCTACCATGATCGGTCTGGCTGTCGAGCATGGTCTGGGTGCGTAGCCGGAAAGTTTCGAATTCCAAAACGGCGGCGGCGAGCTGATCGCGCAGCCGGGCGGCGATAAACTGGGTTTCCTGTTCAAGCTCAGCCTCGGTCTCCATGATTTCGGGCCGCAACTGCAAAAACACCGCCCGCAATGCAATCCCGGCCACTGTTGACAGCAGCGACACACCGAAGGACCCGATCAGCGCCTCGATCAGCTCACCTCGCAGCGCGCGTGGCTGTTGCTCGACTGCGATCAGGGCGGCGGACAGGCTGGCGAGGGTGAACAGGAAGCCAAGATAGTAGCAATTATCGCCGAGCCGGTCCGGTTCGGTTGTGAACCAGCCGGAAGCTCCACAGATCACTGCGTACAGCCCGATAATGCTGACCGCGCCGATCGCGACGGGCAGACCGGAGGTCCCGGTCAATCGGGCGGCCATGATACCAGCAAAGCCCAGCATCGCGGCGAACAGGAACAGGCCGCGATCTGGCCAGATCATCCGCCGGCGCGGCGGGGCAGGGGCGGGCAGGTTGGCGAGCTTGTCAGCAAGACGATCAGACGACATGGGCGGAACTCCCGTGCCGCCGCGGCTACGCTTGTGCATCGCTGGGGTCAACCCGGTCGCGATGCCAGGTGTAAAGCCCGCTGGCGACGATGATCGCTGCCCCCAGCAAGGTCCAGCCATCCGGAAAATCGCCATAGAACACGATGCCCATGACCGCCACCCAAATCAGCAGCGTGTAGCTGTAGGGCTGCAAAGCGCTGGCATTGCCGAACTGCATCGCTTTGGTCAGCGCCAGATGGGCGACGGCGCCGAGGATCGAAATCACCAGCATCCAGACCCAGTCAATCGCCGCCATCGGTGTCCAATAAAACGGGCCGACGATGGTCGTTGCCACCAGTCCCACCACCGATGACCACAGCAAGGTTGTGTCCGAATGGTCGGCACGCGCGCACAACCGCAGCATCACCTGGTACAATGCCCACATGAAAGCGGCGGTGAGCGGGATCAGCAGCGGCCAGCTAAGCTCGGAAAATCCAGGCCGGATAATCACCAGCACGCCCACAAAGCCTGCAACCACCGCGGCCGTCCGATGCCAGCCCACCTTTTCGCCCAAAATCCAGCCGGCCAGCGTCACCACGATCAACGGCGATGCCGACCCCAACGCATGCGCATCGGCCAATGGCAAATAGCGGAACGCCAGCACGAAAGCGGCGGCCTCAACGGTCGCGAGCAGGGCGCGGCTGCCTTGCAACCATGGCCGGCGGGTCCGCATCGCCGCCAGGACACCTTGCTTACGCACCAGAATGAAGACGAAGAGGCAATAGAAGCCGTAGCGAATCCACATCAGCTGCGCCGTGCTGTGGTCGCGGATCATCCATTTGCTCGCCGCATCCATGCTGGCAAAGCAGGCCATTGCCAACACCATCAGGCTTGGCCCCCAAAAAGCGCGCGGGATCACTCTGCGATGCCGGCAACCGCCAATATTGCCGTCAACCCAGCGGCCATCCCGTTGAGCGAATTGGATTTCTCCACATCGATCCATTCCTCCAGCGAATGCGCCCGGCCGGACGTGCCACCCGACCCGATCTTGATTGCCGGAATGCCCAGCGACATCGGGATATTGGCGTCGGTTGACGAAAACACATGGCGTGGCGTGAAGCCATGGGCGGTGATCGCGGCGGTGGCGTGGCGCACGATGTCGGTGGTGGTGGCCGTGCTGCCAGCCGGACGGTCGCCGATCAGGACCGCTTCGACCGTGATCGCGCCCTGGTCGGTGGATCGTGCATGGTTTTCCGCGTCGGTGGCGTCCGCGAGAATGCGATGGAAGCGTGCCTCGATCCGCGTCAGTTCGCTCGGGGCTTCCGACCGCAGATCAACCTCCATCCATACCTCGTTCGGAATGGCGTTGACCGAGGTGCCGCCACCGACCACGCTGGCGCTATAAGTGGTTTTGGGCTTGGCTGGCACATGCATGCGCGACAATTCCACCATTGCCTGCGCCAACGCGTTCAGGGGGCTGACAATGCCGAACGCGCCGAAGCTATGGCCGCCGGGGCCGCGGAAAATTGCCCGGTAGCGTTTCGAGCCAACCCCGCCGGTGACGATGTTCTCCATCTCCGGGCTGTCAACGGTGAAGAATGCTTCGATCCGGTCCTTGTATTTGCCCTCAGTGAATAAGTGCCGAACCCCGCGCAGATCGCCGAGGCCTTCTTCCCCGACATCGCCCACGAACAGGATATCCTGCCGGGTCTTGATACCAGCAGCGTCCAGCGCGCGGATATAGGCGAGCAGCACCGCCAGGCTGCGTGTGTCGTCTCCGACGCCAGGCGCAAACAGTTTGCTCCCTTGGCGTCGCACCCGGACATCGGTGCCGGCCGGGAACACGGTGTCGAGATGGGCGGCAACAACGATCAGACCGCCATTGCCGCTGCCCCGCCGCAGCCCCATGGCGTTGCCGATACCGTCAAGTTCGACATCTTCCAGCCCGTGGGCGCGCAACATTTCGAGGTAATGCGCGGCCTTGACCTCCTCGGCGAAGGGTGGCGCGGGGATTTCGGTCAAGGTGATGATATCGGCGATGGTGCGATCATGGTCGGCGTCAAGCTGTGCAACCGCGCGCGCATAGACGTCCGACGCCATAATTTTGGTGACCACATCATTCATTGCCGCGCTCCACTATTGAGCGCTGACCTTGCCGGGTGAAGCGGCGGCGCGCAACGTAAGACGGCCCCGCGGTGCGAACCGCGAGGCCGTCATGAAGCTAGAGGGCAATCCGTTCATGTTAAAATGGCGGTCACCCCTTCCCCGATCGCAAAGGCAAGCCGTTCGGATGATGCTCTAGCGCCCCATGCGCATGGGCGTAGCTGTTAACTGCATCAGGTCAAATTTTGCCTTCGAGCAACCGGCGCCGTTCATTTCCACATGGGTGCCGGCCGCCGACCGCATGCCGGTTACCGCGCCAGCCGGGCCGTTGCCGGAAACCGAGACCAACATTGCCGACACCGCACCCTCGGCGGTAATGCCGCCCTTGATCGTGCTGATGCCACTCATGTCGCTGAAATAGGCAACGCCGTTGAGCGCGACCGCGCCCCCAGTGGCAACAGGAATGATATGCCACTCAATCGGTGCGCAGGTTGTCCCGCTGGCGGGCGAACGTCCCCCGGCCCACTCAAGGCCTTGGGCCTGAACGGAAGGCATAGCAACCATCCCGGCGCCAATGGCTAGAACGGCGGCGGCGATCGTGGAGACGGATAAGATTTTCATTGCTAGGTCTTTCTTGCCGACACGGGTGCAGACAACCGACACAACAACGGAACGGCGCGCCATTGGATCGGCAGCCAGCCAAGGCAGGGAACTGACTGCCCGCAACGTGATCCTTGGCGGAAAATCCCATAACCCTCGGAATATACGGATACCGATTGGGCGTGCTGCCGGTCAGGCCGCGTGCGGGAACACCAAGCTGATCCGGCTACCTATGCCTGGCTTGGCTTCAACCTCCAGTCTACCGCCATGGGCGTGCATCAGGCTGCGCGCCAAGGTCAGTCGCAACCCGATGCCACGACTGTCCTGGACAGTGTTGCCGTGGCTGCCTTGCGACAGGCCATTACCTTCGTCCTGGATGGTGATGGCGATTCCGTCCGGACGTTGTGCGGTGCTGATGTCGATCCAGTCCTGCTGGCCGGTGTTACGGATCGCACTTGCCAGGACGCGCGCGAGGATATGTCGGAGCGCGCGCGGATCGGCGGTGATCCTTGCAAATTGACTGCCAGGTGGCAGGCGCCAACTGCGCTGCCCAGGGGCAAGATGGGCGGCGGCAGCATCCACCGCCTGCACCACGATGGCACCGAGATCGATGGATTCCGGCCGCAGGATGTGGGGCGCGTTGCCGGGCCGGGCTGCGGCATGCAATTCGTCAGCAAGGCTGAGCAGGTCGACCGCGGTAGCCGCTATCATTTCGGGTCGGGCATTGCTGGCTCCGGCATGCCCGAGCATTTGCAACCCGGCGAGGTGCAATTCCTGCGCCGCAAGGCCCAGTAATCGCGCGGTTTCCATCCGGGACGCTTCGGCCCGCGCACGGGCATGCACGCAGGCTTCACAGGCAGTGCTGATTTTGAACAGCCGCCAAGCGAGGATCAGGCAGGTGCCAGCCAAAAAGCCGGCGATAAGAAGGTCGGGCAACATCGGGCAACACTAGGCCCGCCAACCTTAAACAGCCGTTAAAGTCATCACAGACACCCCTGCCGGAACCAGCCAGCACAGCGTGGCGATGCTTTAAGCAGTCGCCTTTTTTGCGGCGGCCTTGGTGATCTGGCGCTTCACCACCAGCGCCGCTTCCGGCAGCTTGGAGTTGTTGGTGCCCATCAGGAAGGCATCAATGCCGCCATTCTTTTCAACCGTGCGGATCGCGCGGGTTGAAAGGCGCATGCGGATCGCGACGCCAAGCGTGTCCGACAGCAGCGAGCTTTCCTGCAAGTTCGGCAGGAAGCGGCGGCGGGTTTTGTTATTCGCATGGCTGACGTTATTGCCAGACAGCACACCTTTGCCGGTGATATCGCAGCGGCGAGCCATATTCGGAACCCTCAACAAAAAACGCGAGCAAACAATACCGCTTGCCCGGACGAACGGAAGGCGCGGCTTATCGCCAATTCGGAGGGCGACGTCAATGGCCGCTCACGTTATTCTGCTGCCATCCGAGGTGGTGAAACAGCGGCATCGCGGCTCCTGACATCCAGCACCTCAATGCCGAGCAACCGGCCATTGCTGTCATAGTCCAGCAGTACGCCTGGGGACACTTCCCTGGTTTCCACTGAAACCGCGTCCTCTGGTCCCAACCAGATGAACATTGCATCGGCCGCAGGATCATAGCTGGTTTTGATCATCAGCCTCTCCGGTGTTTCAACGCGTTGCGGTCCAGCATTGCGGTAAGAACGACAATATCTTCACCATCGGTCCAGTGAACAACCCTTAGCACACGCCCGCCCATCTGTTCGAGCGTTTTGAACGAGCGTGTTCGTTCACCATGCCCGGGATCGGGGTCATTCCAATCTGGTTTTTGCAGTGTTGCCTCGACCGAAGCACGGGCAATCCCGCGCCTTGCCATCGCCTCCTCCGCGTGAGCCAAATAGCGGATCCCCACCGCCGTCAGTGCTCAGTGCGTTTCAACTCACCATTGCGCACCGAGGCAATCGCGTTGTTCAGCACCCGGATAATCGCGTCATCGGGCATTTCGCGCGCCAGCAATCCCATCGCACCGCCCAGCAACGCGGACGCGATCGCCACTGGCGGCAGATTCTGCCCGGCCATGTATTCGATCGCCTTGTCGACCACCGCGCCGGCATGGCTGAGTTCGGCGGGGGGCGTTTCGTCGTCGGACATGTCAGGGCTCCTTGATGCGTGCGGCTATGCGCCCGCATCCGATGGATTGGAAGTCGGCGTCGTTCGACATATGGTCGGGCAATTGTCCAAGAACAGGGGGACCCAAGATGGCCGACCTAATGCCCGCCACCAGCCTGGCCGCCGTGCCGGGCCGACGGCGCCTGACCATCGAGATGGCGCAGAACATCGAACGGCGCGGCTTCGCCGGCATTTTCGCCCCCAGCATGTTCGGCAACATGTCGTTGTGTGAAGGCGTGGCGTGGAACACCTCGACCATTCGCTTCGCCACCGCGATTGCACCGATTTACAGCCGCACCCCCAGCGATTTCGCCCAATCGGCGGCCTTCATGCACGAAATTTCAGGTGGCCGCTTCAGCCTCGGCATCGGCATCAGCCACGGGCCGAGCCATATTCGCATGGGGGTGACCCCCGGCAAGCCGCTGGGCGATACGTCCAATTTCGTCGAGAAATTCCGCGCCGTCGAAGGCGTGGGTCCTTTGCCGCCAGTCCTGGTGGCGGCAATGCGGCAGAAAATGGTCAACCTCGCCGGGCGGATCGGCCAGGGGGTGATTTTCGCCAATGCGGCGCTGAGCCACATGAAAACCTCCCTCGCGGCACTCCCGGCCGAGGCGCGGGCGAACCCGAATTTCCTGATCGGCAACATGATCCCGACCTGCATCAGTGACGATGTCGCCGCCGCCCGTGCGGTCTGCCGCAAGTCGCTGATCGCGTATGCCTTCCTGCCGAATTACCGGAACTACTGGAAAGAAGCCGGCTACGTCGATGAAATGACAGCCATCGAGCGTGCCATCGACGAAGGCCGGCGCGACGATGTGCCGGGCCTGCTCACCGATCGCTGGCTCGCCGATGTCAGCCTGTTCGGGTCGGCGACCACGGTGCGCGACCGGGTTGGCGAATGGCGCGAAGCAGGCGTATCAACACCGATCATCGTGCCGTCCTCGGCCGCCGGCGGGCAGTTGAAGGCGATCGAGGAAATGTTCGCAACCTTCGCCTAAGGGATATGAGATGACCCCCACCCCCTGGCAGGACGGCGTCTATGCCGCCCTCAAAAGCGCCGGCGTGCGCCAGATCGGCTACGTGCCCGATGCAGGCCATGCCCGTGTGATCGCAATGGCCCATGCCGACAACGACATGCACGCCGTGGTTTGCACCACCGAAGAAGAAGGCATTGCGCTGTCTGCCGGCGCCTATCTCGGCGGCCAGCGATCGGCACTGCTGATGCAGTCATCGGGCGTTGGCAACTGCATCAACATGCTGTCGCTGCCAATCAATTGCCGCATGCCGTTCTTCACTTTGGTGACCATGCGCGGCGAATGGGGCGAGTTCAATCCGTGGCAGGTGCCGATGGGCAGCGCCACCGAGGCAGTGCTGAAAGCCACCGGCGTCCATGTCCGCCGCGCCGAACGCGCCGACGAGGTGGTCGAACTGGTCGAGGCCAGCGCAAGGCTTGCCTTCGACAGCCATATCCCGGTGGCGGTGTTGCTGTCCCAACGACTGATCGGCGCGAAGGTATGGGTGAAATGAGCGAGGGAACTCTTGATCGTCGTGCGGTCGCGGCCGAGCTGGTGCGCACCGCCAACACCGCACCAGGTGGGCCGATGCTGGTGGTGTGCGGGCTGGGCTCGGCGACCTATGACATTGGCGCTGCCGGCGACCGGCCGGAAAATTTCTACCTGTGGGGTGCGATGGGCGGGGCGGCGATGATCGGGCTGGGCCTTGCTTTGGCGCAGCCGACGCGGCGGGTGCTGGTGGTGACCGGCGATGGCGAGGCGTTGATGGGCATGGGGGCGCTGGCGACAATCGCTGCCATGCAGCCTGCCAATTTGTCAGTGGTGATCCTCGATAACGGCCAGTTCGGCGAAACCGGGCATCAGCGCAGCCATACCGGGTTGGGCACCGATCTTGCCGCGGTTGCTGCCGGCTGCGGCTGGCGGAAGACGGCCAAAATCGACGACATGGCCGGCGTTGCAGCCCTTGCACCGCGCTTGCAGGCCGAGGCGTTGCTGGCGGTCATCCGGATTTCCCCCGCCGAGGTCTCCCGTTTTCTGCCGATCCGCGACGGTGCGCTGCTGACACGGCGAATGCGCGACGCGCTCGGCGTGCCGGCGGATTAGAAATCTCGTTTCCCGGCCCGTGAATTGCGCATTATTCTTGCGCCTTGGCGGCTAGGCCGGTAAGGCGTAAAATCTCTGCTGTCAGTGGATTTTGGTGGCGCTGCCTGCGGTGCAGCGGCGGTGGTCGGCCCGGCGATATGTTTCCCTGTCGGAGTTTCATGCGTGCCGAAAATTTTATCGTGTTTCCTGGTTTTTAGTTTTTTGGCGTTCGGCGCAATCCCGGTTGGGGCGCAACCAGCCACCCCTCCAGCCACGCCGCCGGCCGGACCTCCGGGGATTCCGGTGACCGTGGTGCCGGCGACCAAACGCGATGTGCCCATCCTGCTCAGCAATATCGGCGCAGTGCAGGCTTTCCAGAACGCGCTCATCCGGGTGCGGGTCGATGGAACCTTGCAGGAAGTGTTTTTTCAGGAAGGCCAGGACGTCAAAAAGGGTGATCGGCTGGCGCTGATCGACCCCGCACCTTATCAGGCCGCCTATGATCAGGCGCTGGCCCGCAAAGCCGCCGATATGGCGGTGCTGACCTCGGCCCGGCTCGACCTTGCGCGCTCGGTCGAACTCGCAAAGCAGCAATATACCGCCCAACAGGTGGTTGATCAGCGCACTGCGACCGTGGCCCAGTTGACTGCCCAGTTGCAATCGGACGATGCGGCGATCGCGGCCGCCAAGGTCAATCTGGACTACACTAATATCTTGGCACCGTTCGATGGGCGGGTCGGGATTCGTATGGCCGATCCCGGAAACGTTATCCGTGCCGCCGATCCTGCTGGCGCAGGCATTGTCACCATTGCCCAAATTCACCCGATCGCGGTAATTTTCACCTTGCCGCAAGATAGCCTGCCGGCGATCCAGGCGGCGATGACGCTCGCCCGGGGAACCGGCGGCATGCTCACGGTGTTCGCCAGTTCGCCGGACGGCAAGACCCTGCTCGGTCAGGGCGGATTGCTGACCACCGACAACACAATCGATCCCGCCAACGGCACCATCAAGCTCAAGGCGTCGTTCCCCAATACCGATAACCGGCTCTGGCCGGGGCAGTTCGTCACCATGAAGCTGCAAACCGAAATCCAGCGCGGCGTGATCACCGTGCCGTCGATCGCGGTGCAGCGCCGCGCCGATGGTTTGTTTGTCTATGTCATCAAGGACAATGCTGCCGCCGTACAAGCGGTGACGGTCGGGCAGGATGATGGCCGTGTCGCGATCGTGACCAAAGGCCTTGACGAAGGCGCCCAAGTCGTCATCGCCGGCCAGTCACGGCTGGCCAACGGCACCAAGGTGATCGCCGCGCAAGGCAAACCGACCAGCTGATTTTCGTCTCACCCACTCCGCACAGCAGGCAGCACCCGCATGAGCATCAGCACCCCGTTCATCCGCCGCCCGATTGGAACCTCGCTGATGATCGCGGCCATCGTGCTGGTCGGGATCGTCGCCTATCCGCTGCTGCCGGTGGCACCTTTACCGAACGTCGAATTCCCAACGATTTCGGTCCAGGTGTCCTTCCCCGGCGCCAGTCCGGAAACCATGGCGACCGCGGTTGCCCAGCCGCTGGAACGGGCGTTCGCGCAAATCCCCGGCGTCGCGCAGATGACCTCCAATTCTGTGCTCGGCCGCACCAGTGTGACAGTGCAGTTCGATCTTAACCGCAGCATCGACAGCGCGGCGCTCGACATTCAATCCAAGCTTACCGCGGCCGCCGGCCAGTTGCCGCGCAACCTTCCCAATCCGCCGACCTTCTTCAAGGTCAACCCGTCCGACAGTCCGATCCTGATTCTCGCCGTTCAATCCGACGAACTCGATCTGATCACCGTCAATGACTACGCCGACAATATCCTGGCGCAGCAGATTTCGACCATTTCCGGCGTTAGCCAGGTCTTCATCGGCGGCGAGCGCAAGCGTGCGGTGCGGGTGCAGGTCGATCCGGCGCGGCTCGCGGCGATGGGCCTGACGATGGAAGACGCCCGGTTGGCGTTGCTGCAATCGACCGTCAACGCCCCCAAAGGCAGCATCGACGGCGAATTGCGCAGCTTCACCATCTACGCCAATGACCAGATGACCAAGGCATCGGAATACAACGACCTGGTGATCGCTTTCCGCAATGGCGCCCCGGTCCGGGTCCGCGATATTGGCCAGGCGATTGATGCTGCCGATAACCTTCTGATCGCCGGTCACCAGAACGGCAAGCTCGGCGTCCAGTTGATCATCTTCAAACAGCCCGACGCCAACATCATCGATACGGTTGACCAGATCAAAGCCCGGCTGCCTGGATTGCTCGCCGCCGTGCCGCCCTCGGTCAAGGTGACCGAGGTGATGGATCGCACCCAGACCATCCGTGCGTCGGTGGAAGACGTTCAGATGACGCTGATGCTCACCATCGGGCTGGTGGTGATGGTGATCTTCCTGTTCCTGCGCAATGTGTGGGCAACCATCATCCCGAGCGTGACCGTGCCGATTGCCCTGATCGGCACCTTCGCGATCATGTACTTGCTCAATTACAGCCTGGATAATCTGTCGCTCATGGCCCTGACCATCGCGGTCGGCTTCGTGGTCGATGATGCAATTGTCATGCTGGAAAACATCTTCCGCCATATCGAGGACGGCGAACGCCCGTATGAGGCTGCGATCAAGGGTGCCGCCGAAATTGGCTTTACGATTGTCTCGATCAGCGCCTCACTGATTGCCGTTTTCATCCCGCTGCTGTTGATGAGCGGGATTGTCGGCCGATTATTTCGCGAATTCGCCGTTGTCGTATCGGTCGCGGTGGTGGTGTCGGCGATTGTGTCACTGACCCTTACGCCGATGATGTGCTCGCGCTTCCTTCGCCATCATACTGGCGGGCATAATATTTTTTACCGCATTATCGAGACGTTTTTCGATGGGCTGATCGGTGGATATCGCCGCACCCTCGATATCGCGATGCGGTTTCACTACATCACCTTCCTGTCTTGGGTGGTGACGGTCGGGGTTACGATTTACCTAGGCATTGTGATGCCGAAAGGCTTCTTCCCCGAGCAGGATAACGGCGTGCTGATGGCGGTGTCGCAAGGCGCGGAAGATATATCCTTCAAGGAAATGACCCGCCTGCAATTAAAGCTCGGCGAAGTGTTGCTAAAAGATCCTGCCATCGCCGGCTATTCGTCGATCGTCGGGCCGGGCGCGCAGGGGCAAACCGGTAATAACGGCCGTTTCTTCATCGCTTTGAAACCGTTTGACCAACGCCCGGGTGTAACCGCGCAAATGGTGGTGGCGCGGTTGCGCGGCCCGGTGTCTCGGATTGAAGGGGCGCAGCTTTTCGTTCAGGCCGGGTCGGACATCCGGGTGGGCGGTCGGCCATCAAATGCGCAATATCAATACACCCTGCAAAGCCCGGATACCAGTGAGCTGTATAGCTGGGCACCGAAAATTCTCGCCAAGTTGCGCAGCCTGCCCGAATTGCGCGATCTGGCGACCGATCAAAAGAATGGCGGAGCCACGGTTCAGTTGACCATTGATCGCGACGCCGCCGCGCGCTTTGGTATTTCCCCACAGGTCATTGACGAAACCTTGTTCGATGCGCTGGGCCAGCGCCAGGTCACGCAGTACTTCACTCAAGTGAACACCTACAAGCTCATCCTCGAAGTTCTGCCGGAAATGCAGGGCGATCTGGCGGTGCTCGACAAACTGTTCGTACGGTCCAATACCGGCACGGCAGTACCCCTATCGACCTTCGTCAAGGTCGATTCCACCAAGGTGGCGCCGCTGTCGATTGCGCATCAATCGCAGTTTCCGTCGGTGACCCTGTCGTTCAACCTTGCCCAGGGGGTCGCCTTGGGCGAAGCAGTGCAGGCGGTGAACGCTGCAATGCGATCAATGGCCACACCTGTAACCCTGCAGGGCACGTTCCAAGGCACCGCCCAGGCCTTCGCCGCGTCCCTCACCACCATGCCCTATCTGCTCGCCGCCGCCCTGATTAGCGTCTACATCATCCTTGGTGTGCTCTACGAAAGCTACATTCTGCCGGTAACGATCCTGTCCACCATCCCGTCAGCCGGCGTCGGGGCATTGCTGATGCTGACCTGGTTTGGCTACGATCTGGGGCTGATCGCGGTAATCGGGCTGCTGCTGCTGATCGGCATTGTCAAAAAGAACGGCATCATGATGGTGGATTTCGCCGTCAACGCCCAACGGGTCGATGGCATGTCGGCGCACGAGGCGATCCGCACCGCCTGTCTGCTGCGCTTCCGGCCGATCATGATGACTACACTTGCCGCCCTGTTCAGCGGACTTCCGCTCATGCTGGGCCAAGGCGCCGGATCGGAACTGCGGCGGCCACTGGGGTATGCGATGGTCGGCGGATTAGCGTTGAGCCAGATACTCACGCTTTACACCACGCCGGTGATCTATCTGTATCTGGAACGCTTGCAGGCCTGGCTGTCGCCCAAGCGGCGGGTGACTTTGCCGACACTCGCCGAGAAGATGGGGGCGGCGACCGCAGACTAAGCGCCCTCCCCGAATACCCGCGCAAAAATCGCGTCCACCCGGCGCAAATGCCGCGTCGGGTCCATCGCCGCATCCAGTGCCGCCGACGATACCCGCCCGGCGATCTCTGGATCGGCGGCGAGATTGGCGCGAAAATCCGCGGCATCCGGTTTGCCAAGCCGGGTCCAGGTCGCCATCGCGTTACGCTGCACAATCCGGTAGGCGTCTTCGCGGGAAATGCCCGACTTGGCCAATGCCAGCAGAATTTCCCCGGAATGCACCACCCCGCCCAGGCTTTCGATATTCTCGGCCATGCGCTCCGGATAGACGGTCAATTGCGCCATCATCCCAGTGAGCCGGTTGAGAGCGAAATCGAGTGTTACCGTCGCATCGGGCGCAATCCCGCGCTCGACACTGGAATGGCTGATATCGCGTTCATGCCACAAGGTCACGTTTTCCAGCGCCGGGATCACGGCCGCGCGCACCAGACGGGCAAGCCCGGTAAGGTTCTCAGACAGCACCGGATTGCGCTTATGCGGCATTGACGAACTGCCCTTCTGGCCGGGATGGAAGAATTCCTCGGCCTCCCGCACTTCGCTGCGCTGCAAATGCCGCACTTCGGTCGCCAGCCGTTCAATGCCGGATGCAACCACCGCCAGCGCGCAAAAAAACGCCGCATGGCGATCACGCGGGATCACCTGGGTGGAAACCGGCTCCACCGCCAGTCCAAGCCTGGACGCGACATGGGCCTCGACCGCGGGATCGAGGTTGGCGAACGTCCCGACCGGGCCGCTGAGGGCGGCTACCGCAATTTCGGCACGGGCCGCGACCAGGCGGGCACGGTTGCGCACAAACTCGGCATAGTGCCCGGCGAGCTTCAGGCCAAAGCTGGTCGGCTCGGCATGGATGGCATGGCTGCGCCCAATTGTCGGAGTATATTTGTGTTCAATGGCACGGGTCTTCAAGGCCACCAGCAAGGCATCAACATCTTCGATCAGAATATCGCAAGCCTGGGTCAATTGCACCGATAAGCAGGTATCGAGCACGTCGGACGACGTCATCCCGAGATGGACGAAACGGCTGTCCTCGCCAATGGCCTCGGCAAGCCAGGTCAGGAAGGCGATAACATCGTGGCGGGTGACACGTTCGATCGCGTCAATCCGTTCGACATCCTCGGGGCTGATGGCCGCAAGCTTGGCGCCGCCTTTTTCGCGGATATTTCGCGCAGCATCGCCGGGGATATCGCCAAGTTCGGCCATCGCTTCGGCGGCGAGCGCTTCGATTTCGAACCAGATACGATAACGGTTTTCCGGGGCCCAGATCGCGGTCATCACAGGGCGGCTATATCTCGGGATCATGAAATCTCTTCTCACTGACTGCAATCGCCGTCATAAGACTGCCGGTTCCAGGTGGCAAGGATGGGTATATTGAATTGGACTGACGGATGGTTGCTGCTGCAAGTGGTGCTGATCGATATAACGTTGGCCGGCGACAATGCGGTGATTGTGGGCCTCGCGGTCATGGGTTTGCCGCCGAAACAGCGGCGCATGGCCATCGCGGTCGGCCTTGCTGGCGCGGTGGTGATGCGGATCGCGTTTGGCGCCATCACTGTGCAATTGCTTGCCATTGTCGGGCTGCTGTTCGCCGGCGGGCTGCTGCTTTTATGGGTCAGCTGGAAAGCCTACCGCGAGTTGCGCGTGGGCAGCGTTCATCACGGCAAGCCACCGGCAAAGTCGCTCGGGTCGGCAATGTGGCAAATTCTGCTCGCCGACGTGTCGATGAGTTTGGACAATGTCCTCGCGGTTGCCGGTGCGGCCGATGGCAATGTGTGGATATTGACCATCGGGTTGTTGCTGTCGGTGCTGCTGATGGGCTTTGCCGCCCAGGCGATCGCCAATCTGCTTGAACGGCACCGCTGGCTTGCTTGGGTAGGCTTGGGGATCGTGCTGTTGGTGGCGCTGAAGCTGACCTGGGAAGGCGGGCTTGATTTGTGGCTGCATGTGGCGCCGATGTTGGCTTGAGCATCATCCGATCGGCTTGCCTATTCGATCTGCTTGCCAGTTACCGGACTATGCCTATTCCCCCGGACGGTTTAGACAGCGCTCCACATCGCAAAGGATCGCCACCATGGCCGACAAAACCCAGCTTGAACTCGAACCCCATGAAATCGCCCTCGTGATCGGTGAGGAAGATGAAGGCATGTCGGTGCGCATCGTCGCCGGCACTGAAATGCCGGAGGACGCCCCTGAACTCCCCGCCGCGGCCGAGATCATCGTCGCCCTTGCAACCCGTCTCCTGAAAGACCCCGAATTCCACGACGAACTGGTTGAATGGTACTACGATCAGCAAGACGAAGATGACGACGATGATGAGGAAGACGAAGCCCCCGCCAAGCCCTCATAGCGCGCCAATACGGCGTCCTCATGCGCGACGAGATCAAAATCGTCGCGCGGGCAGTGGGTCAGAAAGCGCTCCGGCATCTCCAACAAGGCGATGTCGGGTGCGATCCGGGTGATCAGCCCGAGATCGAGATCAGCCGACCAGACGAAATATACCTCAGCGAAGGTGATCGCTGCAAGAAAACTTAACAAGCTGCACTCGGCGCGATAATCGGAAAACGACGAGCCGAACAGCACCACCCGTTCTGGCCGCGGCGCGCGTTCGTTGCGCCACACCACGTGGCTGCCTGTGTGCAGTCCCGCCTCATTCTCCAGACCGTTTGCTTCCTTGAAAGCGACAATCCGGTTCGTGTGCACCCGGCGCACGCTATCCGGCAGGGCGCGGCGGGCGAAGCGATCTTCCACCAGATCGGCGTGGGACGGGTCCCAGAGGTCGCCATGAAAGCTCATTTCGCGCAGCGCCAGTCGCCCAGGCGCGGTCGGATCGAACGGCACGCCGACCCGCGCCATCATCTGTTCGAATCCGCAGGCCGCACCTTGCGGCAGCCAGTGGCTGTCGGTGCCTGCATAGCCCGGCGGCCTGAGCTGGCGCAGCGCCGAGGTCGGGTCCACAAGCTGCGGCTGCGACATCGCATCCATCAGACGGAGCGTCGGTTGCCGGCATCCGGCCGGCAGAATTGCATCGCCATGGACGCTGAGCTTTTCCGGGGCCAGCAGCATGCACCACGGCACCCCGATTCTGGCAAAGAACGCCTCCCGCGCCGCCAGCCGTTCCCGCCACGCCGCGATCGGAACCAGCTCGGCAAAGCCGGCATCGCTATAAAGCCGCAATACCTCGTTGCTGCCGCCGGTCAGAAACAGCATGTCGTCAGCCCGCGTGACCCGTTGCACCTGCCTATTCCGCCAGCTTTTCGCGGCTGGCCCGGACTTTCTCGACCCGCCGCCCATCCATTGCCGTCACTTCAAACAACCAGCCGGCAAAGGCGATGCGGTCGCCCTGGCGCGGCACCCGTCGCAGCAAGGCAAGGATCAGGCCCGCCAGCGTGTGATACGATCCCTCGGCTGGCAATTCCGGCAGGCCGAGCCGTACCTGCACTTCGTCCACCGGCATCAACCCTTCGAGCAGCAATGCGCTGTCATCCTGTTGGGTGCCGGTGATCGGGTCGGGCGCGCTGTTTTCCGGATCGCCCACAATCGCCTGCAATGCGTCGGTCGCGGTGACCACGCCTTCGAAGCTGCCATATTCATCGAGCACCAGCGCCATCCCCAGCGGATCGGATCGCAGCCGTTCCAGCGCGTCCATCGCGGTTGCCGTATCGGGGATGACTTGCGGATGCCGCAACGCATCGGCGATCGACAAGGGCTTGCCGCGTAGAAGCCCATCGAGCAGGTCTTTCGCCAGCACGATCCCCACCGGATTATCGACCGCGCCATCGCAGACGATAAAGCGCGAAAACGGGCTTGATTTCAGAGTTTCCGCGATCTCCTCGTCGCTGTCATTGCGGTCAATCCACGGAATGCCGGTCCGCGGCGTCATGATCGCCCGCACCGGCTTATCCGCCAGCCGCAACACCCGTTCGATCATGTCGCGTTCCTCGGTTTGGATCACCCCGGTTTGTTCACCCTCGGCGAGGATGGCTTTCAATTCCTCCTCGGTCACGGTTTGCGACGCCGCGCGATGGGCGCCAAACAGCAGCAGCACGAAGTTGGATGACAGGCTCAGCAAATAGACCACCGGGCGGGTGATGTTGGCCAAGGTGGCGAGCGGCCCGGCGACGTACGCGGCGACAATTTCCGGCCGACGCAGCGCCAATTGCTTGGGCACCAATTCGCCGATCACCATGGTGAAATAGGTGATCAGCACCACCACGATTCCAAGCCCAAGGCTGTCGGCGAACGGCGCCAAGGCCGGCACATCGGCGATGATCGGCGTGATCAGGGCTGCCACATGCGCACCGCCGAACACGCCCGACAAGATCGAGATCAAGGTGATCCCAACCTGCACCGCCGGCAAAAACCGATGCGGATCCTCCGACAACCGCCGGGCCAGCGCCGCACCATGATGCCCCTTGCGCTCCAGCACTGTCAGCCGGGCGCGGTTTGATGACACTAGGGCGAGTTCGCTTAACGCAAACAACCCGTTCAACACGATCAGCAACAAAATGATGCCGACATCCAGCAGGATTTCCATGCCGACAAGCATAGCAACAATCCCGCCCGTGCGTAACGGGCGGGACATGCGGGACTATTTCGCCACCAACTCCGCCAAAATCCGCTCCAGATACTCCTCCGCCATCGCCTGCAGCTCCGCATCCGTGCGGTCCTGCACCGGATGCGGCACGAACACATAAGCCGGATCGGTCCCCAGCGCCTTGGCCTGCACCGCCGCCGCATCGATAAACTCGGTCGTTGCTACCGCGACCACCGGGATCCCACGCGCTTCAAGGTCTGCCATGTCATGCGTACAGCACGACGTGCAGCTCCCTCAATCGGCAAGGCCTTCAATGACCAGATCGACCTCCGTGCCAATCTGCTGGCGCAACGCCAGCGGCGCCGGCCGCGTCATCGTCGGCTTCATGTAGCGTTTGACGGTAATTCCCCGCTCGGTCAGCAGCAGCCCGAGCCGATCAAGAAACACATCCCCCCGCGCCTTCGAAATATCCAACAGCCCCACCACCTTGCCGTCCAGGCTGGCCGGGCGCGCCAGACGCGCCCGTATCGTCGGAGACCGCTCCGAACTCGGATCAAGAATCGTCGTCATGATTTCACCTCTACTGTCACTGGGGAGCTTCCGCGCGCCCCGCTGGCGGACCATCCGCCGATAATGCCGGAAAACATTCCCGCCCCGCCGCCGGCCCGCACGATCAGCAGTCCGCCAGGGCGGAATTTGCTGATCATCTTGCCGCGTGCGCTGTCAGGCAAACCTTCAGCAATGCCGCGCATTCCCGCCACCAGATCATCGCCCGGCAACTGGCACAAGCGGTAAAGTTCTTCGTACAATCGTGCCTTGCTCCACCCCGCCTGGTAAAACGTCCGCGCATGCTCGGGGCACACCACCAGAACCGCGTCGCATGACGGCGCCAACTTGGGATGATGCAGCGCATTCAGACATTCCGCGAAACTCCGCGCCAGACTCTCCGGGGTGCGCGACTTCTGATCGACCACCCCTTGCAGCCCAAACCCCGCAAACACCGTCACCGCCGATTTGCCGGCCGTCACCCCGCGCTCGGTCGCCAGCGAGTCCCAGGGGTTGTCTTCCTCATCCTCCGCAAAGCAGTACGAAAGCTTGCCGGGATTGCCGAGCGTCGCCCGATCGACCTCCTGCGGCCGTCCGCCGCCAATATTGCGGATCACCAACTGCAACGCCCGCCCGATTGTCGCGTTGGCGCGATTGCCTTGGCCCAGCGCATTGCCGCGCGCATTCATCCCGATCTGGCGCCGAACCGGCCCGTTCACCATCACCACCGGCCCGACAAACATCGTCGTCGCCAGCACCCCATGCATGGCAAATGGTTCTTCGAGCACCGCCTCAACCGCTGCCAGCACCACGGGCAGATATTCCGGCTTGCACCCCGCCATCACGGCATTGATGGCGATCTTTTCCACCGTTGCCGGGGCCAGATCGGGCGGCACCAACCCCACAATTTCTTGCGGATCGCGCGACGTGCCCGACAGCATCCGCAACACCCGCTCCGCCGTCGGCGGCACCACCGGCAATCCGTCCGACCAGCCGCGGTCGAACATCGCCTCCATCTCGTCCTCGCCCGCGCCGAAATCAATCGCCCGTGACACCAGCCCGGTCTGCCCGAAGCGCACCTTCAGGCGCTCGATCGTTCCTGGCTCGACATTTTTCGCCCCGCAGCCCGGCCGCATTGCCGGCAAGCCGGCCCCAAGCCCCGCCACCCCGCTCACCCGTTCCCACTCCGCCCGGTCCCAGCCATAGCTGCGCGCAACCTCCACCCCGCCAACCCGGCGGATCAAGGTCGGCACGATTTCAATCCCGAGCAGATGCGACACGTTCAAATCATGGTCGTCAATCGGGGCGGCAATGGTGTCGGGGAAGCTGGGATCGTCCTGGGTGTAAACCGCCAGCGCCCCCAACGCTGCGAGCGTCCCCAGCACCGAGGCGGTCAATTCGCAGGTTGGGCAATCGCGCTTGACGACCGCGATCAATCCGTCGGCTGGCAGGTTCAGGCCGTCTGGCATTGTGTTCTCCCTTGGGATGAGGTTAGCACCGGCCAAGCTCGGCAAGAAAGGCCTTCTTTGTCCGAAACCAAAGATACCAAAAACATCATCCTCTTTTAGACCGTCGCAATCCCCGGTCGATGCTGGACAGCTAATTAATTACGATATCGTAACAAATAAATCGTGCAAATCGTCAATCACTCAGCCTCTCGTTACGATACCGACATTCCCTGAGATCGCACCGGGCAAAATCGCCCGCACCGCCAGTGGCCAAAACCCCGCCCCGACCGCCTCCGCCACCAGCGTGGGCGGTGCTGTCGCGATCACCACCACCACCGGTGGCGGTGCTACCGCGACCGGCGTCACCACACCCAGCATCCGGCAGAGTGGTCGCAATATTCGTCCCACCGCTGGAAGTTCTGCCAGCACCGCCTGCATTGCCGGGTCGGCGAGCAAGGCTTCAAGCTGGCAGGTGAACGCCGCCGCCTCCCAGCCCAACTCCCGCACCAGCCAGCCGCGCTGCGACGGTGGGCGGAAACCTTTTGGTCGGCTAACCCCAACCTTGCGTGCGCGCGTCCCAACAGCTACCGCCGGCCGGATCAGCGCGCGGGCAAACCGCCGCGCCGCCCGCCCGAGAAATCCCCAAAGCGGCACCGTCAGCGCCATCAGATGCGGCATGCGCAAAAACCGCGCCGCAATCAGCGCTGCCAAACCGGCAAGAATCCCCCCCAACCGCCGCGCCAGTTCGGGCGTGGCCGCAGCCAAAGGGGGGGAGGGGGATGATGTGTTCATGTTAAATTCAATGACACAATTCCCGTGCCGATGCAATGGCTTTCTTCTCGCCAATCGCGCCAGCATAGCCGCGATCTCCGCTTGAAACTGCGTCGGGGTTCAGGCAGCCTTCCGCCCAGGCAAAAATTCGGGAGCGCGCCATGAAGATCGACCATGTGTCCCTCACCATTTTCACCTGGGACAACATTCCCCGCACCACCTACCATTCCGGGTCCTTTACCCAGCCGCTCAGCAATCTCGGCCTGCTGCGGATCAGGACCGATAGCGGGCATGAAGGCCATGCCTTCCTTGGTTCGGCCTCCAATCCCGGCTCGATGGATGGACCGCAGTTGATCCGCTGGATCAAGCCGCTGCTGATGGGCGCCAATCCGCTGCAACGCGAAATGCTGCACGGGCGGATGCTGAAACTGTCGCGCAACGTGTCCTATCGCTGCATCGGTGCCGCCGATGTCGCGCTTTGGGACCTCGCCGGCAAGATCGCCGGCCTGCCGGTCCACGCCCTGATGGGTACTCAGCGTACCTCAATTGGCGCCTATGCCAGTTCCCAGGTGCTGCCCGATGCGGCGGCCTATGTTGAACAGGCGTTGCACCACAAGCACACTGGCTGGGCCGCCTATAAAATCCATCCGCCCACCGATCCTGATACCGACATCAAAATCTGCGCCGCGGTCCGTAAAGCCGTCGGTGACGACTATCCGCTGATGCTCGACAGCACCTGGAGCTACGACTATCCCGGCGCCCTGAAGGTCGGCCTCGCCATTCAGGACATGGGCTATAAATGGTTCGAAGACCCGCTCGCCGACGAAGACATCCTGTCCTACGTGAAATTGCGCCAGAAGCTGAATATCCCGATCATGGCAACCGAATATCCCGCCGGTGGGCTCGATACCTATCCGATCTGGCTCACCCAGCAGGCCACCGACTACCTGCGCGGCGACATCCCCAACAAAGGCGGGCTGACCACGATGCTGAAAACCGCGCATCTGGCGGAGGCTTTTCACATGAACTACGAAATCCACCACAGCGGCAATTCGCTCAATAACCTCGCCAATCTGCACCTCGCCTGCGCCATCCCCAACACCACCTGGTTTGAGGTGCTGCTTCCCGACGGCGCCCATCGCTATGGCCTGGCTGACGAATTCCATCCCGATGCCAACGGCATGCTCCACGCCCCGACCGGGCCGGGCCTCGGGGCGACCATCGATTTCGCGATGATCGCCGCCAAGACCGAGGCGGTTCTCGAATAGATCATCATCCGGTCGACTTGCCTATTCGATCGGATAAAAATGATCGAAATCAGAGACCTAGAGCGTGTCCGCCGATTCAACCTGAACGGATCACGCTCCAGCCCGCTATTTCTTGCTGATGTTCCAGAACGCCAGCAGCAGCCCGTGCTGCATGCCGGAGATATTGGCGCGGTAGGCCACTGGCTGCAGGAACCGCCCGAGCAGCAACGATGGCAGTTCCTCCCACAGGGCTTTGTTGTAGTCGACGAACCTGGCAGGGTCCGGCGCTTCGATCAGCGCAATCCGCATCGCCTCCAGCCGGTCCGAACACGGCCAGCCCACGTAATTATTCTGGTCGCAGCGCGCATCGATCAGAATATTGGTCGCCGGCTGCGACAGGGTGGTGATATCGCCGCCCGACTGGAAGATGCTCCACCCGCCTTTATCCGCCGGGTCCTTGCGCGCCCGCCGCACCACCAGGCTGCCCCAGTCGCTGGCCTGGACGTCGACGTTTACCCCAATCGCGCGCAATTTATCCGCCGTCACCTGCGCCAGCCCGTCGATCAGCGGGATTTCCTGGGTGGTCAGGATGACGATCTTCTCGCCCTTGTAGCCAGCCTCGGCCAGCAATCGTTTCGCTTCCGCCGGGTTGGGCTTGCGATAGGCTTCGCTGCCTGCCTCGCTGGCATTGGTGCTGCCACAGCCGAGCCAGGCAAAGCATTCCGACCACCAGGTCTGGTCAGTGCCAAACGCTGCCGCCAGATAATCCTTCTGGTCGACCAGCATCGCCAGCGCCCGCCGGGCGCGGACATCGTTGAACGGCGGCTGCAAGGTGTTCATCCGCAGGAACGCCATGTTGCCAAGTTTGTTGCTCTGCTCAACAACAATGTCCTTGCGACCCGCCAGTGACTGGATGCCGTCATGCGGCAACTGGTCCAACAGATCGACCTCGCCCTTAATTAACGCCGACACCCTGGTCTGCAAATCGGGGATGATCAGCCATTCGACCCGATCGACCAGCACCCGCTTACCACCCGCCATGCCATCGGCGGGTTCCGCGCGCGGCACATAGGCCGCATTGCGGTCAAACATCACCTTCGCACCGGGCAGATAGCCGGCGTTGTTGAACTTGAACGGGCCCGATCCGACCGTGGTTGCCATCGGTTTGTCGCCGGCCGCGGCAATATCCTCGGCCCGCATCATCATCGCCCCCGCCCCGGCCAGCGACGGCGCCACCAGCGCAAAAGGCTTGCTGAACACCAGCCGGAAATGCGTCGGATCGACCGCCTCCATTCTGGCGAGGCGCTTGACCATCAACTGCATCATCGGGTCCTGCTTCGCCGCCCTGGGGATTGATGCAACAATATCCGCCGAGGTCACCTTCTGGCCGTTATGGAACGCCAGACCATCGCGCAGCGCGAAATCATAGGTCAGGCCGTCGGCCGAAACCTTCATCTCGCCCACCATCTGCGGCTGCGCGACCATGTTTTCGGTGAAGGAAAACAACTGGTCATAGATCATCGCGCCGTAAATGCGCGTCACCGTGGCGGCGGTGATGTGCGGGTCGAGCACGCGGAGATCGGCTTGCGGGACGACACGCAACACGGTTTCGGCTTGCACGCCGCAGGCTAGAAGCATCACGACAATAAACCAGCGCATTTCGCATCCTCCAAGGAAGCAAGCTATTCTTTTTGTGACCAAAAAAAACTTTTTATCCGTTCAGGCTTTTTAGCATGAACTCCATGGCCCGGCGTAGGAAATACGGACCGTTCCAGACTGTTGTATGGTCGTCATTGGGCAGTGGCAGGAATTCGAAATCCTTGTCCGCCTTGATCAACGCCGCCGCCAGCTGCATCGTCAATGCCGGATGCACGTTGTCGTCCATATCGCCTGTTGCCAGCAGCAACTTTCCCTGCAATGCAGCGACATCGGGCGGGTTCGCTGCCGCACCGTAATCGGCATCCGGCCCCATGTATTTCTCGGTCCAGGCAAAACTATAGCCGCGCTGGTCGTGATTGCCCGAACTCGCCACCGCGGCGTGAAACACCGCTGGGTATTTCAGCAACGCCCGCACTGACGCATAGCCACCCCCGGAATGCCCCATAATCCCGACCCGCGATGTGTCCAGCCAGGCATGCCGCGCCGCCAACTGCGCCAACGCCGTTACATGATCGGCGAGCGTGCCTGGGTCTTCCAATCTGCCATAACAGGTGTCGTGGAATGCCTTCGACCGCCCCGGATTGCCGCGCCCCTCGATGTTGACCACCACAAACCCCAACTCGGCGAAGGCCTGCGGCAAGGTTGCCCGGCCAAGCTCGCCCAGCACATCGGTCAACATCACCGTCGGCAACTGGCCGCGCTGCGGGCCGGGGTAGATATAATCGATCACCTTATAGCGCTTCGCCGGATCGAAATCCGACGGCCGCCACATTGCGCCGAACAATTCCGTCACCCCGTCCGCCGCCATTGTGCGGAACGGCGTGGCAAACCGCCAGTCTGGCACGGTCACTTCCGCCACTGCCAAGGTCGCCACCAGTGACCCATCGGCGCGACGCAACTCCGAAACCGGCACACGGGTCAGATCGGAGTGGGTATGAACGAAATAGCGGCCCGATGGCGCGCGATACGCCCCGACTTCCATCGCTGGGCGAATATGGTCGCGCGGCACCCGCTTGATCGGCATCGCCAGACTGTGGTCGCCATCCTCCGGCGTTAATACCTTCAGTTCACCGCCATCCAGGCCGATCCGGCACAAAACCCGGTGATAAGGATTGGCTGCGGCATCAATCCCGCTCGCCAGGAATTCCACGTTCCGCGCCACCGCATCGACATGCAGCAGGTCGCGCACCAGCCAGTCGCCGGCGGTGATTGCCCGCTTGCGCGCCCCGGTGGTCAGATCATGCAGATAAAGATGCCCCCAGCCGGAGCATTGCGAATACCAGATGAATTCTGCGCTGCCATCCAGCACCCGAACATTCGGCAACCCCGCCACTGAAACGTTATTATCAAAGAACGTCGCCGCGGTTTCGCTGAATACCTCCCGCGCGGCACCGGTCACCGTCGAAAATTCCCACAATGTCAGCCGCTGCCAGTAACGATCGCGATCGAGGAAAAACACCCGGCCGCCATCCGCGCTCCACCAGGCTTCTTCCTTTTCGATGCAGGTGGTCATCCCGGTGACATGCGGGCCGGCCGGGCACATCTGGACGGCGCCCGATTTCAGATCGATCACGCAATGCGTCTCGACCGGCAGATGCGTGTCGCCGCTCAGCGCAAACCGCATGTGATGCACCACCGGCCGCGCCGAGCCGTCATCCGGCACGTGCTGCACCAGCGGCAGATCGGCAACCCGGCGCTCATCAACGCGGGAGGTGAAAACCTTGCTGCCATCCGGCGAAAACAGCGCGTTCGCCGGCAGTTTTATCCCCCGCCGTTGCAATGACACATGGGTAAGGTTCATTTCCCCCGACACGCCATAGGCGAAATGTTGGGCGCCATCGAAGGTCAGCCGGCGTTCCGTTGCCCCGTCACCCAGCCACAAATCATCCGCCCGGCAGAACACCGCGCGGGTTCCGTCCGGCGATAAAGTTTCGCCTGGGCCCGCAGATTTTGCCGCCGGTGGATCAAAATCCGCCGCCGTTTGGGTTCCGGTCGCGGCATCAACGACCATGATCCTGATACCATTCGCATTTTCATGCCTATACCAGAACGTATCAGTGTCGGCGATCCAGTGCGGCCGGACCTGCGGATTGAACAATTTCGCCCGAACATTGGGCGCCAGAAATCGATCGGCGCGTGCCCGCAATTCCGCCGTCATCATGATGCGATCCGCATCAATAGCGCCGCCAATTCGTCAGGTGCGGTGATGTTGGGGCTATGGCTCGCGTCCATCTCGTAATATTTCCATGCCGGATCGGTCTTGAAGCGCTCCGCGAACTGCACGAACACATCGCCCGGACCCTTCTTCGCGCAATAGATATAGCTGCGCCGCATCGCCCGCTTGCCATTGCGCAGCCGCAGTTTCTGCCCAAAGCACTGCACCGGATGATGGCGCCGTCGCGATTTGGTCCAGGCCAGGTCAATCGGTGCGGTGTCGGGTGCCGACGGCATCGGCGGCACCAGCCAGCCTTCAATCGCCGCCGGCGCATGTCCGGTCAGATCATTCAGCGACTGCCCATCCGCCGGCACGAACGCATCGAGATAAACCACCTCGCGGATCCGCACCCCGGCCCGGTCCGCAACCCCTGTCGCCACCATCCCGCCATAGCTGTGCCCGACCAGGATGATATCGCTGAGCGCCTCGGCTTCAATCACCGCCATCACGTCCTGGATATGGGTTTCGAGATCGACCAGCGGATGCGCCAGATGGGCGCGTTCACCCAGGCCAGTATAGCTCGGGGTAAACACCTCATGCCCGGCGGCGCGCAGCAAAGGCCGCATCTTCTTCCACGCCCAGCCTGCCGACCACGCGCCATGACAGATCAGAAAAGTTGCCATCGTAGGTTCACCCGCTTGTTGTCGGGCAAATTTGCGGCAAGCCGGCTTGTGGCGCAATCGTGCGGCACTCCATCATCATGGGGTGCCGCGCGTCGGTTCCGCGAAGACCAGGCACTGGACGCGGGTGAGATTATCGAGGCCTCAAAAGGGGTCGTGACTCCGATCGATCCGATGTGGTGAGGGCGGGCGTTATCCGCCCGCCACCCGTTCAGACAATTTTCGTCCGAATTGTCCCCACCCCGGCCACCACACCTTCCAGCACATCGCCGCGTTGGACCGCCGCCACACCCTCGGGCGTGCCGGTATAAATCAGATCGCCCGGCGCCAGGGTCACCAGCTTGGACAAATAGGCAATCGTTTCTGCCACGCTCCAGATCAGCAGCGACAGGTCGGAGGTCTGCCGGACCGCGCCGTTCACCTTCAGCTCAATCAGCCCCTTGGTCGGGTCGGCTAAATCCGCCGCCCGGATCATCATGCCAATCGGCGCCGAACGGTCAAAGCCCTTGCCCATATCCCACGGCTTGCCCTCTTTTTTGGCGGCGTTCTGCAAATCCCGCCGGGTCATATCCAAGCCCGCCGC
>JANYCX010000131.1 GCA_025360065.1 Acetobacteraceae bacterium | reverse complement strand
GGCAAGCTTTGTTACGGCACCAGATGCGCCACGCGTGGCTTCACCTGTTCCTGGATCAGGCGCATCGAATTCTGCCAGACGCCGGGGTTATCGGCATAGTCGAAGCCGAACACCAGCAACTGTCCGAAGCCACCGACGTCGTCGTAAACCGCCTCCAGTTTTTTGGCGACGGTTTCCGGCGATCCGATCAGCCAATTATGCTGGGCGCAGTATTCGACCGTGACGTCTTCATCGGGGACTGACGGATCGTGCTTGAGGAAATCCTTGAAGCCAAAATTCCCCAGCAGCGGCAGGAAATATTCGCCCATCATGCGGCCCATCATGCCGCCGACCGATAATTTCCATGCTTCCTCGTCGGTTTCGGCCACGAAGATTTCACGCACCAGCCGCCAGTCCTTCCGGCTTGGGGTGCGCCCGGACCTTGCCGCGCCGGCCAATACGCTATCCCAATGGCTTTTGACATAAGCGGGGTTGAGGTTGAGGCTCATCGGAATGTAGCCATGCTCACCGGCGAGCTTCAACGTGTCGGAGTTCTTCGACAGCCCGGCAACGCCGATCGGGGGGTGCGGGTGTTGCAACGGTTTGATGTGGGGTTTGAGAGAGCCGAACATGGTGTCCGGCTTGGACACGTTCCAGAACTTGCCCGCATGGTCCCACGGGCCATCCTGGGTCCACATTTTCAGGATGATTTCGAGCGCCTCGCGGGTCATATCGCGATTGGCACCTGACATGCCATCGACATTAAACATCGCCCAATCGGATGGCAGGCCCGATGCCGCGATGCCGAAATTCAACCGCCCATCGGATAAATGATCCAACATGGCGACCCGATTGGCAAGCTCGGCGGGGTGATGATAGGGCAACAGAAAGCCGCCAGGTCCGATACGAATACGCTTGGTTTGCAGCAATGCCTGGGCGATCAGCAGGTCGGGCGCCGGATGCGGTTCCCACGGGGCGGTGTGATGTTCGCCGATCCAAGCTTCGGTATAGCCATATTCATCGGCCCAGCGCAGGGTCTGCAGGTCCCAGTCATGGCCCGCCTTCAGGCCCCGCTCGGGGGGGTGCGACGGCATGGTGAAGTAACCGAATTCCATGGTATTTCTCCGCTTGGTTTTTGTTTGCGGTTTGCGCCCCTCACCCTAGCGCGTCTGCGAATTGATTGACCAGCCGGGATGGCACCAGCGCAGCGTGAAATCAGCGTATCACCGTCACCCTGATCCCATCGAGACCAAGCCCCGCCCAGGCACGATCAGCGGTGAATACCACCGCTTGAAGCTGGTGCGCGAGCGCGAGGCAAGCGCGGTCGCCAAGCGATAAACCGTAAGCCCGTGTGGCTGCCCGCAATGCCCCGGCCACCCGCGCCTGCCCGGCATCAAAGGCGCGCACGTCGAGATCAAACTCGGCAAAGGTCGCGGTAATTGCTGCTTCCGGCATGCCAAGATCGGCGAGTGTCGCCGCCACCTCGGATAAATTCACCGCGCCGATGACCGAAGTCGTAAGCCGGGCTGCGACAATGTCCGCCCCGGCCCCATTGAACAGCAATGCGAGAAGCGCGGACGCATCCAGCACCACCACATTGTCGGTCATTCGCTGGCGGCAGCCGCCCGGCGTTCCTGGATGAACCCGTCAGTGACGCTCGCCCCGTCCGGCACATAGCGCCGCACGATCGCCTGGGCACGGGATACGGCTTTGTCGAGTGCGCGCACCCGCAATTCCCCGTCGGCAAGGTCCAGCACAACATCGCTGCCGGGCTGAATGCCGAGGGTCCGGCGCAGTTCAACGGGAACCAGCAAGCGCCCACCTTCAGTCATCTTGGCATAGTGAACGTTCATGGCGGCCTCCATCAGACACTTCCTCGCATATATGCCATTTTTTCCGAAACTGCCAGTTTATTCTGAGGCACCCATCGCCTGCCGCATGAACGCCCGCTTCAGTGGCCCCACCCGATGCACCGCGGCAATCCCGATATCGCGGGCCAGCCGAACCAGCGGATTATCGTTGCTGAACAGCCGATCCAGCCCATCGGTCGCTGCCAGCATCGCCATGTTGTCCGGCCGCCGCGCTGCCTGATAGCGTCGCAGCAGGTCGGCACCACCGGGGTCCTGGCCCGCCGCAACCGCATCGCCCACCAGCCCGGCCAGCGCCGCAATATCGCGGAACCCAAGGTTTAAGCCCTGGCCTGCGATCGGGTGAATGCCATGCGCCGCGTCGCCAATCAGCGCCAGCCGGGGTGCGGTGTAACGATGCACCAGCAGCGCCGACAGCGGATAGCTGAACCGTTGCCCGACTATGCGCACTGCCCCGAGATAGCTCCCCAGTCGCCGCACCAGCTCAGCTGCGAACCGCGCATCGTCCATCCGCATTAAATGCGCCGCCATCTCGGTGCGCTCGGTCCAGACGATGGCGGATAGATTAGGCTCGTCTGACGTCCCGGCCATCGGCAGCAGTGCAAACGGGCCGGCCGGCAGGAAATGCTCCAGCGCCACCCCGTCATGCGGCAGGTTATGGGCGATGGTGCAGACAATCCCGACCTGATCATAGGGCAGCGACGTGGTTCTGATCCCGGCCTCGGCCCGCAATGCGCTGCCCCGACCGTCGGCGGCGACGACCAGCCGCGCCTTGAAAACCTCTCCGTCCGCCAGGGCAATTTCGGCGCCGTCTTCCGACCGCGTCACCTGGGCGGTTGCCGGCGCATGCACCTGAAGTTCGGGCAGATCATGCATCAAGGCGTTCAACGCCACCCGCAGGCTGCGGGCTTCGACCATCCAGCCGAACGCCTCGGCATCCACGTCCCGCGTATCGAAATGCAGGAACAACCGGGACGCGCGCCGCCCTAATTTCCCGTCCGAAACCCGAATTTCCCGGATCGGCCCAGGTGCCGACGGCAGCCGGTCCCAAACCCCCGCCTGCTGCATCACCGTGCGCGACCCGGCGGCAATCGCATAGGCACGTCCGTCAAACGCCGGATGCTCCATCGGCGCCAGGGCCGCCCGGTCAATGATCGCCGTCCGCACCCCGGATTGCGCCAGCAGACACGCCAAGGTGCCGCCCACCGGCCCCGCGCCAACCACACAAACATCCACGTCCCGCATGATCCGGCCCTTCAAAATTCTACCGTCTATCGTGGTCCAATCCGGTGGAAATACAACCGTCTGCCTAGAAATTGTGCATTGCCACGCATCAAACGAAGGCAAAGCCCCCGGGATTCCTGGCTTATGTGCTGGCATGGTTCTTGAATGGGTAACCTCTGAGAGGTTGCCCCAAAAAGGGTAACTCCAGCTCATGCAAAGGATTGGAGTCCAATGAAGCTTATCATGGCCATCATCAAGCCGTTCAAGCTCGACGAAGTGCGCGAGTCGCTGACGCCGTTGGGCGTCCAGGGCTTAACCGTAACAGAAGTCAAAGGCTTCGGCCGCCAGAAGGGTCAGACCGAGATCTACCGTGGCGCCGAATACCAGGTGAACTTCCTGCCCAAGGTAAAAATCGAAGTCGTCGTCGGCGATGAGCTGGTCGAACAGGTGATCGAGGCGATCACCAAGGCTGCCCAGACTGGCCGCATCGGCGACGGCAAAATTTTCGTAATGGATATCGAACGGGCGGTCCGCATCCGCACCGGCGAAACTGACGCGCAAGCGCTTTGATCGAGGAACAGACGATGAAGAATCTCCTAGCCGCACAATGCTCGCGCTGCCGGACTGTAGCAAACGCCTCGCGCTCGCGCTGCCGGACTGTAGCAAACGCCTCGCGCTCGCGCTGCCGGCGCTGATGCTCGCTTTGCCCGCCTGGGCGGAAGACGCCGCCGCGAAACTTGATTCCGGCGATACCGCCTGGATGCTGACCAGCACCGCCCTTGTGCTGATGATGACCATTCCAGGTCTTGCCCTGTTCTATGCCGGCATGGTGCGCAAAAAGAACATTCTGGCGACCATGATGCAGTCCTTCATGATCACTTGCCTGATCACCGTGGTCTGGATGGTGGCCGGCTACTCGCTCGCGTTCACCAATGGCTCGGCCTATCTCGGCGACTTCTCCCGCGTGATGCTGGCAGGTTTCGGCGCCAACTGGGACAAGCCGTTCATCCTCGGCGCCGGCACTGAAGCCGCTGTCACCCAGACTGTGCCCGAGAGCGTCTTCATGATGTTCCAGATGACGTTCGCCATCATCACCCCAGGCCTGATTGCCGGCGCCTTCGCTGACCGGATGAAGTTCTCGGCGATGTGCCTCTTCATGGTCGCCTGGTCGTTGCTGGTCTATTCGCCGATTGCCCATTGGGTCTGGGCACCGACCGGCTTCCTTGCGGCCGGTATTTTTGGTCTGCCAGGTGCGGCCGATTTTGCTGGGGGCACGGTGGTTCATATCAATGCCGGTATTGCCGGTCTGGTGTGCTGCCTGGTGCTCGGCAAGCGGATTGGGTACGGTCATGACAACATGGCGCCGTTCAATCTGTCGTTGGCGGTAATTGGTGCCGCGATGTTGTGGGTGGGCTGGTTCGGCTTCAACGCCGGGTCCGCCGTTGCGGCCAACGGCCGTGCGGGCATGGCGATGGCCGCGACCCAGATTGCCGCCGCTGCCGCAGCGCTGGCCTGGACCTTCGCGGAGTGGATGCACAAGGGCAAGCCGTCCGTATTGGGGGCGATTTCCGGCGCGGTTGCCGGCCTTGTCGCCATCACCCCGGCGTCTGGCTTCGTGCTGCCCGACGCGGCGCTGATCATCGGCATCGTTGCAGGCGTGGTGTGCTTCTGGGCGGCAACCTCGCTCAAGCGGATGCTGGGCTATGACGACAGCCTCGATGCCTTCGGCGTCCACGGCGTGGGCGGCATTGTTGGCGCGCTGCTGACCGGTGTGTTCGCGTTCGGCCCGCTTACCGCTGACAAAGCCAACCCGGCCGGCGTCTATGTCGCCAGCCTCGCCCAGTTCGAAGCGCAGGTCGTGACGGTTCTGGTCACCCTGATCTGGTCCGGTGTGATGACCTACATCATCCTCAAAATCGTGGACGCCATCGTTGGCCTGCGGGTCACCGAGGATGAGGAACGCGAAGGGCTTGACGTCGTGCTGCACGGCGAACGCTTGAGCTGATGCCATCACCGCGCCCAGAACTGCGGTTTAATATATAATCGGTCACTCAACGGCACCAAACCCTACAAAGGTGGCCGCGATGCCGGGTCGATCAGCGACGTCATCCTGCAATTCTGACCGTGCGCCTGTAACAAAAGCCCTTCTGGTTGGACTATCGTTCAGCCAGGAGGGCGCTTTTTCATGGTCAAATCAATCCTTGCCGCACTCACCCTGATCGCGGCCACCGCGTCTGCCCAACCTGCCCGCCCGGTTGTGGTTGAACTTTTCACCTCCCAGGGCTGCAATTCCTGCCCGCCGGCTGACGCCCTGTTGGGTGAACTCGTCCGCGACCGCCCCGACGTGCTGGCGCTTGCCTTCCACGTCACCTACTGGAACACTCTCGGCTGGCCCGACCCGTTCAGCTTCAAAGGTGCGACCGAGCGCCAGGCGGGCTATAATCGCCTCGGCCGCTACGGCGGCAGCTATACCCCGCAAATGGTCGTCGATGGCCGCATCGATGTTGTCGGTTCCGACCGCACAGGCGTGGCCGCCGCGCTGAAAACCGCAACGTCCAGCGCGGTCGCCGCACCCATGCCACGGCTGACCCGCGATGGCGCCGGCATTACCATCGACATCCCGGCCGGCCCCGGCACTGGTCGCATCCTGCTGGTTGGCTATGACCGCGAGCATCGCACCATTGTCCCGCGCGGCGAAAACGCCGGATCGACCCTGGTCGAAGCCAATATCGTCCGCGAATTCGTGGCTATTGGGGACTGGACCGGCACCGCTTTGCAATTGCGCCATCCCGTGCCGAAAGGGGAGAAGCTGGCCGTGCTGATCCAATCCAGCGATGGGCGATATTTGGCCGTTGGACGGGAATAGGCATGTCCGGTTATTCAAACCTGATCATAATCCAGCGTGACGTCCGCCGACACCGGATGCGCCTGGCAGGTCACCACAAAGCCCGCATCGGTTTCCCATTTTTCCAGTGAAAAATTCTGCGTCATTTCCACCCGCCCAGATATCACCCGTGCCCGGCATGTCGAACACATCCCGCCGCGGCAGGACCACGGCAAATCCATCCCGGCACGCAAGGCGGCATCGAGCACCGCTTCGCCGGCCGCAACCGGCACGCTGCGGGTCTGGCCATCATGGATGATGGTGGCCATGGCGAAGGCCGGCGCGTCCGCCGCTATCGGCGCTGCAACCCGGCGCGGCCCGGCCGGGGTGAAACGCTCGGTATGAATGCGCGCCGCCGCCAGCCCCCAAGTCCGCAGGGCAGCCGGCACCACATCGAGCATGTCCGCCGGACCACACAGGAACGCGGCGTCAATATCGCCCGGCACGGCGAGGCCCGGCAGCAACGCGCCGAGCTTGGCCGCGTCTATCCGCCCGTTCAGCACGCCGATTTCCTGTGCTTCCCGCGACAGCACATGGATCAGGGTGAAACGCCCGACAAAGCGGTCCTTCAAATCCTCCAGCGCGGTGCGGAAGATGATGTCGGCGGTGCTGCGGCTGCCATAGAGCAGGATCACCTGGCTGGACGGTTCGCGGGCCAGCACCGACGTCGCGATCGACAGGATCGGGGTTATCCCGGACCCGGCGGCAATCGCGAGGATGGTGCGGGCGGCGGCGGGATCGGGGGTGAGGCCGAAGCTACCCTCGGGCGGCGTCACGTCAATCACCTCGCCCGTCCGCAGCGCTGTGTTCGCCCATTCCGAGACCCCGCCCGGATCGCCACGCTTGATCGCCACCCGGATTTCCCGATCATCCTGCCCGGCGCAGATCGAGTAGGCGGCCCGCAATTCCACCCCGTCGCGATGGGTGCGAAGGGTCAGGTACTGGCCGGGCCGAAAGGCGAATTCCGCCCGCAGCGCCGGCGGGATGTCAAACGCCAGCGATACGCAATTAGCGGTTTCATGGACAAGATCGGTAATGCGCAGGGCGTGAAACGGCATTTTCAGTGGCACTTGAACAGGTCAAAGGGTTCGCGGCAGGCACGGCACCGCCATAGCGCCTTGCACGATGTCGAGCCGAACTCGGCCAGTTCCTCGGTATCGGTCGCGCCGCAGCGCGGGCAGGCAATGATCTGGGTGGCGAACAACCCGCCGCGCCCGCAAGCCGGTGGCGGCGCGATGCCGTAGGCCGCCAGCTTTTCGCGCCCGCAAGCCGACATCCAATCGGTTGTCCAGGCCGGCGACAGCACCGTGATCACCCGCGCATTGGCAATGCCAGCACGGGCCAGCGCAGTTGCGACATCGAGCGCGATCATCGCCATCGCCGGGCAGCCGGAATAGGTTGGGGTGATGACAACTTCCACCGTTTCGCCGGTTACCACCACATCGCGCAGCACGCCCAAATCTTCAATCGTCAGCACCGGAATTTCTGGATCGACCACGGTCGCCGCAGCGTCCCACGCCCTTTGCCGCAGCCCTACCATTTCGCGCCGGGATGGGTGCGCTGCAAATGTTGCATTTCCGCGAGCATCGGCCCGAGATGTTCGCTGTGCCGCCCGGCCCGGCCGCCGCTTTGCATCCAGCCATCCCGCGGGCGCTGCAAATTGGCCTGCGCCAGAACCGCGTTTACCCCGCCATCCCACGCCATCCGCAGCGAAGGCGGGTCAGCGCAAACCCCTGACGCCACCAGCACCGCATCCTCAGGCTCGAACATCTCGCCAATGTAGGGCCACAGCCGATCGAGCGCCGCCTGGGCGCGCCGCGCACTTTCCTCGGTGCCGTCGCCCAACCGGATCAACCATTCCGCGCTATGGCGGACATGATACGCGGTTTCCTTTTCCGCCTTCGCCGCAATTGCCGCCACCCGAGGATCGGTCGATGCCATCGACGCCCGCCACCAGCGATCGACGAAACTCGCGTACAGAAACTGCCGCGCAATGGTGAAGGCGAAGTCGCCACGGGGCAATTCCACCAGCAGGATATTGGAATATTCGCGATCGGTGCGGATATAGGCGAGGTCGTCCTCGTCGCGCCCATCGCCGGCGATTTCGCCCGCCAGCGCATAAAGCGCCCGCGCCTGGCCGATCAGGTCGAGCGCCAGATTGGCCAGCGCCAGTTCTTCTTCCAGCAACGGCGCCCGCCCGGTCCATTCCGACAGCCGATGGCCCAGCACCAGCGCGTCATC
>JANYCX010000119.1 GCA_025360065.1 Acetobacteraceae bacterium | reverse complement strand
TACCACAATATCCGACGCAACCTTGCCACCAAAAAATACGCTAATACCACGCGCCCGAATGGCTGACTCTTCCCAGCCATTCGGGCGCTTGGTATTGCGCACCGGGTTGGCCGGCGGCGGTGCGCCAAGCAAAGACTTATACCAAGCGCCGTTGACCCATTCTTCATGGGTCAACATCAAGGGCGCTTGGTATTATCCGTCTATTGTCGCAAGCGCCCGAAGTGGGTTGGGAAACGTTTGTCTATTTTGTTACGATATAGAAACTATATTCTGGAATTCCGATTGATTGCTTTGCAAGCGCGCGCGCCCGGGGGGAATTGGGGTTGCGAGAGCGCCCTCACCCCGGCCCTCTCCCACTCAAGGGCGGGCGAGGGAGAAGCTTATGGATGAAGTTTTTTGCTGCTTTTTGTTCACAAAAAGAAGACCTTGCTTGCCTAGTGCGAGAATCGCTCCATCCGAAAATACGGCGATGGCACGTCCCCTCGCAGCACGGCATCTGCCGTCAGCCGCCCGACGATTGGCCCGAGCGTGTAACCGTTGGCAGTGAGTGCGTTGAAGAATCCGGGCGGTCCGGGAGCTTGCCCGATGATGGGCGCGCGGTCGATGGCCGGGTTGATGCCGGTCCAGCTTCGGATGATTTGCAAGCCTCGGAGGGCAGGCAGGACCCGGGCGGCGACCCAAAGATTGCCTTGGATATTGTCACGGATATTGCGGGTGCGGCCATCGCGTGGGTCAAACGCGCCAAACCAGCCGCCGCCGATCAGCAGGCCACCGCTGTCTTGTTGTTTGAGGGATAAATGTCGGTGGGAGAGGGCGACCAAATGATCGACCATGCGCGGGGCGGGTTCGGTGACGATGACTTGTTGCACGGTCCCGGTGACCGGGAGGTCGAGGCCGACCATGGCGCCTATGCGGCCGCCGAGGGCGCCGGCGGCGTTCACCACCTTGTTGGCGGTGATGCGGCCTTTGGTGGTTTCGACGTGCCACGTGGTGCCGGTGCGGGAGATTGCGGAGACCTCGGCGCCGCGCAGGACACGGGCGCCTTTTTCTTGCGCGAGGCGGAGGAGCGCCATGGTGCCGCGCAGCGGATCGATGCGGCCTTCGGTTGGGCAGAATACCGCGCCGTGGAGGTCTCCGGCGAGATGCGGGGCAAGATCGCGCAGTTCGTTGGCGCCGATCACGTGGGTTTCGATGCCCCAGCGTTGTTCCATCGCGGCTTTGGCTTGCAGCCAGGCCATGTCGGTGGCGCTGGCGGCGAGCATCAAGCCGCCCGGGGTGGAAATGCCGAGGGTTTCGCCAGCGTCGGCGGCGATTTCCTTCCACAATGCGATGCTGAGCGGGGCGATCGGCATGGTGTGGGCGGCCGGTCCGCCATCGTCGGGCATGTCGGGATAGGCGAAATCGTAGGATAAAAGCTGGACATGCAGGCTGCCGGCATTGGCGGTGGCAGCCGCGAGGCCGGCTTCGTCGCGCTCAACGATCAGCACGTCGGCACCCTCACTCGCGAGGTAGTAGGCGGTGGCGAGGCCGACGGCACCGCCGCCGATCACCAGCACATCGCAGGCGCGGTCCTGCTGTTCAGCAAAAAGCACCGGGACGCGGCGTTGATTGGCGGGGAGTTTGCCGAGCAAAGGGGCTTCGAACTCGGCGGCCTCGAACATCAGCGCGGCGGCGGGGACGGGTTTGACCGGAACCCGGGGGGCGGCGAAGCTGTCGGCCGCCGGGGCGTGCGGACAAAGCCGGGCGATGCTGGCCGCGCAGAAACGGCCCTGGCAGCGGCCCATGCCGGCGCGGGTGGCTTTTTTGAGCGCGGCGACCGAAACCAAGCCGCCGGCGATCTCGTGGCGGATGTGGCCGGCGGTGACGTCTTCGCAGCGGCAGATGATGGTGTCGTCGGCGACCTCATCAAAGGCGGGCGGGGCGAACAGGGTCCACAAGGCGGCTTGGAATGTCTCGGCCTGCGCGACTTCGGCCAGGGCGTTGGCATCGGGCGTCACAACCCCACCTGCCGCTTGACCGGCGAGCCAGCCGCGCGCCATGGCAATGCGTGATCCGCCGAGGGCTGCGCCATCGCCGACCGCCAACAGGTCCGGGACCGAGGTGCGGCCAACCGGATCGGTAACGGTCGCGAGATGGCCGAGGCCGATATCGACGAAAACATGGTCGGCATCGAGGGCGCGGGCGAGGCCGGTTTCGGGCTGGAATCCCATATTCATGGCGACGACATCGACGGCGATGCGTCTTGTGCCGGAGGGCGTGGCGATCATTGCGGTGCGCACCCGGTCATCGCCTTCCAATGCGACCACCCGACTGCCCCAGGACAGATCGATCGCGTGCCGACGCAATCGCCGCGTCATCCGCAGGCCCTGCCGGGTCAGGGTGCTGGACGCCATGAACATGCGCAGGCCGCTGGCGATGCCGCGCAATCCGGGGCGGGGGGCGGCTTCGAGCACAGCGACGACTTCGATCCCCGCGTCGATCAACTCGACGGCGAGTTGGATATTGAGCGGTCCGTTGCCGGCGATCAAAACCCGCTGGCCGGGGGAAACGCGTTGCGCCCGGACCAGGGTTTGCAAGGCACCGGTGGTCATCACCCCCGGCAAAGTCCAGCCCGGCAACGGCATCGGGCGTTCATGCGCGCCGGGCGCCAGCACCAGCTTCTTGGGACGGAAGGTGACGGCGCGGCCCGCAACCACGGCGGCAACCTCGTGCGGGGAAAACGCCGCCCAAACAGTGGCGTTGGTCAGCACGGTCACATGGGCGGCAAGGACCTGATCGCGCAAGGCGATGCCCTCGGCGAATTGCGGATCGGGGCGCATGTTGCTGAGGCTCGCGGCCATCGGCTTGTGATACTGGCCGCCGACGGCGTCGCGTTCATCAAGCACGATGACCTCGGCGCCGGCTTCGGCTGCGGCGAGGGCAGCCGACAGGCCGGCCGGCCCGGCACCGACCACCAGCACGTCGCAGATTTTTTCGCGCGGCAAAGGCGTGGTCGGATCGGGGGTGAGCGGGGCGAGGGTTTCGGGCATTGCGCCGGTGACCACCATGCCATCGGCGACTTTGGCCATGCAGGCGCGCTGGCCGATGCGGCCATCGACGGTCACCACGCAATCGAAACAGGCGCCAATGCCGCAATAAAGCCCGCGCGGGGCGCCGGACGGGGTTTTCCGGAATGCGACAATCCCTGCCGCCGACAAGGACGCGGCAATGGTTTCGCCGTCCAGCCCTTCAATCTCGGCGCCATCGAACTGGAACCGAATGACGCGGCCGGCGGGGCGGATGGTGCTGCTGAGCAGACGCATGACGTCAGTCCTTGTGGTCGTCCGGAAAATCGGATGCACTGCACCCTGAAGCTCGGAGAATGGCAAGATGGCATTATTGGAAATCGCTGGCCTGACCCGCAGCTTTTATGGTGTGCACGCGGTGCGTGGCGCCGATTTTTCGGTCAACGCCGGGACCGTTACCGCGCTGATCGGCCCCAATGGCGCCGGCAAGACGACTGCTTTTCAAT
>JANYCX010000094.1 GCA_025360065.1 Acetobacteraceae bacterium | reverse complement strand
GGCCATGCAACGACATGGTGGTGGATGCCAAAGGCCGCGCCTATGTCGGCAATTTCGGCTTCGATCGTTATGCCGGTGAAGCCGAGCGCAGCGCGACCCTGGCATTCGTCGATCTTGATGGCGCCGTCAGCGTCGCGGCGGACGGGCTGCAATTCCCCAATGGCGCCGTCATCACCCCGGATGGTCGCGGCATGGTCATCGGCGAAACCGTCGGCCAATGTCTGACGTGGTTCGACATCGCGCCCGATGGCAGCCTGTCGGGCCGGCGCGTCTTCGCCGACCTGAAGGGGCATTTCCCGGATGGCATCTGCCTCGATGCCGAGGGCGCAATTTGGGTCGCCGATGCGCGCGGGTCGGAATTGCTGCGGGTTACCGATGGCGGCACCATTACCGCCCGCGTCGCCTTGCCCGCCGGCCGCCACGCCTTCGCCTGTATGCTGGGTGGCGCGGACCGGCGCGATTTGTACGTCTGCACCGCCGAGGGCAGCGGCCCGGCAAATGCCACGAAGATGACGGCTGGCATTGACGTTGTGCGGGTCGCCGTGCCGGGCGTGGGGTTGCCCTGATCCCCGCCGCTAACTAGCCTGCCGCCAACACAACCCCCGGAGGTCTCCCCCATGTCCCGCCTCAGCTTCGGCGCCTTCCTCGCGCCCCATCATCCGCTCGGCGAACACCCGATGCTGCAATACCGCCGTGACCTTGATTTCACCGCCCATCTCGACAAGCTCGGCTTCGATGAATTCTGGTGTGGCGAGCATCATTCCAGCGGCTGGGAAATGATTGCGTCCCCCGAAATGTTCCTCGCCGCCGCCGGTGAACGCACCAGCCGCATCAAGCTTGGCACCGGGGTAATTTCGCTGCCGTATCATCATCCATTCAACGTCGCCCAGCGCATGGTGCAGTTGGATCACATGACCGGCGGGCGGGCGATTTTCGGCTCGGGCCCCGGCGCGCTGTCGTCGGACGCCCATGCCATCGGGCTCGATCCGATGACCCTCCGCGATCGCCAGGACGAAGCCATTGGCGTGATCCGCCGCCTGATGAAGGGCGAGCGCGTCACCGCGAAAACCGAATGGTTCACCCTGCAGGACGCGGCCTTGCACATGCTGCCGCTGCAGGAAGACATGCCGTTCGCGGTGGCCTCCCAGATCAGCCCGTCAGGCATGACGCTCGCCGGCAAATACGGCATTGGCATCATCTCGATCGGCTCGCTGTCGAGCGAGGGGCTGCAATCGCTGCCGACCCAATGGAGCTTCGCCGAGGCCGCCGCCAAGAAGCACGGCCAGGTGGTTGATCGCAAGAATTGGCGGGTTTTGCTGAGCTGGCACATCGCCGAGACCCGCGAAAAGGCCCGTGCCGAAGCCGGCGCCGGCCTGATGCGCCACCATAACGAATACGTTCACGGCACCTTGCAGCGCCCGGGATCGAAGCCGTTCACCTCCCCCGATCAGGCGGTGGACCTCACCGCGTTCGGCGCCGGCGCATCCGCTGTCATCGGTACCCCGGACGATCTGGTCGCGCGGATCAAATCGGTCATCGACATCAGCGGCGGTTTCGGCACCGTGATCGGCTTTGCGCATGACTGGGCGAACCCGGAAAACACCTTCCGCAGTTGGGACATGGTGGCGCGCTACGTGGTGCCGGAAATTAACGGCTATCTGCGTGAAATGCGCGCATCGCAACAATATGTCATCCATAACCGCGCCGCGTTTGATCGCGGCAAGGATGCGGTGATGGCCAAGATCATGGAAAACGACGTGGCGGCCGCGGCTCTGGCGGTGACCAAATCGGCGATGATCAGCGCGTCGGCCAGCAACGTGCCGGAAATGGGCAAAGCCGCCGCCGAGGATTGATCGGCGGCACAAGGCTGCAAGGCACGCCTTGCAGCCGGGCTTTCCTCCTCACGCCATCATCGCGGTGAAGGCGTCATCGCATTTCATCTGCCGGCGCAGCGCCATCAGCCGCGTCACCATCGCCGCATCGCCATGGGCGGCGCTGGCGCCGATCAGGCTGCGCAGGAACACATCGCGCTGGGCATAGCTGCCGCCTATCGGCTCCATCGCTGCCGCGATCCGGCATAGCGGCAGGCTGCTGGGGCCGGCAGTATCCAGCAAGCCTAGCAGGGCGCGCGCCAGCGGCAACCCAACCGCCGCCGCCACCCAGGATTGTTCCGCCATGCCGGTTTGGGCGGAGCCTGCCAGCGCCTGCATTGTCGCTTGCGCGCTGCGGCGATCGCCCACCGCGATCAGCGCCAGCAGACGGTGCAAGGTTGCAAATACCAGCGTGGTTTCGGCCCGGCGGCGTTGGGCGATCTCACCAAGTTCGACCCAGCGATCCCCAACATTCGCGCCCATCTGGCGCAGCCGCCACAGCAACGATATCGCGTTGGCCAGGTCGCGATTATCCTCGGATCGGTCCGGCCGGATCTCGTTGTCATAGATCTCCAGCACCGCCTCGACCCCGTCGCCTTCCAGGCGGAACAGGGCCTGATGCCAGGCAACATGGCGACCAAACGGGTTGCCGTTCTGCCAATGCGGCCGTAAATCTTCGGTCCAGACCAGACCTTCCACCGGCTGGTGGGTCATTTCCAGCACATGCGTCACCGCATGGATCGCCCACGGGTCATCCCGATCGAGCGCCACCGCCCGGCGTCCGGCCGCCTCGGCGTCGCGGTAACAGCCAGCTTCCTCCAATGCGAAGGCCTGGCAGCCCAGAACATGGCTGTATCCCGGCATCTCCACCGCCCAAGCCGGCATCACCATCGCCATTGTCGCCCGCATGCCCGCTGCATCACCGCCGACGAAGCGCAGCCCCGTCGACAGCTTGACCAGCAGAGCGGCCTGTGGCCGGGCCAAAAGCCGGGCATCCAGCACATCCGCCGCCGCCGTCATCCCCGCGGACAACCCGGCCTGCAAGGCGCGGATCAGGGCGATCTCATCGGCGGTTTCCGCCCGTGCGGCATGGGCCGCGGTCAGGCACCCCGCCGCCGCCTGGATCGTTTCGGGCCGCGCCGCCATCAGCAAGGCCAGGCCCCTTAGCGCATGGGCCGCCGGGAAATCGGGTTCCTCGGCCACCGTATCGTCAATCGCTCCCAGCATGTCCGGCCGATAAGCCAGCAGGCCCCGCGTCGCGCGGGCAAAAGCGGCCCGGGCAGCCTCATTGTCCCGCGCATGGCCAAAGCCATAGATATCCGTCGTCGCTGCCTTCCAAAATGTCATGGCGCGTTCTCCCGGGCCGCCGCCAGCCGGGCGCTGATCGCGGCTTCGGTCTCCGGCGCCACTGGCAAATGCCGATGCCCAAGCAGGGCCTTGGTCTGCCGCATCTGGCCCACGAAAGCCTGGCAGTTACGACAGATCGTCAGGTGCCACTGCATCGCCAGCCAACGCACCGGCGGCAGGGCGCCTTCCATGAAGTCGGTGGACAGTTCCGTGACATCTCGACATTTCAGCACTCAGGTCTCCTGTGCGGTCGAATTATACCAACCGCGCTTGGTATTATTTGCATCCATGCCAAAAGGACCAGCGTAACTTCTGGGCGTTACAAACCGAATGAATTTAGCAACCGGAGGCTGATCGCACATGACGGACGCTGAATTCGATAGCGCGGATTTTATCGCCCGTTTGCGGCTCGGCGAAGATATTGCCTTCCGACAACTCATTCGTCGCTACCACGGTGCGCTGGTCGGCACCGCCGCCGGCATCATCGGCAGCCGCGCCCAGGCGGAAGAAGTGGTGCAGGATTCCTGGCTCGCGGTCTTCAACAGTATCGCCAGGTTCGAGGGCCGGGCCAGCCTCGCCAGTTGGATATTCACCATCGTGGTTAACCGGGCCCGCACCCGGATTGGCCAGGAAGGGCGGCTGACTGCGCTGCCGGTCGAGGAAGGTCCAGATCGCGCCGCCGATCTTCGTCAGTTCAAGGATAATGGCCACTGGCAGGAAGCCCCGCGTCTGTGGGACGAACTCGATCCGGAACGGGTCTACGGCGGTCGCCAGCTTTGGGACCACGTCCAGATTGCCATTGCCGCCATGCCGGCGAGCCAGCGCGCGGTGCTGGTGCTGCGCGACATGGAAGGCCAGGACGCGGCAACCACGTGCGAAATGCTGGGGATCAGCCCAGAAAACCAGCGCGTATTGCTGCACCGGGCGCGCGGCCGTGTGCGCACCGCGATCGACCAGGTGACCACGCCGACCGTAAAAATCCCAGCCGGCACGCCGATGCTGCGCCGGCTGATGGGGCGCGGACGGGTGATGCTGCGGACGCTTTACGATGCCGTCGTCCCGAACTTGAACGCCGCGTAACCCAACCGCACATTATTTCTTGGGGGCGAGCGCCACTTTCGGCAGGTCTTCCTCAAGAATTGTCATGATCATATTGAAACTCACCTCGCCATCCTCGTCGTCGCGGTGAAGCGTGGCGATGAACTCGGTGCCGATCCGCACTTCAACCGACGCACCCTTACGGGCGGGCGGGTCGATATGGATGCGGTCATTGCCCAGGGTGGCGCGGAGATAGGCCTGCACGCGCGCGATATCGGTCGGAGTCAAGTTGAAAACCTTTGCGTCATTGGCGCCGGGGTGGCGCGATTGAGGGGTCTTAGCCGAAGTGCCGTCATGGCGCCACTGACAGGCCAACAACCTTGTGGCGCGCAATCAAGGCGGCGATGTGGCCTTGTGACTTGGCCTCGGCAATGAAATCGACCAGGAATGCCGCGCCAGGGTTGCCGCGGGCCACGCCCACCGCCTGCTGCACGGCGGCGAACTGCCCAGGCAGGATGCGCGCGCCGGGCAGACGGGTAACATCGGTCAGCAGGCGCGGCTTGAGGCCGGCCAAGGCATCAAGCTTGTCGTTCACGAATAAATCATACGCGCCGTCGAGGCCTGCCGCGCGATGCAGCGTCGCATGTTTGATGTTGGCTTCAAGCCACAAATCATAGGCCGCGCGCGCGGTCGACGCGATGCGGATGCCGGGCTGATCGACATCGGCGATGGTTTGCAGCGTGGATCCGGCGGGCACCAGATAGGTCGATTCAATCTCGACATAAGCCGGAGTGAAATCGATGGTCTGCGCGCGGGCCGGCTCGGCGCCGATATTGGCGATGTCCCAGATATTTTTGCCAGCGTCATCGGCCAGCGCACCGGGCGAGGCAAACGCCAGCAATTGCAACGGCACTCCAAGCCGTTCCGCGATCATCCCCGCGAGGTCGGGCGACACCCCCACCGGCACGCCATCGACAACCCCGCCGCTGACCAGCAGGAAATTGCCGATATTGATGCCGGCGCGCAACACACCGGTCGGCGCCAGGGCAGCACGGGCAAGCTCGATGTTCATGGCGCGGTTCTCCGTTTCGGCGTTGCTCTGTCCTAGGCCACCGCTTCGGCGAGTTCAATCCATTCCGTCCATGAACCGCAACCCGCCGGCTGTCCAATGCTTGGGGCATCGGGGTGATCCCGTGCGCGTCACGCGCCCGGTGCTGCCAGCCGGTAAAGCACATGGCGGCGCAATGGCGATCCTTCGGCGATGCGTGGGTGGTCGAAATCATCGGCCGGGTCATGCCGCATCCCCAGCCGTTCCATCACCGCCCGCGATGGCCGATTATGCACGACGGTGAAGGCGACAATTTCTGATGCGCCGATCTGATCGAAACCGTCGGCCAGCGCCGCACCCGCGGCTTCGGTCGCGTAGCCATTGCCCCAGAATTTGCGACCAATCCGCCAGCCGATCTGGATGCCGCCGGCCATCGGCATGCCGTCCTGCATGCGCAGCAGCCCGACCGCCCCGATCAGCGGGGCAACCCCGCCGCAGGCCTCGACCGCCCAGAAGCAGAAGCCTTCGCGGCCATAATGCACCATTTGCCGGGCAATCCAGGCGTCAGACGCCGCCCGGTCCATCGGGCCGCCGAGCAGCTCCATCATCTCGGGATCGGCATGAATGGCGGCCATATGGGCAAAATCATCGTCCCACCACGGGCGCAGGCGCAGGCGCATCGTATCGATCATTTGGGCTCCATGGCATGCAGAATCTGGCTCCGTGTTGGGAGCGGGGTATCGCTGCCAAAGCCCTCCATGACATAGACGCGGACACCGCCGCCGTGTGGGATCTGGTTGAATTCCAGCATTGGCTCGCCAAGGGCGACAAATTCTATGCGCATCGCCGGATGATGCCATGCGGCGCCGCGCCCGGCTATTCCCCGCCGGATGCTGCCAGCAGCCGGTCGCCCTGGGCTTGGAGGTCCTCGGCGCTGCTGTGCAAAACTGACACCTGGGCATGCAAATCGCCGAGATTGCTGGTCAGGCCCGCCAGCGCACCGCCAAGGCCATCAAGCTGCGCGCCAAGCTGGGCCATGGTGCTGCGCCAATCGGCAACCGCGTGCTGCTGCCGCGCCAGCGCATCGTCCAACGCGGCCAACGCCCGTTGCAGGCGAAGCTGCGGGTCTTCCGCGCTTGCAGCCGCAAGCGAAGCTGCCTCGGCGCTATCGGGCTTGCCCTCCGGCACTTTCACCCGTGGCCGAAAGGCGAGAATATCGGCCGTGTGCGGCGGGGTGGCAGGGTCAGACATGGCGCGCTCCATCCGGTAGGGATGGGTTAATAAATCATAAACATCACAAAAAGTCGAACGATTTCTTTAAAAATGCGACAAGTCCATTATTCAGCAGGCTTGACGACGGCTTCCTTGGTGTCGCGGCGCAAACGGTTTTCCCCCAGGAACAGCAGGATTGGCGCGGCGATGAAGATCGACGATGACGTTCCAACCACAATGCCGAACAGCATGACCCAGGCGAAGCCGGACAGGGTTGAACCACCAAACAGCGCCAGCGGCAGGCTCGCCAGGAACACCGTCATCGAGGTGCCGAGCGTCCGGCTCAAGGTTTCATTGATCGACAGATCAATCAGTTCCCGCAACGGCATGGTTTTGTATTTGCGCAGGTTTTCCCGCATCCGATCGTAAACCACCACTTTGTCATTGGTCGAATAGCCCAGAATGGTCAGGATTGCGCCCACCATCACCAGGTCGAAATCGAGCCTGGTGATCGCGAGAAACCCGATCGCCTTGGTAACGTCGAGCAGCAGCGTCACCACCGCGCCAACCGCGAACTGCCACTCAAAGCGGAACCAGATATAGAACAGGATCATCAGCATACTGAAGCCCAGCGCATACATGCCGTCACGGAACAATTCGGCCGAAACCGACGCGCCGACCGCATCCGTCCGCACCACCCGGGTGCCGGGCTGCGCCTTTTCGACCGCGGCACGCACCTTGGAGACCACTTTTTGGGTGGCGGCCTCGGTGGGTTGAGCTTCGAGCCGGATGGCGACGGAATTTTCCTCGCCGAAGCGCTGCACCCCCTCGGCGCGCAGGCCCTGGGCATGCAATTCGGCGCGGATCGCGGCAATATCGGCGGCGGCCGGGGTGCGCACTTCCATGATGATGCCGCCGGCAAAATCAATCCCGAGCGACAGGCCGGGATAGAAAAACAGCCCGACCGAGGCAAGCGACAGCACTGCCGACACCGCCAGCCCCAGAATGCGGCCGCGCATATAATGGAAGTTCAGGTTGTCGGGCGCCATGCGCAGTAATGGACGAATGAACATCTCGGGCAATCCTATACCGGCAGGCTGGTGGGACGGGTGCTGATGTACCAACGCACCATAAAGAGCCGCGCCAGCATGGTGGCGGTGAACATCGACGTCGCGATCCCCACCGTGATGGTGATCGCAAAGCCGCGCACCGGTCCGGCGCCGAAGGCAAACAACATCACATGCGACAGGAACGCCGTCGCATTGCTGTCGATGATGGTCGAAAACGCGCGCTGAAACCCGACCTCCATCGCGTTTAACGGCGACCTGCCATTGCGCACTTCCTCGCGGATACGCTCATTGACCAGGATGTTGGCATCGACCGCCATGCCCAAGGTGAGCAGGATGCCCGCCATGCCTGGCAAGGTGAGCGTGGCTTCGAGCAGCGACATCACCCCGGCCAGCATCACCAGATTGACCACCAGCGCGAGATTGGCGAACCAGCCGAACAGCCCATAAAACAGCGCCATAAACACCATCACCAGCACGAACCCCACCGCTAAAGCGATCGCCCCGGCGCGGATCGCGTCAGCGCCCAGTTCCGGCCCGACGCTGCGTTCCTCGACCACGGTCAACGGCGCGGGCAACGCGCCGGCGCGCAGCAGGACGGCAAGGTCGGTCGCCGAGGCGGCGGTAAAACTGCCGCTGATCTGACCCTTGCCGCCGGTGATCGGCTCACGGATCACTGGCGCACTGATCACTTTGTCATCGAGCACGATGGCGAAGGGATGGCCGACATTGGCGCGGCTGATTTCGGCAAAGCGCCGCGTGCCGAGCTGATCGAAGGTGAAATTCACCACCCATTCGCCGTTCTGGCTGTTCTGCCCGGCGCGCGCATCGGTCAGATTGCCGCCATCGACCTCAACCCGGCGGCGCACCGCAACTTTTTGGTTGCCTTTGCCTTCGAGCGGCAGGAAATCCACCCCCGGCGGCGGCGCGCCGGTCACATTGGCGGTCTCATCGGTCAGCCGGAACGTCATCCGCGCGGTCTTGCCGAGCAGTTCCTTGATCCGGTTGGGATCTTCGATGCCGGGCAGTTGCACGATGATCCGGCTGTCGCCCTGGCGGGCGATCACCGGCTCGGTCACGCCGCTGCCATCAATGCGGCGGCGGACGATTTCGATGGATTGCGCGACGGCAGACGCTGCCCGTTCCTTCAGCGCCAACGGCGACAGAGTGATGGCGATCTGGCCGTCGGGCAGGGTGGAGAATTCAAGATCGGCGCGCTGCCCCGGTGCCGCGGTAGTGGCCAATTCGCGCAAGGCCGCCATCGCGGCGTCCTGCTTGCCATCATCGGATACCCGCACCGCGAGGCGCCGCTGGGGCTGCTGGACCGAAACCACGAAGCGTTGCACGCCAGCCCGGCGCAGCGCCTGGCGCGCCCCGTCGCCTAGGCTGTCGAGCCGTTCCTTCATCACCGTGTTCATATCCACTTCAAGCAGCAGATAGCTGCCGCCGCGCAGATCGAGCCCGAGATGGATGGTTCGCCACGGAATCCACCCCGCCGGCGATGGCGCGATGTTTGGCACGCACAGCAATAGCCCTGCCAGACAAACGCCCAGCACCGTCCAAGTCTTCAGCCGGCTGAAATACATCATGCCTCTACGCACCCTCGTCACCGCGAACCCCGCGCCGTAGCCTGGGTGGGGGGTTTGGGCAAGGGGCTGGGCGAGGATACACTTCCCTTTCGGACCAAAAAGATGTTTCTGTATCCCTTGGGTTGAGGAGACCTATGTGGCAATTCCAACCCTGGCCGGCGCTTGCTACTGCGGCACTGTCCGCTACGCCGTCGCCGACCAGTTCCGCTATGCGTTCAATTGCCATTGCGGCAGCTGCCGTCGGACCACCGGGGCGGCTTTCAAGCCGTTTGCCGGCATCGAAACGGGCAAATTGCGGGTGATCGCCGGCGCCGACCTCCGATTGATTGTCGGCGAGCCAACCAGCCATGACGCGCATTGCCGCCAATGCGGGTCGTTGCTTTATTCGCTGGTCCGCGAGGCGGCCTATGTCCATGTCGCGATGGGGACGTTGTATGATGCCCCGTCGATCCGGCCGGGCGCCCACATATTCGTCGGATCGAAAGCGCCATGGTTCACCATCACCGATGATCTGCCGCAATATGATGGGCACATGACCGGCTAGCTGCGGACTGGTAGAAGGCCGCGATGGATCATCGCACCCTCAGGATCGGCATCGCCGGCGCCGGACATTTCGGCCGGTTTCACGCCCAGAAGGTCGCCGCCTCGCCGCGCTCAGTGCTGGTTGGCATAGCCGACCGCGATCCGGCGCGGGCGGCGGCAGTGGCGGCCGAAACCGGCACCAGCCCGATGGCATGGCCGGATTTGCTCGCCGCGTCCGAGGCCATCGTGATCGCAACCCCGGCAGAGGCCCATTTCGCACTGGCGTCGCAAGCCTTGCGGGCGGGCAAGCATGTGCTGGTCGAAAAGCCGCTGGCTGCCACCTTGGCCGAGGCCGATGCGCTGGCAGCCCTCGCGGATCAATCCGGCCGGGTTCTCCAGGTCGGCCACTTGCTGCGCTTCACCCCGGAACATGCCGCGATCAGGCAGCACATGCCCCGGCCAGTTTTCATCGAATGCATCCGGATCGCGCCGTTCAAGCCGCGCGGCACCGATGTCTCGGTGGTGCTCGACCTGATGATCCACGACCTCGACATGGTGCTTTCGCTGGTCAACTCGGAACTCGAAACGGTGGACGCGATCGGCGCGCCGGTGGCGAGTGAGTTCGAGGATATCGCCAATGCCCGGCTCGGCTTTGCCAATGGCTGCGTGGCGATGATCACCGCGAGCCGGATTTCGCTGCGCACCGAGCGCAAAATGCGACTATTCGGCCAGGACGGCTATTTGAACGTCGATTTCGCCGCCCGTAGCCTGATGGCGATCGGGCGCGGCGGAGACGGCATGCCGGTGCCGGGGATGCCGGAGGCGACGATGCGCCACATCATTTGGCCGGAACAGGATGCGCTGGCGGCCGAACATGCAGGCTTTGTTGCATCCGTGCTCGACGGCGCGCCGATCCGGGTTGATGCGGCCGCCGGGCGCCGGGCGCTGGCGGCGGCGCTGGCGGTGGCCGACAGCATGAAGGCGGCGCGGGCGCGGGCAGAGGCGTCGGGGTTGATCCGGTAGCGCATCATCCGATGGAATACAGATGACGTTGAAATCCAGACCGTCGATCAGGTCCGTTCGAGGGTGAGCTGCGCGATATAGCCCGACCGGCTTTCGTTCGCCGCTTTTGCCAACGCATCAAGCCGCCTCAGCACCCGGCGCGGCAGAGTGATGTTCACCCGTTCGATTGTATCGTCGAACTGGGCGGGGTTTACCGTAATGACGCCGATAGCCCAGCCGGTATACGCGGGATTAGCCCGAAGCGCATCAAGGGGGCTGGGGCCCGGGATTGCGACACCTGAATCCAAGCTGGCGTCAATCCAGGCGGCTGCGGCTTCCTCGGCGCCGATGAGGGCGTCGTCGAGGGTATCTCCCGCTGAAAAGCAGCCGGGGAGATCGGGGACGATAACGCCAAAAGCGGTTGTGTCGGTGCCGGGTTCGATGACGATTGGGTAACGCATATTGGCCTCCTAAATGCCGGCTTGTTTGCGGATAGCGGCAACAAGACCGATGCCGAGGTCCTTCTTCGGATGCGGCACGACGATGTTGCCTGAACGGGATTGGTGTTTGACGACGTGATGCGAGCCGCGCACCCGATCCAGAACCCATCCAGCCGCGCCAAGTTCTCGGATCATATCGACGCTTTTCATGATGCGCACGATACACACATGCCCGGCCATCGTCAAGGTTGGACCTTTGGCGCACCCGCCGGCTACACTCGTAAAAACACCATGCGGGAGACGCCATCATGCAAATCATCACCACCGGCCTGCGCTTTCCGGAAGGCCCGGTCTGGCTCACCGACGGGTCGATCGCGCTGGTCGAAATCGAGCGCAAAACCGTCACCATCGTTGCCCCCGATGGCCGCCAGCGCATCCTGTCGCGCCACCTTGGCGGCCCCAACGGCATGGCGATCGGGCCGGACGGGGCGTTTTATGTTTGCAATAATGGCGGCTTCAACTGGCACGAAGCCGATGGCGTGATCCGCCCCGGGTTGCAACCGGATGACTATGTCAGCGGTTCGATCGAACGGGTGGACCCGACCACCGGCGCGGTCACCACGCTTTACGACACTTGCAACGGGATAAAGTTGCGCGGCCCCAACGACATCGTGTTCGACAAACATGGCGGGTTCTATTTCACCGATCTCGGCAAGACCCGGCAGCGGGATCGCGATATGGGCGGGGTGTTCTACGCCCGCGCCGATGGCAGTTTCATCACCGAGCTCGCCTGGCCCTTGCTAACCCCGAACGGGATCGGCCTGTCGCCGGATGGGTCCACGCTATACGCCGCCGAAACCGCGACCGCCCGGGTCTGGGCGTTTGACCTCGATGGCCCCGGCCAGTTGCGCCGCGCCAAGCCGGCGATGCCGCATGGCGGGCGGTTTGTGGCAGGCCTCGGCGGCTATCAGATGTTCGACAGCCTGGCGATCGACGCGGCCGGCAATATCTGCGTCGCAACCCTGGTGACCGGCGCTGTGACGGTGATTTCCCCCGCCGGGCAAATTCTGCGGGTGGTGCGTTTTGCCGATCCGATGGTTACCAATATCTGCTTCGGCGGTGCCGATCTCAACCGCGCTTTCATCACCTTGTCGGGCACCGGGCAACTGGTGGCGATGGATTGGGTCGATGGCGATTGGAATATCCCAGGCCTTAAGCTCAATTTCGAACGATGACCGGCGGGGCGTAGGTTTGCCCGCAACAGGTTGAAATGGAGGGTTCCAATCCGCAATCCGCTCGCGTATCGTTGTCGTATAATCGGAGGTCGTGCAATGATATCTTGGATGCGGGCGGGTCTTGCGGGTGCGGCGATTGGGGTGGTCCTGGCGACGGCGCCCGCCATGGCCGACACCAAGGTCTTTTCACGGTCGGGGATTTGGGAAGCCTATAGCGGCACCAGCAACGACGGCACCAAGGTGTGCGGCATTTCGGCCAGCGGCGGTGGCCGTTGGTTCGGTTTTAAGTATTTCGCTGGGGACGATGAATTCACCGTCCAGCTCAGCAAGGATACCTGGGACATCCCCAAGGGGTTGAAAGTCTCGGTAACCCTCACCTTCGATGACGAAACCCCGTGGAAAGCCCAGGGTACCGGCTTTGAAATGCAAGACGGCGATGCGGCTCTGCAATTCGAGGTTCCCTTTAAACAGGCAACCAAATTCCTCAAGGAATTTCAGGCGGCCGATGCGATAGTGATCGAATTCCCGTCGCGAAAAGCCTTGAAGGCGTGGGAGGCGGATATGAAAGGCTCCCACAACATCGTCGAACAATTCGGTAAGTGCCTGCAACGTATGTAATGCCGACTGTCCTATCCAATGGTTAATACCAAGCGCCCGAAT
>JANYCX010000074.1 GCA_025360065.1 Acetobacteraceae bacterium | reverse complement strand
CCGGGTCCCAGTTGACCCAGCTTTCCTGGCGCTCGACCAGGCCAGCTGTGAGGAAATCGAGGAACAGTTTCTGCTGATGACCATAATACGATGGGTCGCAGGTGGCGAATTCGCGCGCCCAGTCGAGCGACAAGCCCATACGCTGCAATTCGGTGCGCATGGCGGCGATGTTGTCGTGGGTCCATTTGCCGGGGTGGATTTTGCGCTCGCGGGCGGCGTTTTCAGCCGGCAGGCCGAATGCGTCCCAGCCCATCGGGTGCATGACGGCGAAGCCTCGGGCGCGCTTATAGCGGGCAACGACGTCACCAAGCGTGTAGTTGCGGACGTGGCCCATATGGATTTTGCCGCTGGGGAAGGGAAACATTTCCAGCACGTAGTATTTCGGGCGGCCATCGGTGGGGACGTCTTCGACTTTGAAAGTGCCGCGCGCATCCCACGCGCTTTGCCAGCGCGGTTCGGCGGCGAGGAAGTCGTACCGTGGGACATCGGGGCGCGGGGCATCGGGCGGGGGCGGCGTGGGGGTCATTAGGCGTCCGTGATTTGGGGCGTTTGGGGAGTATGTATCGGGCAGATGGGAAGGCGGGGCAAGGTTGACCCGACTTCGTACGCTGGATTCTGATATGTGCGCGTGCTCGTCGGATATTTACCGTGTCGTGCGGGATTGTGTTGCGGCGGACCCGCAGTTCAGTTATTGTTCTTTAAATGTTCCAGGTGTCATGGCAGACAATAGTGCAATCGAGTGGACTGACGCGACGTGGAACCCGGTGACGGGTTGCACGAAAGTTAGTCGTGGGTGCGACCATTGCTACGCTGAACGATTCTCCGAACGCTTTCGTGGCGTACCCAATCATCCGTTCGAATCTGGCTTTGACCTTACGATGCGCCCAGAACGCCTTATGCAGCCGTTCACGTGGCGGCGGCCCCGCATGATTTTTGTCAATTCCATGAGCGATTTGTTCCAAAAGGGCGTGCCTCATGCTTTCATCGATCTAGTGTTCGATACGATGGAGAAAGCGGACTGGCACGTCTATCAGGTTCTAACGAAACGAAGTTCGCTGATGCGCGACTATCTGCGCTTGCGATATGGCAAGGGGCGCGTTCCACAGCACATATGGTGCGGCGTATCCATTGAGGATCGACAGGCAAAATCCAGACTGGTCCATTTGCAGGCTGCTCCTGCCGCCATGCGCTTTTTGTCGTTGGAGCCGCTGCTTGGGCCGCTAGGTACGCTTGACCTTAGAGGTATCGACTGGGTCATCGCCGGGGGGGAGAGCGGACCCGGTGCACGGAGAATGGACCCCGAATGGGTCCGCCAAATTCGTGATGAGTGCGTTCGCCAGGGCGTCGCCTTCTTCTTCAAACAATGGGGGGGATTGCGTCCCAAAACGGGAGGTCGCGCGCTTGATGATCGAGAGTGGAGCGAATTTCCAACGGGTTCCACTTTGCAGCTTGTTGCGGCCGAGTAGGCCCGGAGTTGACCGACCCGCGTACCGCAGCGAGCTGGAGACTCGCACCTCACACAGGGGCCAAACTCGCAATACTCGGCGCCTATCTCCGTGCTTGGTTTCCAATCCTAGGCCGGGGTGGCTTTCCAAGAGTCTTGTATATTGATGGTTTCGCCGGGCCGGGCCGATATGCGGGCGGTGAGGACGGGTCGCCTATTGTCGCTCTCAAGGCACTTGGCTCTCAGGCAAATTTGGACGATACGGCTTTCGAATTTCATTTTGTGGAGCGCAAACGACGGGCGGTGATGGCGCTTAAGGCGAACATTGCGGAATTGCGATCTAATGGCGGTATCGCGGCAAACGCGCAGGTGTTCGTGCACGAAAACCAAACATTTGAACAAGCCTATCGCGAGAAAATCAAGCCGCGATTGCTTCAATCCCTCCGCGCCCCGGCATTTGCATTGGTCGACCCCTTCGGTTGGACAGGGCTTCCGATGGCCATCATGTCAGAGTTAATGAGCAGACCAAGCACGGAAGTTTTGGTGAATTTTATGTTTGAGGAGATCAACCGCTTTCTGGGCCACTATCAGCAGGGCGGAAACTTTGATGATCTGTTTGCGACCAACGCATGGCGCCAGGCAGGATCTTTGAGCGGTGTCGAGCGGAAGGCCTATGTTCACAATTTGTACCGCGACCAATTGATAAAAGCAGCTGGTGCTCGATATGTGCGTACATTCGAAATGCTGAATGACCGCGGTGCCAGCGACTATTTTCTATATTTCGCCACAAAAAATTTCCTTGGATTAAGCAAAATGAAGGAGGCGATGTGGAAAGTTGATCCTGGCGGCGGCAATCGGTTCTCAGACATGACGAACTTAGATCAATTTGTTCTGCTACAGCCAGAGCCCGATCTGCACGTACTTCAACGGCAATTGCTGCAGAGATTTTCGGCATCCATTGTGAGCGTGAATGAAATCGAAAGATTTGTTGTCGAGGAAACGGCGTTTCATGCAGGGCATTTTAAGAAAGTCCTGCTAAACATGGAAAGCTCGGGAAAACTAGTGGTCGTCGATCCCGTGGCACAACGAAGGCGTGGCACTTTTCGTGATGGAGCGATGCGCCTGAGGTTCTCATAGACCTGCATCGTCGTGCTGTCCTGATTGCGATTTTCGTCCAAATGCGCATGGTCGCACGGTTATCGTTGACAGCATCCCCCGGTTTTGTGCTCCACTCCCGCCCTCGCCCCCACGACGGAGCTGCCGTCATGCCCAGGCTTATGTTCTGCCTCCTGTTTGCCCTGCTGATGCTCGCGCCCCAGGCGCGGGCGCAGGAGGGCGTCGATGTCGCGCTGGTGCTGGTCAATGACGTGTCGGGCAGCATCAACGACCAGCAATTCGAGAAGCAAAAAGACGGCTATTTCGCCGCCTTTACCGACGCGAAAGTGCATGGCGCGATCCAGGGCGGGGCGCTCGGGCAGATTTTGGTCGCCTATGTCGAATTTGCCTCGGACTTTCAGGTGCGCACCGTGCTGCCTTGGACCATCATTAAGGATCCGGCAACGGCCCGCGCATTCGCCGAGACGATGCGGGCGGCACCGCGGTCATTTCGGGGCCGTACCTCGATCAGCGCCGGGATTGATGAGGCGATGAGGCTGATGGGCAATATTCCGGTCGCCACCGATCGGAAAGTGATCGATGTGTGCGGCGACGGCACCAATAATCTGGGGCGGCCGGTGAGCGAAGCGCGGGATGATGCCGCCAAGCAAGGGGTGGTGATCAACGGCCTTGCGCTCGCCAACGACAGCGACGTGCCGTGGCTGTATGCGCACACCCACCCGCCGGGTGGCCTGGGGAATTATTACCGGGAGAACGTGACGATCGGACCGGGTAATTTCGTGATTGAGATCAATAGTTTCGAAAGTTTCGCCGAGGCGATTAAGCGGAAACTGATCCAGGAGATTTCGTAGGCCATGACGAAATAGCTTGCAGCGCTGGCTTGGCCCTGTTATCGAACAAACCATGAACATTTCCCCGCCAATCCCCACCACTGCGCAGGAGTCCGCCCCAGAAATGGCGCGGCGGCTTGGCGTGATTGTGGCAGGGCTGGCGGCGCTGGTGGCGTGGCGGTTTCTGCGCTTGCCGCATCTGGTGGCGCTGATCGTCCCGCTTTGGACCCGACTAACGCGGGCGGCACGGCGCTTTGAGCGTTTGGTGCTGCGCCCGGCGAGGCCTCGCAAGCCCCGGACGGGGTCTGTTGAAAATTCCCAGTCTGGCGCCACTGACGATGCCCGCCCGCGTTCGGCGGCATTGCCATCTGGACGTGGTTGGCTGGTACGGGAACTTGGCTACGAGGCGGTAGCGTTTAGCTTGCAATTGGAAGCCCTGCTGGCCGAACCGGCGATGCAGGCAATGCTGGCAGGCCTGCCGGGCGCCGGGCGGATTTTGCGGCCGCTGTGTCGGATGCTGGGGGTGCCGGCCTCGGCAATGCCGCCTGCGCCCGCGATAAGGTTGGAGAGGACGGAGCTTGTGGTGACGCAGACGGTGCGTGCGGGGGTGGCTTGGCCGGGCACGGTGTCTGGTGATGGGCCTGGTGTGGTGGGGGGGTGTCTGGCGATGGCGACGGGCGGGAAGGCTTGAGACATTGGCATGCCTATTTTGTTACGATATCGAAATTAATATCGAACAACCTATTGTTTTTGGCTTGCGACGACGGATGACGCAAGCGCTTATCCGCCCTACTATTCCCCCACCATCGCCGCGACATCGGCCGCAATCGCCACCGCTGCGGTCAGGCCGGGCGACTCGATGCCGAACAAATTCACCAGCCCGCCAACGCCGTGGGTGCGCGGCCCTTGGAGAACAAAATCCTGGCCCGGTGCGCCTTTCGGGACAATTTTTGGGCGGATGCCGGAATAGCCTGGTTGCAGCGCACCGTCTTTCAGACCCGGCCAGTATCGCCGCACGGCGGCGTAAAAACTATCGGCACGGCGAGGATCGACGGTGTAATCCAGCCCGTCCACCCATTCAACATCGGGCCCAAAGCGCGCCTGACCACCGAGATCGACGGTGAGATGCACGCCGAGGCCACCGGGCACCGGCACCGGATAGATCAGCCGACTAAAGGGGGACCGGCCGGCTAACGTGAAGTAGTTGCCCTTGGCGTAATATTCCTGCGGGATCAGCTGGCGTGGCATGCCGACGATCTTGCGGGCGAGCGGTGGCGCATGCAGCCCGGCGGAATTGATTACCAGCCGGGCGCGCAAGGTCATCGGATCGGCGCCACCGACATCGAGTTCGACGCCGTCGGCAACGACGCGGCCACCGAGCACCGGGGAATGGAAAACGAAGACCGCGCCAGCGTTTTCGGCATCGCCTTGCAGGGCGACCATGTAGCCGTGGCTGTCAACGATGCCGGTGCTGGGCGACAACAGGGCGGCGGTGCAGGACAAATTGGGTTCCAGCGCGATCGCCTCGGCGGCGGTTAGCAGGCGCATGCCTTCGACACCGTTGGCCTCGGCGCGGCCCTTGATACCGGCGAGCATGTCGTTTTCGACCTCCGAGGTCGCCACGATCAGCTTGCCACAGTTCAAATGCGGCACGCCGCGTTCGGCGCAGATGCGGTAAAGTTCGCGGCGGCCAGCGACGCAATAGCGCGCCATCAGGCTGTCCTTGGGGTAGTAGATGCCGGCGTGAATGACCTCGGAATTGCGGCTTGAGGTTTCGGTGCCGATGCCCTCGGCGGCATCGAGCACGATTACCTCGCGCCCCGCCAGCGCCAGGGCGCGGGCCACTGCGATGCCGACCACGCCGGCGCCGATGACGATGGTATCTACTGTTTCCATGCCTGAACCTCGCCGGTGATCGCGCTCGTGGCAAGGGGGGGTTTATGGTTCTACCGGATGGCGCATACTCGCATCTAAATCAACTCGGAGGGCTCACTCCATGCAACGACGCCGCTTCCTCGCCGCCAGTGCGGCCACCCTTGCCGCCCCGGCCATTGGGCGCGCCGCCGGCGCCCAGGTGCTGAAGTTCGTGCCGCAGGCCGATCTTGCCTCACTCGATCCGGCCTGGACCACCAGCTACCAGACCCGCGACCATGGCTATATGGTGTTCGACACGTTGTTCGGGCAGGACCAGGCGTATCGTGCCCAGCCGCAGATGCTGGAAGGCGCGGGCGCCGAAGCCGATGGCAAATTGTGGACGCTTAAGTTGCGATCGGGGCTGAAATTCCACGATGGCGAGGCGGTGCGCGCGGGCGATTGCGTGGCCAGCATCGCGCGCTGGGGCAAGCGCGACAGCTACGGCCAAGCGCTGATGGCGGCAGTCGATGAAATGAGCGTGGTCGATGACCGGACTTTCCGCATCCGGCTGAAATACCCGTTCCCGTTGCTGCCGGATGCGCTGTGCAAGACATCGCCGAGCATGTGCGCGATCATGCCGGAACGTTTCGCCAAGGTCGATGCGTTTACTCAGGTGACCGAAATGGTCGGCAGCGGGCCGTATCGATTCAAACCCGATGAACGGGTGCCGGGCGCGCTGGCGGTGTGGGAAAAATTTGCCGGCTACGAGCCGCGCAATGAAAAGGCCGAGCGCACCGCGGGCGGCAAGATCGCCTATTTTGACCGGATCGAATGGCGGATTATGCCGGATGCGGGGTCGGTGACGGCTGCGTTACAACGGGGCGAGATCGACTGGTGGGCCGATCCGCCGGCCGATCTGCAACCGCTGCTTGGCAAGTCGAAAGGCGTGGTCAACCCGACCATCGTGCCGACCGGGCTGATCGCCACCATGCGCTTCAACCATACGCAGGCGCCGTTCAACAATCCAGCGATCCGTCGGGCGATGTTGGGGGCGATTGAGCAATCGGACTACATGATTTCGGTAATGGGCGAGACCAAATCCGGCTGGGCCGATGGGGTTGGCTATTTCTGCCCGGGCACGCCGATGGCGAGCAAGGCGGGGATGGAAAAGCTGACGGGGCCGCGCGATCTGGCCAAGGTGAAGCGCGACCTTGAAGTTGCTGGCTACAAGGGCGAGAAAGTGGTGCTGCTTGGGCCGATGGACATCCCAAGCACCAAAGCGATGGCGGAAGTCACCGCCGATCTCTTGAAAAAAATTGGTATGAATCTCGACTTCCAGGCGATGGATTGGGCGACCCTGGTGCAGCGCCGTGCCAAGTCCGACCCGGTGGATGCCGGGGGGTGGAGCATTTTTCAGACATCGTGGGCCGGGCTTGATCAGTTCAATCCGGCGGGGCACGTGTTCCTGCGGTCGAACGGCAAGGCGGCGGCCCCTGGCTGGCCGAGCAGCGAGAAGATTGAGGCGCTGCGCGACGAATGGTTCCGCGCCCCGGATATTGCCGCCCAACAGCGCATTGCCGAACAAATGCAGCTGCAGGCGTTTGAAGACGTGCCCTACATTCCGCTCGGCCAGACGATTTCGCGCACGGCCTATCGCGCCGATCTGACCGGGGTGCTCGAAGGGATGCCGCTATTCTGGAACGTTCGGAGAGTGTGATGACCACGACGATCAACCGCTGCATAGACCTGCTCAAGCGCGATCAGGCGATTTATTATACCGGGCATCATACCGGGCACGTGCTGACCTACGCGCAAGGGGTGGTGGATAGCCGGACCTGGGCTGACTACATCAACATCGGCATGGAACATGGATCGTTCGATATGGTTGGGCTCGCGGAATATCTCCGGGGGCTGGTGGATGGCGGGCCGACAGCGTCGGGGCATCGCACGCCGACGGTGGTGGTAGAAGCGCCGGTCAACGGCACTGATGAAGCCAATGTGCGGCAAAATGCCTGGCAGTTCCGGCAAATTCTCGGGCGCGGCGCGCATGGGATTATTCTGTGCCAGGCCGAAACAGCAGGCGCGGCGCGCGCGTTCGTTGAAGCCTGCCGATATCCGATCCATTTGCAGGGTGTCGATCCGGCTATTCCCGAACCGGAAGCGCGCATGCATGGCGCGAACAAGAACGTCCGCACGCCGGGCGGGAATTTCGTCGGGATCGGGGCGCGCGGGCGTGGGTCAGAGGCCACGGCCGGGCTGATATGGGGGATTGGTGAACCTGAATATCAGCAACGCTGCGACCCGTGGCCGCTTAACCCGGCAGGCGAATTAATGTTGGGGGTAAAGATCGAATCGCCGGAAGGGGTGGCCAATTGCGCGGCGATCCTGGCAGTGCCGGGGCTTGCCTATGCCGAGCTTGGGCCGGGCGATCTCGGGCTGTCGCTGGGATATCTGGGGGAGCCGCCGAACCCGTATCCGCCGGCGATGGCTGCGGCCCGGGAGAAGGTTTTCGCTGCGTGCAAGGCGAACGGATTGGCGTTTCTTGAAGGCTGCAACGCAGGAAACATCGCGGGCCGACTTGATGAAGGGGTGCGGGTCATCGCGGGCGGGCGCGAGGATACCGCAGTCGTCGGGCGGGCGCATTCGCGACGCTGATCAATGGGCAAAACCACCGTCACGTCCAATGATGTCGCACGCCTGGCGAAGGTTTCGCAATCGGCGGTCAGCCGGACGTTTTCCGATGGTGGCCGGGTGTCGGCGGAGATGCGCGCGCGGGTGTTGCAGGCGGCAGCACAGTTGGGCTACCGGCCCAACGTGCTGGCGCGCGCCGTTATCAGCGGGCGATCGCGGCTGATTGCCATTCTGGTCGCATATCTCGATAATCATTTTTATCCATTGGTGCTGGAACACCTATGCCGCGCGTTTCAGGACCAGGGCTATCAGGTGCTGCTGTTCATGACCGAACCTGGCAGGCAGGACGCGGTGGTGCAGACCATGTTGCAGTATCAGGTGCAAGGGATCGTGATGGCGTCAGCCTCAATGTCATCGAGCCTTGCGCGTGAATGCACCCGAACCGGGACGCCGGTGGTGCTGTTTAATCGTTACGTTCCATCATTACCGGTCAGCAGCGTTACGTCCGACAACATCGAAGGCGGGCGGCAACTGGCGCATTTTCTTGCCGATGGTGGCCATCGGCGCATCGCGTTCATTGCGGGGCAAGAAGATAGTTCCACCAGCCGGGACCGCGAGGCCGGATTTTACAAGGGCCTCGCCGAACGCGACATGACGGTTTGGCATCGCGCGGTTGGCGGCTACACGACGGACGGGGCAAAGGCTGCGACGCGGGAGATATTCGCCGAAGCGGGTGGGGCGGATGCGATTTTCGTAGCCAATGATCACATGGCCTTCACCGTGATGGACGTGCTGCGCCGCGATCTGGGATTGCGCATACCGCAAGATGTGTCGGTGGTTGGCTATGATGACGTGCCGGAGGCGGGCTGGGCGGGCTACAATTTGACAACCGTTTCGCAGCCGGCGGCGGCTATGGTGGAAGCAACGGTTGCCATCATGCTCGAACAAATTGGCGATAATGCCGTGCAGCGTCGGGCGGCAATGCTGCCCTGCGCGTTGGTGATCCGGGGCTCGGCGCGGCTACCCTAGCGCACCCCGGCGAAAGAAGCTTTGCATCCGGGCGAAGACATCGACATCCATTTGCAACAGAATATGCAGGATATCCATCGGGATCCAGTTCTCGCGGATCAGCCCTTCATGGTGGAGATAGAAGTCCATCACCCGCATCTTGATGAGCCGTCCGGTGGCCGGCAGCCCCAGGAAGCCGGCACCGTAATGTTCGGTGGTCAGGCTCGGCCATCCGCCTGTGGCGGTGTACTTGCCGTCGCCGATACGAATATAGTGGTTTGGGTCGATGGCGTTACGGAATGCCTTTCGCCATGGCATGCGGTGATAGTCGACAAAGCCCTGCACGCCGCGGGTCGCACCGATGCCGCTCGGGCCATACCACATCATTTTCGGATGCCAGGGATCAACCTGCGACGGGATCAGCATCGCGTCCCGCCCCATCATCGCGATATCGCCATGATCCCCCAGGGTGACTTGCATGTGGCGCATCTGTGCAAGGTTTGCGGCGCTGACTGCCGGGTCCTGTTCATCCAGCATAACCCCGTCGGTGGTGATGGGCGCCGGCCACAGGCCTTCGGTGCCGAGGCTGGGGCCGAGCGGCCAGAAGCCGGCCTGGCGCATCACGTCGAGCACGTCCCATAGGGCGGTGGTTTGGATGATTTTGCCGTTCAGCATCCGATGCACTTCGCCGTAGCGCAGCGTAATGGTTCGCCCGGTGGCGGGAATGCCGAGCCAGTCGCGGCGGAAGGTGCCAAAGTAATGCCCGATCGTGGCCACCAGTTCGTGGCCCTCGTAAGTGCCGCCCATGAGGATCACATCGCGTCGCTCCAGATCTGGAACCGCATCGATCAGCGGGCGCCATACCGTTGCCGACATTGCTGCCGGACCGGTCATTTCATTGAGCGGATGGGACCCCCGCCAGGATGCGTCCGGGTGATAGGCCGCGTCCAGCGCCGCATCGATCGACGCGGGCGTGGCCTCAGTGATCCGGTGCAGCAATTGATGTGCAAGGCGCTTACTAATGGCGGATGACATCGCAGGTGTTTCCTTGCCCAAAGAGGGCATCGGAGAAAGTGCTTGCATACGTAGTCGGGCGCTGTCAACGTTGCACGGGGATACAGCCGGGGTCGCGCAGAATGGTGGGGGTGACGCTCAAAGGCGTCTCGAAAAGCTGGGGAGCGTTTGTTGGGGTCCAGTCGGTGGACCTTGATATCGGCGACCGAGAATTTCTGGTGCTGCTGGGCCCATCGGGCTGCGGCAAGACGACCACCATGCGCATGATCGCAGGCCTTGAAGATCCGACCGAGGGCGATATCTTGATCGGTGGCAAGGTGGTGACCCATCTCGAGCCCAAAGATCGCGACATTGCGATGGTGTTCCAGAATTACGGGCTTTATCCCAACCTGTCGGTCTACGAAAACATCCGTTTCCCGCTGAAGGTGCGCAAGGTGGACAGCGCCACCCATGACGCACGGGTGCGCAAAGCGGCTGGGATGGTGGAGCTTGATGCGCTGCTCGATCGCCGGCCACGCGAATTGTCCGGTGGCCAACGCCAGCGTGTGGCACTTGCCCGTGCGATCGTGCGCGAACCGGCGGTGTTCCTGATGGATGAACCGCTATCGAACCTCGACGCCAAGTTGCGGGTTTCAACCCGTGCGCAGATCAAGAATTTACAGCATAGGCTGCAAACCACAACGATTTATGTCACCCATGACCAGATCGAAGCGATGACACTTGCCGACCGGGTGGTGGTGATGAACAAGGGTATATTGCAACAAATCGGCACGCCGCTGGAAATCTACGAGCGGCCGGCGAATGTGTTTGTTGCCGGTTTCATTGGTGCGCCAGCGATGAACCTGATTGATGGCAACATAAAGGGTGGGATATTCAGCGCCGGCGACATTCGCGTCGCGGGTCTGGGCGTGCCCACGCAGGGGCCGGCAACGTTGGGATTTCGCGCGGAGGACGCAACTATCTGCGACCCAACCGAAGGCGATCTGGCTGCCCCGATTTACACATTTGAACTGCTCGGCGACGCCACGTTGGTATCCGTTATGATCGGCAACGCGCTGGTGTCGGTCAAGGCGGATAAATCCGTGCGGGTGCGGATCGGCGCACCGATTGGCTTCCGAATCCGTCCAGCGATTTGCCATGTTTTCGACCACGCCACAGGCCAACGCCTGGAACAACCCTAACCGTTACGAGGCCCAGCATGAAAAAGACCCTCGCCACCGCATTGTTCGCCTTGCTAATGTCATCCACCGCCCATGCCAGTTGTTCGTTTCAGAACACCGTGCCGCTAAAGTCGTTGACCGCTGCGTTCGATGCTTGGAAAGCGGTCACCGCGACCATGGCCGAATGCGGTAATGTGCGTTCGGAACTTGACCAGGATTTCCGAACGAAGCAGCCGGCGGCGTTTGCGGCCAACCCATCGCTTTATCATATTGGCGGCGTATCCAACGGGACGCTGGTACCGCTGATGAATGGCGGCACCATTCGCCCGCTCGACGCATTGGTGGCGAAGTATGGCCAGGATCTGCAACCGAACCAGCTCATCAAGGTTGATGGCAAGATCATGTCGGTTGCGATGGACGTGAACGACCAGCATCTGATGTATCGCACCGACATCTTGCAGGAACTTGGCATCGCGGTGCCGACCACCTGGGATGAGGTTTTGGATGCCGCGGCAAAGATCAAGGCATCTGGCAAGGTGGCCTATCCGCTGGGCGGGACCTTCAAGCCGGGCTTCGATCTCGGGCTTGACTTCACCAATTTATTTCTCGGTTTTGGCGGGCAGTTCACCAAGGCCGACAACACGCCGAGCATCAATTCTCCGGCCGGACTGAAGACGCTGGAAATGCTGAAGAAGATCGCCGCCTATATGGACCCTGAATATTTGGTGTCTGATTCGACCTTTGTCCAGAAGCAGTTCCAGCAGGGCAAAATCGCCATTGCCAATTTGTGGGCCACCCGCGCGGCGGCGCTGGATGACCCGAAGGAAAGCCAAGTGGTCGGCAAGATCGGCCTCGCCGCCGCACCAGCGGCCGTCAAGGGCGGCAAGCCTGCAACGACGCTGTGGTGGGACGGCATAGTGATCGCCAAGAATATCACAGACGCCGAGGCAGATGCCGCTTTCCGGGTGGCGATCGCCGGAATGGGCGAAAGCACACTCAAGGCCGCGCCTGCGGCTGCGGTGTGGCTAATCAAAGGCTACACGCCGACCAAGTATGCGGCTGGCGCCGTTGCGTCCGCCAACGGTGGCGCGCCACCCTACCCTTCATCCACGGTTTATGGACTGGTTGCGTCTGCGGTCGGGGACGGGGCTGCCGATTTTCTAACTGGCAAAAAGACCGCTGAGAAAACGCTGGCCGACATCGAAGCCGCCTATCTGGTGAAGGCAAAGGAGCAAGGCTTAGTGAAATAACGCCACGGGCACGCGGCAAGGTATTGTGAAAACGCGCATCTTCATTGGGTTTGTAGCACCGTCGCTGCTCCTGATGTCAATTTTCATTGCCTTGCCGCTAATTGGCGTTTTTATCGAAAGCTTCTATTCCACCCAACCTGTATTCGAAACAGTGGACGTGCAGTCCTGCACGCCCGGCTTTACCGGCCAGACCTGCACGACCGAAACAAAATCCAGGCCGCGCTTCGATGCCAACGGGGCGCCGATTGTCGCAACCAGCTTTATCGGGGTGCAGGCCTATCGCGACTTGTTACAACCCGATGCGGTGGTGCGCGCGTTTGGACCGGACGGCGGCGGGCTATGGGCGCTGCTGTCGATCGATTTTTATGCGGCGTTGCGCTTCACCGTGACATTCACCCTCATCACCCTTCCGCTGGTAATCGGTTTCGGGTTGGTGGTCGCGCTTGCGGTCAACAGCGTCACCCGCAAGCTGCGCGGACTGGTGATTTTTGCGGCCCTGCTGCCGTTCATCATCACCCCGGTGATTGGCGCGCTGTCTATTCGCTGGCTGTTCATTGGCGACGGCATCCTGACTGCCGCGATACGGGCAATATTTAACAGTAATATTTCGATGTTTGCGCAAGGTTGGACTATTGAATTGCTTATGCTGACCTATCGTGTCTGGCATGTGGCACCGTTCGCTTTTGTGGTATTTTATGCCGGGCTGCAAACGGTCGATCAGGACACGCTTGAGTCCGCCATCGTTGACGGTGCGTCACGATGGGAGCGGCTGCGTTGCGTGATCGTGCCGCATCTGATGCCGCTGATTGTGTTCGTGGCGTTGATCCATCTGATGGATAGTTACCGGGTATTCGAAGAGGTGGTCGGCTTTTCAAGCCAGGCGCACCGGATTTCCTTGCAGTTCCTGACGTTTAATTTTCTTACACCGGATCAGACCGGCAACCGCGCCATCACCCGGGCGGCAGCGTCCTCGATGCTGACAATGGTGGGGATTGTGGTGCTGCTGGTGCCGCTTATCACCCATGCCTGGCGCACCCAGCGGGGACGGCGATGATTACCGCGCGGGCATTGCGCACCCCGATTGGATTACAACTCGTGGTGGCCGCGTTCCTTGCCGTCTGGGTCGTGGCGGCGATGTTTCCACTACTATGGACCGCGGTGATGTCGTTTCGCGTACCGCTTGACGCGCTATCTTCCGATCCGCTCGTGGTGCTGCTGGGACCGGCGACGCGGGCATCCGCGATGGGCATCTCGTGGCTCGACCTGCTGCTTGAAGTGGCGGCTGTGGTTGTGGTCTTTCGGATTACGTCCCGGGTCATGCGCCCAATGGCAGTGCAGTATGCACCGTTCGGATACGTGCCTTTGGGGTGGGCACAAGCTGCGATTTCCTGCCTTGGGTTGGGGGCAATCATGCTGCTTGTTGTGGTGCCGATGTTGGCCCGCAGCCTCGACACTGCATTGGCGTCGGTTCCGATCATTGGCCAGCTTGCGACGCCTGCGATCGGCATCACGCTGGAGCATTATCGCGCCGTCTGGATAACACACCAATTCTACCATAATTTCGAAAATTCGCTTATCATCACGACCGGTGTGGTAACAGTGTCGCTGACCGTCGGTACGCTTGCCGGCTATGGGTTGGCACGATCGGGCGGGCGGATGGCGTTCTGGATCCTGATGCTGGCGCTGGTGTTTCGCGCCTTGCCACATTCGGTGCTGGTGACCGGCTATCTGCCGATGTTTCTTAGTTCTCGTGAGTTGCTCGCGCCGCTTTGGGCAGCCCCCGTCATCGGCACAGTGATGCACTGGTTCAGCGCCGCGCCGCCAACACTTTACGGCCAGCCTTGGGCGATCATCATCGTTTTGGTATCGATCAACCAGCCCTTCACGATCTGGATGATGCGGTCGTTTTTTGATGGCATTCCGACCGAGCTTGACGAGGCCGCCCGCGTTGATGGGTGCACCCATTTTGAGGCGTTCTGGCGTGCGATCATTCCGGTGATGTGGCCGGGTGTGATCACCACCGGATTGTTTTCCTTCCTGTTGGCATATAACGACTACCTCGTAACGTCGCTGCTGCTCGACGCGCAGTCACAAACCATGGTGCCGGCAATCAGCCAGTTTCTCAACCGCGATACCAGTTCTGCCGACCAGATTGAGGCGATTGCTGCGGCAGTTTCCATCACCGCGCCGCTGTTCTTTCTGGTGATGGCGTTTCAACGACAAATCGTATCGGGTCTGACCGCCGGTGCGGTGAAAGGCTAGGGAGCAAATATGACCGAGCAAGCCATTCTCACCCGCGACAACGATCTTTCTAAAACCGCTGAGACCAAACAGGACATCGATGGCATGGTTGAGGGCCCGAACGCGCATAAGATCAACGGCATGGAATGGGAAGACTATGACGCCGGGCGCAAGACACCGCCGCGCCCCGATCACAACAAATAAGCAGGCAACCCAATGTTGATGAACGGTTTCGACCCCCAATTCAAAACTCCCGAAGATTACATCATCGGAATCACGCGGGAGATATGGGAAGATCGCGGCATTGCCACCCTTCACCGTTACTACGCGCCAACCATCCCGGTGCGCTCGCCATCCGGTGTGGTGGTCGGCAACCAGGGCGTCATCGGCGCCACAATGGCAACGCTCGCCGAATTTCCCGACCGCACCTTGCTCGCTGAAGACGTGATCTGGTCGGACTATTCTGAAGGCGGATTCCTATCATCGCATCGTTTGCTTTCCACTGCGACGCATCTGCATGATGGCGCCTATGGCGCGGCAACCGGCAAGTCACTACGTTATCGAATCATCGCTGATTGCGCGGCACGTAACAACCAAATATACGATGAGTGGCTAATTCGCGACCAGGGCGCGATCGTGCGGCAAATGGGATGGGAGGCGAAACAATTCGCGGCCGACCAGATCGCCCGCGAAGGCGGGCTGGCGCGTTGCACCCGCCCCTTCACCCCGGCAATTGACATTGCCGGGCCCTATCGCGGCACTGGCAACAATCATCTGACCGGCCAGCGCTATGCCGCGTTGCTGACAGCCATTATGGCCGCTGATTTCGCAACAATCCCGCGCGAGTACGACCGCGCCACCCAACTTGAACTGCCCGGCGGGGTGACCGCTTTTGGCCCATCCGCCGCCGACCAGTTCTGGCTCGGCCTGCGCGCCGCTGTTCCATCGGCCAGTTTCCAAATTCATCACCAGATCGGCCGGGACGATCCACTTTGCCCGCCGCGCGCTGCAATACGCTGGTCGTTGACCGGCAAGCATGATGGCTGGGGCGCGTTTGGTGCGCCATCCGACGCCGATATACACGTGATGGGCATTAGCCACGCTGAATTCGGCCCACGAGGACTGCGCCGCGAATTTGTGCTGTTTGATGAAACCGCAATCTGGAAACAGATTCTTTTCAAAACCGGATAGGATAACGAAAATGGCCAACCTGACTGATCGGCTGATCCGCTATGCTGATTTAATCCCCTGCCGCAACGCGTTCATCGACACCCGCTCGCCCGGGTCTGAAACCAAGGAGAACTTTACCCTGATCGGGCCAGGTGTGTCGGAAAATCCTGACCAGCACATCCACATCGCCGAACCGCACGGTTTCAACATCGGCGGCGCGCGGCAACCCGGCCGCTGCCTCAACTCCCAGCACAGCCACGAAACCGCTGAGGTTTTTATTGTCCATACCGGCAAATGGCGCTTCATGCTGGGCCAGAACGCTGACGAAGCCAGCATAGACCTGCGCCCTGGCGATGTGATTTCCTTGCCACCACGAATGTTCCGCGGCTTCGAGAATGCTGGCAGCCGCAATAGCAATGACTTCCTGTTTGCCATCCTCGGCGGGGATGATCCCGGCAAGGTCGTCTGGGCCCCCAACGTGTTCGATATGGCAAAGAAATATGGCCTTGTGCTGCTGGAAGGCGGCCGGTTGATCGACACCGTCAAAGGTGAAACGATCCCCAAAGGCGCCAAACGGCAGGCCCCGCCTTCCGACGCCGCCATCCGCAAGCTCGCCACCCCCACCCCCGAGCAGATGGCCGGCTGCGTGGTCCGCTATCGCGATCTGGTTGGCAATCCTGCATCAACGCTCGCGGGCCCCGGCATCGCCGATTGCCCGATCATCGTGCCCAAGGCAAGCAATGACGGCTTCCTGCCCGGCCCGATCACTGGCTGGTGGCCGCACGGGTTCAACATGCGCTGCCTGAAAATGCAAAGCGGCGCCTCGGTTGCCTCCCATGTGCGGATGGAACCGGAGGTGATTTTCGTTCATGCCGGGGCGCTCGAGGTTTCGACCCCGGATGGTTCGGTGCTGCTTGCAGCTGGTGACACGTTTACCACCCCGAAAGGCGCTGCACGGGCGTTTCGGGCGACGTCTTCGGATGGCTGTGTGGCCTATATTACACGCGGGGGCGATGTCGGCGGGAAAGCAAATTTCAAGTAACCGGCTTCTTTGCTTTGAAATGGCTTGAGATGCCAACGGCAACAAAGTGTCAAAAAGTTTTTTTGGTTCTTTTTGTTCACAAAAAGAACAACCCTACCTCCCCGTCCACTTCGGCGTCCGCTTCTCGATGAACGAAGCCCTCCCCTCCGCCGCATCCTCGGTCAGCGCCAGCGTGCCGATCTGCGCCTCCATGAACACCGCGGCATTGTCAAAGCCCATATCCTCGGTCTGCCGCATGGCGTATTTGCCGCGCCGGATCGATGTCGGGCTTTTATCGAGCAATCGCGCCAGCAACCAATCCACCTTAGCATCTAGTTCTTCGGGTGGCACGATGTAGTTGACCAGCCCGAGTTCAAGCGCCTCGGTCGCGTCAATCGGCTCCCCGGTCAAGGCCATTTCATAAAGCTTTCGGTTTGGAATAATACGTTGCAGTACCGCCATGATCTGCATCGGAAAAACCCCGATTTTCACCTCCGGCATGCCAAAGCGGGCGGTGTCTGCCGCCACCGCCATGTCGCACATCCCCAGCATCCCCAAGCCCCCCGCCATGGCGTGCCCGTTGATCCTGGCCAGCAGCGGCAGGGTCAGGTTGCGCGCCTGCTTCATCAACGCCACGAACGGCACGCCAATTTTCGAGTAATCATATTTAAAAGAACCGGACCCGGATGCCAGATCGGCCCCAGCGCAAAACGCTTTGTCGCCAGCACCGGTCAGCACCACCGCGCGCATATCAGAATCCGCGGTTGCAGCTGCAAACCCGGCCATGATGCCCGCGCACACGGCATCGTTCATTGCATTACGCCGCTCCGGCCGATTGATCGTGATCCACATCACCTGACCGCGCTTTTCGACTAGGACTTCGGTCATGACCGGAACTTCGTCAGGCTGCCACCATGCATGATTTTGCCCGGCAGTTGATGGCCAATAATCGTTTCGGCCATGCGGGCACATTCGATCAGCGCGTCGAGGTCCAAACCTGTTTCGATCCCCATTTCTTCAGCCATGAACACCAGATCCTCAGTGCAGATATTGCCGGCCGCCGCCTGGTTGCCCGCGAACGGGCAGCCGCCCAGTCCGGCGCAGGAACTGTCAAAACTGCTGATCCCCATTTGCAAACCCATCAGCGCGTTGGCCATGCCGGTGCCGCGCGTGTCGTGCAGATGTAGCGCAAGTTTCAAATCCGGCCATTTGTCGCGGATTGCGCCAACCACCCGCTGCACCCCAAGCGGCGAACCCCAGCCAACCGTATCGGCAATCCGCACCCGGTCGAGCACCACCCCAAATTCCGCCGCCAGCGCCAGCAATTCCCCCACACAATCGCGTACCGTTTCCGGCGCAATCGCGCCCTCGAAATTGCACCCAAACGCCGTCATCACGATCGCCGATTCAACCGGAATGCCGCGCGCTTGGAAGAACTCCATCTGGCGGCGCTGTTCAACCAACGTTTCCGCGTTGTTCTTGTTGGTGTTGTGGATCGAGAACGTATTCGACGTGCTCATCTGCAACCCACCAGTGATGTGCAATGGCGACAGAACCGCCCGCTCATACCCCTTCAAGTTCAGTGCGATGCCGGTGTAATGCACATCAGGGCGTTGGCGAATTCCTTCGGCGACCTCGACTGCGTCGATCATGCCTGGCACCCGGCGCGGATCGACGAACGACACGCATTGCACATCATGCAGCCCGGTTTCGGCCAGCGCCTCACAGAAGCGGATCTTATCCGCGGTGCTGATCGGGCCTGCCTCAATCTGGAAACCCTCGCGCGGGCCTTCCTCGTGAATTTCGATCCGCTTGGGTAAATCAGACATCGCGTTCCCTCATATGCTGTTGCCCTTATTCTGGCGTGTGTGGCGCGCGCGCGAAAGGGGTCGTGCGAGTAGCACGCGCGCGAAAGGGGTCGTGCGAGTAGCACGCGCTTGAAAGGGGTCGTGCGAGTGCACGCGCTTGAAAGGGGTCGTGCGAGTGCACGCGCTTGAAAGGGCTTGAGCTTGACGCGTTTATGTCCAATCCTGCTGGCATGACCCAAGCAACAGGCCCCCTCGCTGGTATCCGCGTTCTCGACCTCACCGCCGTGGTGCTCGGCCCGTTCGCCACCCAGACATTGGGTGACTGGGGCGCCGATGTCATTAAGATCGAACCGCCCCACGGCGACACGGTGCGCAATTCCGGGCTGTTTAAAAACAAAGGCATGGCCTCGGTTTTTCTTCAAATCAACCGCAACAAACGCTCGGTCATATTGGACCTGAAATCCACCATTGGCAAGGAAGTCATCCGTCGCCTGATCCCGAAAATGGATGTCCTGGTCAGCAATATCCGCCCAGCCGGCATGGCTCGCCTCGGCTTCGGGTACGACATGTGCCGAGACCTCAACCCCCGCCTGATCTATGCCGTCGCCACCGGATTCGGCCAGGACGGCCCGTGGCGCGCCCGCCCGGCCTTCGACGAAATCATCCAGGCCGCCAGCGGTTTCGCCTCCGCCATGGGGTCCGATGACGCCCCGCAATTCGTCCCCAGCCTGGTCGCCGATAAAATCACCGGGATGGCCGTCGTGTCTGCGGTCTGCGCCGCGCTTTACCAGCGCGAACGCAGCGGCGTCGGCCAGCTGGTCGAAGTACCGATGCTCGAAACCCTCGCCGCCTTCAACGCCGTCGACATGATGGGCGGCCTCAGTTTCGAACCGCCCATCGGCCCGCCTGGCTACAAGCGCATGACCGAACGCAAACCCGCGAGAACACAAGACGGCTGGATGACCATGCTGCCCTATTCCGCCGCCAATTGGTGTGCCTTCTTCAATGCCGTCGGCCGGCCCGAACTGATCGACCACCTCCACATCAATGACCCTGTGCGACGCAACCAGATGATCGATCAGGTCTACGCGAAAATGCGAGAAATCGCGCTGACCAAAACCACCGCCGAATGGGAAGCCCTGCTGCTGCGCATCGATGTCCCCCACACCAGCTTCGCCCGCATGACCGACGTCGCCGAGCAACCCCACCTCAAAGCCGTCGGCATGTTCCCGCTGGTCGATCATCCGACCGAGGGGCCGGTTCGCATCGCCCGCCCATCCACCCGGTTTTCCGCAACGCCGGCAAATATTCGGTCCCTGCCGCCCGGGTTGGGGGAGCATACGGCGGACGTGCTTGCAGAGCTTGGATTCAGCGACGAAGATATCAAGGCGATGTAAGCAAACCAAAAAAACGTTACACATCAGCCAACTTTCCTCTCTCCCGAGCTTGCGGGAGTGGGCCGGGGGGAGGGGATTGCTTAAAAGAGTTTGTCCAAAAAACCGGAGACCACCACATGACCATCCCCACCGAAGCCTGGGTAAAAATCGGCACCGCCAGCTCCCCCGCCTTTTCCAAGGACGGCACACGCATCTTCCATTTGCGCGGCACCCAGCCGCTCGGCAGCGGTATGCCGCAGGTCTGGGTGATGGATGCCAACGGCGGCAACGCCACCCAACTCAGCACCCATGACGAAAAGGTCGCCTTCCTGCGCCGCGCCCCCAATGATGATCGGGTGATCTGGGGCATTGATGCCGGTGGCGATGAACGCCAGCAATTCCATCTTTGGGAAAACGGGGTCAGCAAAACCCTGACCGCCGCGCCGGACGCAATCCACGATCTTGGCGGCTTTTCCCCCGACGGCCGCATGATCGCCTACGCCGCCAATGCCCGCGACGAACGTTATTTCGATATCCATATCATGGACCTCGCCACCGGCGCTGACACGCGGCTGATCGAAGGCCCCGGCATTCTGACCGTGCCAAGCTGGCATCCGGACGGCACCAAACTCACTGTGATCCACGATCTGTCGGGCGGCGATCAGCGCCTGCATGTATTGGACATCGCCAGCCGCGCCCTGACCGAAATGCCGCGCCCGTCGCCGAGCCGCTACAGCGCAATGCGTTGGGTCAAGGGCGCGGAGCTGTTGATGGGCCTGACCGACCATGGCGGGCATGATTTCATGCGGCTGTGCCAACTCGATCCAGCGACCGGCATTTGCGTCGAAATTTATGTGGCGCCGGATCGCGATCTCGATTCCTGGTCGCTGTCGCCAGATGGCGTGCAGCTTGCCACCATCGAAAATGATCGCGGCTACACGGTGATGCGGGTCGGGCCGGTGGCCGGTGACCGCCCGGTCGTGGCGTTGCCGGACGGCATTGCGGCCGATCTCGCCTGGGCGCCCGACAGCGCCAGCCTCGCGTTCAGCCTTCAAGGCCCGACCCGTCCGTCCGGCATCTGGCTGTGGCGCGCGGGGGTGGCGGCACCTTTGTTTGAAGCCGACATGAAAGCTGATGCCGGTATCGATCCGGCCGAGCTTGTCACCCCAAGCCTGATTTCCTGGACCAGCTTTGATGGCAAGACCATTCCGGGCTGGTATCTGCGGCCCAAATCCCCCAAGCCGGCGGCTGGCTTCCCGGTGGTGGTTTGGGTCCATGGCGGCCCGTCATCACAAACACGCGGCAATTTCCGCCCTGACATCCAGCTTTTATTGAGCCAGGGTTTCGCGGTGATGATGCCCAACATGCGTGGCAGCACCGGCTATGGCCGTGCCTATATGGATGCCGACGAACTCGAACTCCGCGTCGATGTGATGGACGATCTTGCTGCCGGCCATGCCTGGGTCAAAGCGCAGCCGGAGCTCGACCCGACCCGCATCGGCATCATGGGCCAGTCCTATGGCGGCTGGGTGGTGTTGGCGGCGGTGACCTTGCAGCCTGATTTGTGGAAAACAGCGGTCAATTATTACGGCATCGCCGATTTCGTCACGCTCCTGGAACGCACCGGCCCATGGCGCGCCACCCATCGCGCCCATGAATACGGCTTCCCTGGCACCCATGACGCGCTGTTCGATAAAATCTCGCCGATCCGCCACGTCGATAAAGTTGTCGCCCCCTTGCTGCTGCTGCACGGCGATCGCGATCCGCGGGTGCCGCAGAACGAGAGCGATATTTTCACCGACGCCATGGAGCAACGGCAGAAAAAGGTCCGGTACGAACGGTTCACTTATGCCGGCCACGGCTTCATCCGGCCCGACCATCGCCGCCGGGTTTATGCAACGATCACCGAGCACTTCAACGAATATCTCTGAGGAGACGGCAATGTACCTGATCCCAAGAACCCACCGCCCGCTGATCATGGGCCGCAATGGCGCGGTTGGGGTGAACCATCCCGTCGCCATGCAGGCCGGCCTCGACATTCTGCGCGCTGGCGGCAACGCGGTGGATGCCGCGGTTGCCATCAGCCTGGCCTACACCGTGGTCGAACCGATGATGTCGGGCCTCGGCGGCGACGGGTTCTACAACATTCTGATCAACGGCCGCCGGGTTGTGGTCAACGCCACCGGATCGGCGCCGGCGGCGGCAACAGCGGACGCCTTCGCGGCGGGCATGGACATCACCGGCCCCCGCAGCGTGTCGGTGCCGGGCTGCCTTGCCGGGCTTGGTGCAATGCACGCGGCCCATGGCAAGCTAGCCTGGTCACAGCTGGTGCAACCCGCGATCGACGCCGCCCGCAACGGCTATGGTGCCACCCACCGCCATGCCGAAATTACCGAAACTTACCGCGCGGTGCTGTCACGCGATCCGCTTTCGGCGCGGGTTTTCGTCGGCAAGGGTCTTGGCGATCTGGTCATCCAGCCGGAACTCGCCCGCACGTTGGAGGAAATCGCGGCCGACGGCGCCGAGACCTTCTATCGTGGCGCGCTCGCCAAACGCCTTGCCGCCGGCATGGCCGAACGCGGCACGATGATTACCGCCGCCGACCTCGCGGCCTGCCAGGCGGAAATCACCACCCCGATCAGCATCACCTATCGCGGGTTTGAGGTAACGCAGACGCCGCCCAACTCGACCGGCTTTACCATGCTGCAAATCCTCAAGATCGCGGAACGTTTCGATCTCGCGGCGGCGACGGATGCCGAGCGCATCCACATCCTGGTTGAAGCCAAGAAACGCGCCTTCCTTGACCGCGAACGCTATGGCACCGATCCGCGTTTCGCCAGTGTGCCGCTCGATCATCTGCTGTCGGACAGCCACGCCGACGCGCTCGCCGGGATGATCGATTTGCGCCGTGCCGCCGATCATTTGCCGCCGGTGGCCGAAGCGGCGGAAGGTGACACCACCTATTTCACCGTCGTCGATGCCGATGGCAATTGCGTGTCTGGCATTCAGTCGCTCAATTCCGGTTTCGGGTCTGGCGTGATGGCCGGCGATACCGGGGTGCTGCTCAATAACCGCATGGCCTACTGGCATCTTGCCAAGGGCCACGCCAACCAACTGCAACCCGGCAAGCGCGTCCGCCACACGATGAACGCGGCGATGGTGTTCAAGGACGGCAAATTATGGGCGTCACTCGGCACACCAGGTGCGGACAACCAGGTTCAGGTCAACGCCCAGGTGCTGACCGCGATGATTGATCTTGGCGCGGACCCGCAAACTGCGGTCGAATCGCCGCGTTGGACATCGAGCCAGGCTGACCAGGGCGCCAACTGGCCGCATGATGGCGATGGCAAACTCACCATCGAAGCCGATTTCGGGGACGCGATCCTGTCCGACCTCGCCGGGCGCGGACATGTGATCAACAAGGTTGCGCATCTGGCGGGACCTTGCGCGATGCAGACCATTCGGGTGCTGGAGAGCGGGTTACGTATGGTCGGGTCGGACCCACGGCGCGACGGCTGGGCCGGGGCGTACTGAACCACACGCCCCGGCAAGCTTTGTTACGGCACCAGATGCGCCACGCGTGGCTTCACCTGTTCCTGGATCAGGCGCATCGAATTCTGCCAGACGCCGGGGTTATCGGCATAGTCGAAGCCGAAC
>JANYCX010000088.1 GCA_025360065.1 Acetobacteraceae bacterium | reverse complement strand
GTTTTTTTGGTTCTTTTTGTTCACAAAAAGAACAACTTCAATTACCCCTACACTTAGCAAACTCCGGCAAAGCCCGCGCCCAAGCCTTCAACCCATCATCAAAGCTCGAAAGCCGAAAGAACTCATTCGGCGCATGGATCTGCTCATCGGCAATCGCGTAGCTCAGCATCACGGTTTCCAGGCCAAGAATGGATTTGATCATTGCCGAAATCGGCAAGGTCCCGCCCACCCCAACCCGCAACGGTTTTTCACCGTGCACGCTCTCCATCACCGTTTCGATCGCCGCGAGGAAAGGGTCGTCCTCGGGCACCGCATAGGCCGCGATCCCGTCATTGGCTTGATGGATAGCGAGCGTCGCCCAGGCCGGCGTGTGGGCGCGAAGATGGGCGGCAACCGCTTGGGCCACCGCCAACGGGTCCTGCCCGGGCCCGAGGCGACAGGTCAGCTTGGCGAAGGCTTCGGCCGGGATGACAGTCTTGCCGCCGGCGCCCTGATAGCCGCCGCCCATGCCGTTCACTTCGAGTGTCGGGCGCAGCCAGAGTTGTTCGAGCAACCGATACCCAGGCTCCCCGGCGCCAGGTTGGCCGCCGATATCGGCGAAGAATTTCGCCTCATCAAAGCCCAGCGCATCCATCGATGCGAAATCGGCATTGCCTGGTCGTTGCAATCCATCGAAGAAATGTTTGACCGCAACCCGGCCGGTGTCGTCGTGCAAGGTTGCGATCAGCCGCGCCAGCGCGGTCGCGGCATTGCCGACCGGCCCGCCATAGCGCCCGGAATGCAAATCCCCGGTGGCAGTGCGGATTTTGATTTCCATGCTGAGATTGCCGCGCGAATTGGTGTTCACGCTCGCCCGCCCCGGCCGCCAGCGCCCGCCATCGGCCGACACCAAAACATCGGCCTGCAGCAGGTCGCGATAGGTGTCGAGGATTTTCGGCAAGGTGCGGCTGCCGCACTCCTCCTCGCCCTCCAGCAGGATTTTCACGTTGAGCGGAAGGGTTTTTTCCACCGCCAGCCACGCCTCAATCGCCGATAACGCAATCCACAGCGGCGATTTATCGTCTGACGCGCCGCGGGCAAAATAGCGGTCCCCACGCAAGGTCGGCTCGAAGGGCGGGGTGTCCCAAAGCTCCAACGGGTCGGGCGGCTGCACGTCGTAATGGCCATACACCAAGATGGTCGGCGCGCCCGGCGCCCCGGTCCATTGCGCAAACACTGCCTTATGCCCGCCGCCATCGAGCAACTGCGCGTTTTCCAACCCGATCCGGCCGAGCCGTGCCAGCAGCAGCGCCGCCGCCTCGGCCATGCCCGCCGCATAAGCCGGGTCGGTGGAAACCGATGGGCAGCGGATCAGCGCGAACAGCTCCGCCAGCAGGCGGGGGGTTTGGAGCTCTAGCCAGGCTTCGATTTCGGTTGTCATGGGTCGCTCACGTAGGAAGAGGAAGGAAGAAAGCATCTTCTTTGTTTGAAAACAAAGAAACAAAAAAACTTTATCCGTTGGTGTGGTGTGGGTGGCTTTCGCGCTCCTTTTGGTGCATATTTGTATCATGAAGGGATTTATTTCTTACGCGCATGACGACCTAGATCTGGTCACCGATTTCCGCAAGCATTTGGCGGGGGTTGTGCACGCGTACGATCTGCCGTTCTGGGCCGATGACAGTATCCTTGCCGGGCATCATTGGGATGATCGTATCAAGGCGGCAATCGACGACGCGGATGTCTTTCTGCTGATGCTGAGTCCGAGCTTTTTTGCCAGTACCTATATCCGATCCAACGAAATCCCCGCCATTCAGGCGCGGGTTCGCGCCATCGGTGGGCTGGTCTGTCCGGTGCTGCTGACCCGCTGTCCGTGGGACGGGAAGCTGGGCAATCTGCAAATTGTTCCACGCAATGCGCGGCGGCTGATGCCAATCATCGAATGGCGCCCGCAAGATAATGGCCATGACGCCGCGCGCGGCCAACTCGAAGCCGCGATCCGCAGCCATTTTAAAGTCATTCCGAAATCTGATTACTGGTTCACCCCGCTTCTGAATGACGAGCCGGATTTGCCCGGACCGATCTGGGTGGACAAGGATGACCAGTACGACCTTGATCCATCTGGCGCTGACAGTGACGCGCGCGCCGCCGCTGACCCGATCACCCAGCAATTGCATGACGCCAATCGTCCGAAGGCCATTGAATTTGCTGCCAGGGTGGCGCGGTTGGCCAACACGCTGGGCCGGGAATGGGAGGGGTTCATTCCGGCGGCACGCAAGCTGGGGGACGTGATTGACCGCGACACCACTGAATTGCCCGATGTGGTGGCGACGCTGTGGGAAGCCTCGGTTGGGCTGGCGTCGTTCCTCGATCTCGACAAGCGCATCCGGGACTCGCGGCCGATTGATATGGATCACTTGCCGCTCGATATTCATCGGGCGTTGGATGATCTGGTTGGCTCCGTCGCGCCCTGGGTTCGGCGCTTCCCGACCGCCGAGGGGTTGGATGACGAACGCGGCGCATTCCTGACCAACCCGGCCTTGTTCGCGCCGGCGAAGCGTTTGTTCGAGGAAGCACGGGCGGAGAACCTGACCACGCCGCAAGCCGCCGAGACTATCGCGGCGAGTTTCGCAACGGCTGAACGGGGCGGCGCGCAGGCGGACAAAGCCCGCGCCTATGCGACGCGGGGTGGCTTCGGGTTGCTGCGGAAATTCGGCAAGGCGGTTGGGACGACGCTGTTAACCGGCGCGGTCGGTGCGTTTCTGGGGAGCGCGATTGATCAGTCGGTGAAGATGAAAGCGATCGGTGCGATGTTTGCGCGGGTTGGGGATAGTGCGCTTGCAATGGTAGCGGCGCTGCCAGCGGATTTGGCCAACGGGCTGCGGCGGGTGATCAAGGTGGCCGGGACACCGAATTTTCCGCATGGTGATGGTGGCGATCCGGATGCGTTGGACCAACCGGTTTCCCCACCGGAGCCAAGCCGGCCACGAACGGCCGATTTCGAACTCCAGGCGCGCGATATGATCTTGCGTGGGGAGCGTCCGCCGGTCGACTGGCGGCCTTTTATTCAGGCGCTTGATTTTGGGCCACCGAACCGGTTGATTAATCAAGGCCGTGATTTTTCCGATCTCCGCCTATTGGCTGACATGCATGGCCTACGAATGCTGAATTTGGCGCACTCCAAGGTGGCCGATCTTGCGCCTCTCATCAGTCTGACCGGGCTGCAAAGCCTCAATCTCCTGGGCACCCCGGTCGCCGATCTCTCCGCGCTTGCCGGGCTGACCGGGCTGCAGAATTTAACTCTTGAAAGCACGCCCGTATCAGATTTGAGTGGGCTTGGTGACTTGGCTGCATTGCGGATCCTCAATCTGTCTAACACCAAAGTTTCTCATTTGGGTTCGCTTGTGCGAACGGTGGGGCGGCAATACCTCAGTGTAGGGATGAGCAACCGTCGCGACGTATTGCCCCTTACCGGCCTAGAGGCGCTAGAGCAGCTTGATCTTTCTGGG
>JANYCX010000030.1 GCA_025360065.1 Acetobacteraceae bacterium | reverse complement strand
CCCGGAACGGCGCAATGCGGCAAGGCGGAAGCAGGAGGGGATTCCGGTGGGGGTTAATCTGCTGGCCAAGGTGAAGGGGATTGCGGAGGCGAGCGGGGCGGAGTGGGTTTTGGGGTAGGGAGTTAATGCCGCTATCTATTGTCATTAACTGCTGCACCTGAGTTTAGCAGATTTGGAAGACGGCGCGCAGGCGACTAATTGTGACGGGCCTATAAAATTAGACTGGTCGCGGTGTCGCCTCAAGCGCACGCTGCACAGCTTCGGCATCGCCAGCAATCGCCCGGAGGTAGGCGCGGGCTGCTTGATCCGGCTCGGTTTTACCTTGCTCCCAATCCCGTAAAGTCCCGACAGGAATATGGAACCGCGCGGAAAATTCTTCCTGCGTCAGTCGCAGCGCACGGCGAATGATCTTGGTGCGCGGCGTCGGGCGCGCCCGCGCAAACTGCGCCTCGGTCATTGGAGACGCGTCAGGGTCTGCCATTGCCGCCGCAGCAACTTCCACATCAGTCATAGCGCGGACTCGATCCCAATCAGTCCCATCAACAAGTGGGGTCGTCGTCCCGTCAGGCATTATCCTGACCAACGCACCGTCACTCCGCCGTTTGGCTACGATAATATTCTCTGTGCTCATGTTTCGTTGCTTTTCTCGCCGAAATGATGCGGGTCCGTTCGCCGCGTTCTGTGTAGACAATCGCTAAAAGCACCCCGTTGACCATGCCAATGAGGACGTATCTGGCTTCATCGCCGGTGGCGTTAACATCGTCGCGTCCGAGTGCGAAGGCATCATCAAATACGCGGCGCGCCGCCACAAAGCTGATCCCGTGTTTGCCGAGATTGCTATGGGCTTTGGCGTCGTCCCATTCGCAATCGCCATCTTGGATCATATAATGGTTACCATTAGTTTGGCCAATTTTCAATAGGCCAGTTTTCAATAGGAATGTACTATTTTCGAGGTCCGCAGGTAAGTTCGTCATGGCGGGCGGGGGCTTCAACCAGCGTACCGGCCAGTGTCGGCAACGACAGCAGCATCGCACGCCCTGCAGCACGTGCAGGAGCGATGGAATACCACACCCAGACCAACGTCGCTTGGACCAGCAACGACGTCCTGGCTGGAGGTGGACCACCGGAAAATACAAATTTTCTTGCGGTTTAGCGCCGCCTGTGTTAATAAATTTATCATGACAAATATGCCTCTCCCTCCCTCGCTGCCTGCGACCGCGCCAGAATTGGTGCGGCGTTTTGGCGCGATTTTGATGGGGTTGGCGGCGGTGGTGGCGCGGCGGTTTCTGCGGGAGCCGCGATTGATGGCGCTGACGGTGCCGCTTTGGAGCTGGTTGAGCCGGTCGGTGCAGCGGTTTGGGCGGGCGGTGGTGCGCAAGCGCGTGGTTCGTGCGGCACGGCCGGACCGGGTGCGGGTGGCCCCGGTCGCGCGGGTGCGGTTGCCGTCGCGGCGGGGCTGGCTGGTGGGGGTGCTGGGGTATGAGGCGGTAGGGTATGGCTTGCAGTTGGAGCATTTGCTGGCCGAGCCCGAGATGCAGGCGCTGGTTGCCGCATTGCCGGGGCTGGGACGGGTCTTGCGGCCGTTGAAGCGGATGCTCGGGTTGGTGGATGTGGTGCCGGCAGTGGTTGCGAACGCGGACCGCGCGCCGGTGGCGTGGGTGGTTGCTGATGAGATGCCGTTGGCTGGGGTTGATGTGGATTGCGCGGTTATTGCAACGACGGCTTGACGGGTGGCGGGACTTTGCACGTCATTTTTATTACGATATCGTAATCATTATTGGGAATTTTGTGTGTGTTATCAACATGGATTGCTTCGCAAGGGCTCGCAATGACGTGCCACGGTTCGTGCGACGACGGAGGCAGAGTCGGAAGTTTTTTTGCTTCTTTTTGTTCACAAAAAGAAGACGCTTGCCTAGAATATCCCTGCCGCCACGCCAGCGGCCATACCCGCACCGAGTTCTGCGCAGCGCACCAAATCCGCCGGCGCGATGATTTTGGCGGCGGCGATGGCTTCGGGGGTTTGGGCGCGGGTGCAGATGATCAGCGGCTCGGCGATCGGGCGGAGGCGCCAGCCGGTGGCGATGCGGGTTATTTGCCGGGCAGCGCCGGTGCCATCACTGCCGGCGCAGATCATGATGGCGTAGGGGCGACCTTGGATGCGGTCCAACACGTCGTAATAGCAGCGATCGAAGAGGTCTTTCATCGGGCCGGACAGGGACGCGAGGTTCTCGGGGCCGGCAAAGATGTAGCCATCGGCGGCGAGGATGTCGGGGGCATGGGTTTCGGCGACGGGGAGCAGACGGACGGCGATTTCGGCGGCGGCGTTGGCGGCGGCTTGGGCCATCGCCGTCGTGCCGCCGGTGCGGGAATGCCAGACGATCAGCAGGCGTTTCACATGCTGCCCCTGACAGACGGAAAGGCGTGGTCGAAATCCATCAGCATGCGGCGGGCATGGCCGATCCGGGCCTCGGTCGCCTCGGCGTGATGGGCGATGCCGGTTTCGCCGGTTTCGGGGCCGGTGGGGTCGAGTTTGCCTTCCTCGGTGACCATCGCGAGCAGGGCCTGGCGGCGGGTGCGCAGGCCATCCGGGGTACCGAGCAGGACGGCTTTGAGGGTTGCGGCTTCACCGGGCAGCAACCCGATTTTGCCGCCAAGCAGATGGGTGTAGCCGCCATCGCGCAAGGGTGGCACCAAATGGGTGGTACGGCGGGAGGAGGCGAGGTCATCGAGGGTTTGCATGTCGTTGTTATCGAGCGGGATTTGCTTGTCCCAGAGTGCGACGATGAGGGTGCGGGCGAGCAGGCCGACGCGGACCCGGCCGCGGGTGGCGATGCGGTCAATGAGCCAGGTGATGCGGGGTTGGTCGGACATGGGGGCTCTCCTTGATAGGGGAGTTTCGCCGATGCGGGCTTGCGTCGCCAGGGGTGGCTCGGCATAGTTGGCGCAACGATTTTGGTGGGGGATGGAAATGTTCAAAACTTTGCTGCGCGCGACGTGTGCGCTTGGGCTTTTGATCGGCGCTGCGGAGGCGCGGATCACCCGGCTGGAGCTTTCCGCGCCCGAGCCCGCGTTTGGCGGCAAGGTCTTCGCGGGTGCGGGCAAGTTTGAGCGGGTGCGCGGCAAAGCCTATGGCGAGGTCGATCCAAAGGCGCCGGGCAACGCGATCATCCAGGACATCGGGCTGGCGCCGAAGAACGCGCGCGGCATGGTGGAATATGTCAGCGACATTGATATTATTCGCCCGGCCGATCCGGCGCGCAGCAATAATGTTCTGCTGTTCAACGTGGTCAACCGCGGCAACAAGGGCGCGATCGGGCTGTTCAACGCCGATGTGAAAGCCAATGTCGCCGACCAGAACACGGCGTCTGACCCCGGCGACGGCTGGTTGCAGCAGCAGGGCTACACGCTGGTGTGGTTCGGCTGGCAAGGCGATGTGCTGGCGGGCAATAACCGGCAGTTGTTCGACGTGCCGGTGGCGCGCAACAAGGATGGCTCGGGCATCACCGGCATTGTGCGCAGCGAAATCGTGGTGCAGGCGCCGACCAGGACATCGGCGGTTGGCGGCGGCTGGTTCACCGAAGGCGGCCATGACAGCTACGCCACCGCATCGGTCGATAATGCGGCGAAATTCGCCGATGGGTTTTTGCCGACGCTGACTGTGCGGGTGCGCGAATCGGCGCCGGGGGTGGTTATTGCGAACAGCGATTGGCGGTTCGGTGATTGCGACAAGCCGGACGACAAGAAAATCTGCCTGCCGGCCGGGTTCAAGCCTGGGCATCTGTATGAACTGATTTACCGCGCCAAGGACCCTAAGGTGATGGGGCTGGGCTTTGCAGCGGGGCGCGATCTTGGGGCGTTCCTGAAGGGTCGGGATAAGGACGACGCTGGCACGCCGAACCCGGTGGTTCATGGGCCGGCGGTGAAAGCCATCATCACCGGAAGTTCCCAATCCGGGCGCTACATCCGCACCATGCTGCATCTCGGGTTCAATCGCGCCGAGGCAGGCGGCCGCGCGTTCGATGGCGCGATGCCACATATTGGCGGCGGGTTGATCGCGATGAATATCCGCTGGGCGATGGTCGGGCGGGCCTGGGGCAGCGCGGTCGATCACCGTTATCCGGCATATGATTTCCCGTTCAGCTATGCCCGCCAAGCCGATCCGCTGACTGGGCGCACGCAAGGGGTGCTCGATCGGTGCTCGGCGGATAACACTTGCCCGAAGATTTTCCACGCAGCGACGGCTCTCGAAATCTGGGAGGGGCGCCAGGGTCTTGGGTTCACCGATCCGATGGGCACGCGCGATGTTGCCGATCCGGCGAACGTGCGCAGCTTCATCATGGCCAGCACCCAGCATGGCCCGGCCGCATTGCCGTTGCCCGCCAAGGCGCCGTTCGGGGTTTGCACCCAGCAGGGCAACCCGACACCGCATGTCTGGACGATGCGGGCGTTGCTTCATAATTTCACCCAATGGGTGCGCGATGATCGGGCGCCGCCCGCCGGCATTGTGCCGCGCATTGCCGATGCCACGCTGGTGGCGCCCGACCAGGTCCGCTTCCCCGAGGTTCCGGCGACGAATTATGGCGGCACGGAACGGCCGGCAATGCGCATGCTGATGCGCAACAACGCACTGCATGTTTACGATCGTGGCCCGCAGTATAATGCCGCCGATAGCTCCGGAATTGAAACCATCATCCCACCGCGTGAACGGCCGGCAAGCTACGGCGTGCTGGTGCCCCAGGTCGATGTTGATGGCAATGACATTGGCGGCGTCAGGCCGGTCAACGTGCAAGTGCCGATCGGGACCTATACCGGCTGGAACCTGCATCGCGACGATTTGTTTACCGACGCGCCATGCACGCTCACCGGCAGCTTTGTGCCGTTCGCGGCGACCAAGGCGGAGCGCGAGGCGGCCGGTGATCCACGCCTGTCGTTGGAAGAACGCTTCCCGAGCAAGGCTGCCTATGTGAAAGCGGTGCGCGAGGCGACGGACCGGCTGATCACAGCCCGCATGTTGCTGCCCGATGACGGGTTTCGCCTGATTACCGAGGCCGAGGCTGGCGGAATACGCAGCGCGCCGTGAGCTAGAGTCTTGGTTTTACGATCATCTTTATCCGATCGAAAAGACAAGTCGATCGGATAAAGATCTATTTGGGATTTGCGGTCAGATAAAGCGTCGCGTTCCCCAGAACTGGGATCACGAAAGTCATCCGGACCGGGAGCATGACCGCAGTTGCGGTGGGTCGGGCGAACCACACGCTGCCGCTGGTCTTGCCTGTGCCATCGGTCGGGGCATCGCCGAGCAGAAACCCGGCGATTTGCTTGCCGCTGATGTCGCAGCGCGTTGCCGGGCCGGAAAAGCTTGAGCGGGATTCGCGGGGCAGGATTTCCTCGCCGACATGCACCGCCGACACGACAGACAGGCGGCGTCCATCGAATAATCGTGCGTCTCCATCGCAGCGGCCGCGGGTGTTGACCTGCTGGGCGAGATAGGCGAAGGCGCTGAGGGTATCGATGGTGCCCGCCTGATCGGCTGGCGTGACCGGTTCGCGTTCCCCAGCGATTGGCGGAATGAGCTTGCGGATCAGCGGGCTGCCGGCTGAATAGTCGATCTGGGTGTCCCGTGCCTCACCGCGCCAGATGCCCCAGGTCTGATAGCGGGCAGGCGTGGCCCGACCGGCATTCCAGCCACCATGCGCGAGGGTGTGGAGTTCGCCGGAGACGAAGACGTTTAACACCCCTTCGGGGTTGTAGCGGGTTTCCATCCGGTAGCGTTCTGGTGCGAGGGCGGCTTTGACATGCAGCGAAAATACGTTCAGCCCGGCAACGTAGCCGGCATAGCGCAGATGAGTTTCCGCAGACAAAATTGGCGCCATCGGTTCGCCATGCGCGGCCGACGCCAGCATGAAAGCGGCCCCGATCAGTCCAGCAGTTGACGTACATCGCATTTGTCCGTTGTGGTGTTTGCCGGTTGCCTTTGCAACCCAAAGGATTGCCTGGGCTATTGAAACTGCGGAGATGCTCCGATGACAGCGACAGAAATCCGTGGGCTGCTGGTGGTCGGGCTGGGAACCGCGCTGGTGCCGCTCGATGCCAGCGTGAATGTTGCCTTCCCGCAAATTGCCGCGCATTTCGCCCTCGATATTCCCTCGATCCGGTTTGTGGTGATCAGTTACGTGCTGATCTTTGCCAGCCTCACCTTGGGGTTTGGCCGTATTGGTGACCTGGTCGGCTACCGGGTGGTATTTCTGGTTGGCTGTTTCATCAGCACATGCGCCTTTACGCTGTGCACTTTCGCCCCATCCTTCGGCTGGTTTCTCGCCGGGCGGGCGATGCAGGGCACCGGGGCGGCGCTGATCCTCAGCGTTGGGCCGGCTATGGCGACCGGATTGCTCGGCGACCTGCGCCGGGCGGAGGCATTGGGGTGGTACAGCATGATGATGGCACTCGGCGGGGTGATCGGGCCGGTGCTTGCCGGTGCTCTGCTGGATCGCTTTGGTTGGAGTTCGGTGTTCGCCTTTCGCATCCCGGTGGCGGGTGCGGCATTGCTGTTGGGGTTTACCTTGCCGCAACGGACGAGGCCGAATTCGGTGGCACGCTTCGATGCGGCTGGCGGGGTGCTGCTGGCGGTGACAATCGCGGGCCTTATCCTGACGCTTGATCATCTCCGCGGATTGCCGGCGGGAATTTGGGCAGTCCTCGGCGCGGCGAGCCTGACCATGGCAACCCTGCTCGCCTTCATTTGGCGTCAACGTGTGGCGGCGTCCCCGATCGTCCGGCTTGGGGTTCTGCGCGAGGGCGATGTCGCCCGGATCACCATCGCCAACATCCTCGGCAATCTCGCGACGTTCGCCGGACCGTTGCTGATCCCGTTCTACCTCGTGCAGTTCGGCGGGGTGTCGGTGCAGGTTGGCGGCTTGCTGCTGGCATTCAGCCCGATCGGCAGTGTGCTGGCTACCCCGGTCGCTGGACGGCTGGCCAGTCGGATGTCGTCGCGCATTCTGGCGCAAATCGGTATTTTCATTGTGGCAGCTACTCTGGTCGGCATTCTTTGGGCGGCCAACGGGCACGCCATCGCGTGGCTGGTGGCGGCGATGTTCGTGCACGGGATTGGGGCTGGGCTGTTCTCGGTCGCGGTGCTCGACGTCCTGACCGGGAGCCTGCCGCCAGCCGATCGGGGTGTCGCCGGCAGTCTCGGGATGGTCACCCGCACGATCGGGACCTTAACGGGTGCGAGCGTGTTAATGCTGGTGTTCCAGGCGGGTGGGCCAACCGATAGCGAGGGCGGTTTCCTGGCCGGGTTCCAACATGGCTTTGCCGCGGCGGCCACGAGCGCGTTTCTGGCGGGCCTGGTCTTGCAGCGACGGTCGCGAGAGGGATAATGCCGCATGGCACCAAATACCCAAGGCTTTGCTGGCTTCCGGCCCGACGCGTTCCAATTTCTCCGCGACCTGGATGCGAACAATAATCGCGATTGGTTCCTGGCTCACAAACCGGCCTATGAGCGCGACATCGTTGCCCCGTTCCGGCTTTTGCTTGCCGATGTCATTTCGGGTCTGGCCGCTGCCGGCAGCCCACTAACCGGCGATCCTGCCAAGGCGATTTTCCGCATTCATCGCGATGTGCGCTTCAGCAAGAACAAGCTTCCTTACAAAACCAATTCTGGCGCGGTGCTGCGCCGCGCAGGAGGGGCGAAATTCGACGGGATTTTGTACATTCATCTCGATCCCACCGGATGTTTCCTTGCAGCGGGATTTTATTTGCCCGATAAAGAAGCGCTGGAGGCGATCCGCGAGGCGATCTATGTTGACCCGGCGCGGGCGGACTTACTGCGCGCCGATCTGGCAGGCAGGAAACTTGGCTTCGATATGTCGGAAACACTGTCCCGCATGCCGCGCGGGTTCGAGGACGCAGTGGACAGCCCAGTCGCCGATATTTTGCGACTGAAATCATTCACTGTCAGGCGCGCCCTGACGCTCGCCGATATGGGCAAGCCAGCTTTGGTGCAGAAACTTGTCACGTTTGCCGAAGACAGCGCCGCGTTGCTGAATTTCGGCTGGCAGGCTTTGACCGTGCTGGACCCGACGGCGCTTTCGCGCCGCCGGTAATCCGGCGATATTTAAGCCTTAGCCCAGGCTGATCGTGCCGACTTCCGGGCCCTTGGCGCCCTGGACCACGGCCATGCGGACGGACTGACCATCCTGCAATGGCTGAAGCCCGGCGCGTTCGAGCGCAGTCGCGTGGACGAATACGTCCTTGCCGCCATCCTGGGGGGAGATGAAGCCGAACCCTTTGGTCGGGTTGTACCACTTCACTGTGCCCATCATGTCGACGGCAGACGACATATCGACCTGGGCGCGTGCCGGGCGTGCACCACCCATACCGCCGCCCATGCCACCGCTACGCGGGGCGCCGGCGCCATAGCCACCGGGACCACCGGGGGCCGCACTGCGCGCACGCGGTGCTTCGGCAGTGCTTTCGTCGACGGTCAGCACCATTTCGACCTGACGGCCCTTTTGGCCTTGGCCGACGCGGACCTGCATTTTCGCGCCTGGGCTCACCGTGGTGTGCCCCGATGACTGCAGGGCATTGATGTGCAGGAACACATCGCCGGTGCCGTCAGCGAGTTCAACAAAGCCAAAGCCTTTTTCGGGATTGAACCACTTTACGGTCGCGCTCAGCTCCGGGCCACCACCACCGAAACCGGCGAAGGACGGCGGCGGCGGCGGGGTTGAGGCGCTGCCATAGAAGCGGTCGTCATCGAAACCGGAGGTGCGGGGTTGACGTTTCCAGTCATTTTTCGGCGGTCGCACGTCAGACTATCCTCTATTCATGTCCGCGGCGGATCGATGAAATTTACGCTTGGGCCGCCACGCTACGCGGACCTTAACATAATCTCGCCGTTTTACACCATAGGCTCGAATCGCCTTCGGTGCTAACGCTTCGGAGGGTGATCGTCGAACAAAATCCGGCTCGCCGCGCCGTCCATGTCGTCGTACTGGCCGGCACGCAGCGACCAAAGAAACGCCACCAGCGCGCAGACCCCAAGGGCGAGGCTCAACAGGATCAGCCCGAGAATCGATGTCATTTCCGTACCCGCCACGAATTGCCCAATACCAGCAACGACGATGATGACATCGCAGCCGCGGCCAGCCAGGGGGTCACCAACCCCGCCATCGCCAGCGGCACCATCAGCACATTATAGCCGATTGCCAAAGCGATGTTACCACGCATGATCGCCTCCGCCCGTCGCGCCACCGCAATGGTTTCGGACACCGCGTCAAGCCCGCTGCCCTGGAATACGACGTCCGCAATAGTCTGGCTGAGCTCGGCAGCCGAGGTCGGGGACATTGATACGCTTGCCGCTGCCAAAGACGGCGCATCGTTTAACCCGTCGCCAACCATCAACACCTGCCTGCCGCCGCGACGCATCGCTTCAACGGCGGTGAACTTATCAACCGGGGTGCATTCGCCCTGCCAGGCCGCGATGCCGCATTGCCCCGCGATCGCCGAAACCGAGGCGCTGCGGTCGCCGGACAGCACGCTCGCGCCGATCCGCATCCGCGCGAGCGTCGCAATGGTTTCCCGCGCTGCCGGACGCAGTGCCTCGGCAAAGCGGAACCGCACTGGCCGGCGGTTTGGACGCACGAACCATAGTTCTGGGCCATCGGCGGGTGGCGGATTTTTGACCCCGACAAAGGCGCTGCTGCCCAGTCTGGTATCCCCTAACTCCATCCCGCGGCCCGGAACCTCCCGGACCGCTTCGGCCGCGACCACCGGGCCGGATGCCACCAGCAAAGCGCGCGCCAGTGGGTGGCGGCTGCCGGCGGTGAGTTGGGCTGCGGCGACAAGATCGGCGGGATCGCGTGACGGGTCGGCGACCAGCTCGGGCAACGGCACGGTCAAGGTGCCTGTCTTGTCGAAGACAACCGCATCGACCTTGGCCAGACGTTCCAATGCGGTCGCCGATTTCAGCAGAATGCCGCGCTGGAACAGGCGTTGGGTCGCCAACACCTGCACCGCCGGCACCGCCAAAGCCAGGGCGCACGGGCACGTAATGATCAGCACCGCGCATGCGGTCAGCAGCGCGTGCTCGACGGTGGCGTGGCCCAGGCCCCACCATCCGAGAAAGGTCAGCGCGGCGGCCAGATGTACCGTGGGCGCATACCGCCTCGCCACCCGGTCGGCGAGTTCGACGAACCGGCCCCGGCGGGATTCCGCGACTTCGATCAAGCGGACGCACTCGGCCAGCAAGGTGCCGGCGCCGCTTGCGGTGCACAAAACTGTCAACGTCGCGCCGAGATTGATGGTGCCGGCAAACACGGCCGTTCCCGGCACGGCCAGCACCGGCAGGGTTTCGCCGGTGACCAGGCTGGTATCGAGCGGCGCGCTGCCCAATTCCACCACGCCATCGACGCCGATGCGTGATCCCATGGCGACAAGGATGCGGGCGCCGGGGGCCACGCTTGCCGCTGCCCGCGGTTCGGTGGTGCCATCGGGGGCGATCACGGTGACATCGCTGTGCCGCAGCGCCAGCAATTGTTCAGCGGTTGCCCTGGCGCGGCCGCGGGCGCGATGATCCATCACCCGGCCGATCAGCAAAAAGAATAGCAAGGTGCAGGCGGAATCGAAATACGCATCCCCTGCCCCAGCCATGGTTTCGAACAGACTAAACGTGGTGACCAGAATAACCCCGACGCTGATCGGCACGTCCATGTTGGTCCGGCGGGCACGCAGTGCGGCGAGGGCGCTGCGAAAGAACGGCCGGCCGGCGTAGGAGATCGCCGGCAGCGCGATCAGCGCCGAAACCAGATGCAGCGCGTCACGCACCGCCGGCCCCATGCCCTGGCTTTGGCCAATCCAGATCGCCACCGACAGCAGCATCACATTGCCTGCGGCAAAGCCCGCCACTGCCATCGCCCAGATCAGTTCGCGCCCGGTGCGATCGGCGGCGGCCGCCAGCCGCGCAGCATCGAAAGGCACCAGTCGGTAGCCGAGTTTTTCGACCAATCCCACCAGGCGGCCGCCATCGGTGACATCGCCGGTCCAGCCGAGTTGCAGCCGGCGGGTGGTCATGTTGACCCGGCTTTTGATCACGTTCGGCTCGCGTCCCAACGCGGTTTCGATCAGCCACACGCAGGCACCGCACTGCAAGCCATCAACCGCGAGGGTCAGGCTGTGCTGGCCGGCATTGTCAGTGGTGACGCAGCGCGCCAGGTCCCAGCGGTCAGTTGGCTCTGGCCGGTTCGGCACCAGCGCCGGGTCGCGCACCAGGCGGGTGTAGAATTGGCCGAGGCCAAGTCCATTGATCGTATCAAATGCTGCCGAGCATCCGGCACAGCAGAACCGCGCCCCAAGCTCTATCCCCACGCCGCAATGGGCGCACATTGCCAGGGCGGCAGGCAAGGTCACGGCACCACGACCCGCCGTGAAAGATGGATGCGCTTACCCGACACTGCGGCGGTCAGATCGATTTCCCACTGACCTGCATCGGGCAACCTGGTTTCGGCAACATACTCGCCCGGCACCGCCGCGCGGAATACCAGTTCGATCGGGGCGCTGTTGCCAAGTGGTCGGCTCGCCTGTCCGACAATCCGCGCGCCCTCGATCTTCTGCCCTTGACGGTCTGTAAGCATCAGGCGGGGCGTGCCCGCAACAAGGGACAATTCGCCATTCCAGCCCAGCGCCGCTTCACGCGCGGCAGTCTCCAGCACCGCGTCGTAGCGGTTGCTGTCCTCGAACTGGCTGTGGGTCACCCTGCCGGGAAAGGTGCTGATCGCGGTCCATATCATGCCGCCATCGACCACAGCAACGCCGGCCAGCCCAAGCGCCACAGCATAGGGAAAGAACGCCCAGGTTAACCGCATATCGAAACTCCTACCCGCCGCCCGGTTTGCCAGCACCAATGAAATTGGCACTGCGCTTGATCAGGATATTGTCAGTAGTATCGCGTAGCAGAAAGGTGATCTCGGCATTCTTTGCCTCAACGCCGCCGGGTGCGGCGTCAAGAAACACCCGATATGCGCCCACGCTATCGGCTGGCACCAGAATGGTGATTGCATCTGCGGGTGCATCGGTGGAACCCGCAACCTGCAATTTCGCCCGCATAGCTGCTTCGACCGTCACCGTGAAGCTGACGTCGTGGGTGTATTTGTTGACCAGCTTTAACGTATAAGCGTTACGCAGCGAACCATCATGCAGCCGCACGAATAACGGCGCGCGTTCATGCTGCACCGACACTTCGAGCAGCGACCGCATCGCAAGCCCGATGCCCATAGCGGCCACAGCAATTCCCAAAACGGCTAGATAAATCAGGGTACGCGGCCGGACCAACTTGATCGGCTCGACGATTTCGCCCTTGGCAAGCCCGGCCTGCCGGGCCAGCGTATCCCACTTGATGAGCCAAAGCGGCTGGCTTGTGCGGGTCATAATCTCGTTGCAGGCATCAACGCATAAGCCGCAGCCGATACATTCGAGTTGCACCCCGTCGCGGATATCGATGCCGGTCGGGCAGACATGGACGCAGGCATGGCAATCAATACAATCGCCGAGCACCGGCGCGGGAATAACATCGCGTTTGCCGCGCCCGCGCGGTTCGCCACGCCAGCCCTGGTAGGTCACGATCAGGGTTTGTTCGTCGAGCATCGCCGACTGGAAGCGCGGCCACGGGCACATATAAGTGCAGACCTGTTCACGCGCCCAGCCCGCCAGCACGTAAGTCGTCGCGGTAAACAGGAAGGTGAAACCGTAAACGCCGTATGACGCCTGTCCGGTCCAAAAATCGCCCACAACCGTCGGTGCATCAACGTAATACATGATCCAGCCGCCGCCAGTCCAGAACGCGACGCCCAGCCAGACCGAATGCTTGGCAAGCTTGCGCCACACTTTGTCCAAGGTCGATGGGCCGGCATCGCGGCGCATGCGCGCGTTGCGGTCGCCCTCGATCCAGCGTTCGACCAGCATGAACAAATCGGTCCATACCGTTTGCGGGCAGGCATAACCGCACCAGATGCGACCGAACAGGCTGGTGATCAGGAACAAACCCACCGCGGCCAGGATCAACCCGCCCGTCAGCAACACGATGTCCTGCGGCCAGAACGTAATGCCGAAGAAATAAAACCGTTCGGTGCTGATATCGAGCAGCACCGCCTGGTTCGGGTTGCCCGGTCCGCGATTCCAGCGCACCCACGGCAAAATATAATAGACCGCGAGGCAGAATATCAGCAACGCCCATTTGAAATTGCGCGCAATGCCGTGGACTGCCCGCGGGTAAACCCGTACCCGATCGCCGTAGAGAGACACTTCATCGGCGGATGGGGTTACGTATTCGTTCACCCTATTCGCCGCCCCCGAGCGAGTGAACGTAGATTGCAACGCTTTTGATTGTCGCTGCATCCAGGCGTGCATTCCAGCCTGGCATAACGCCCTGGCGTGGCGCGCTGATTTGGGCGATGATTGCGTCCTTGGAGGTGCCGTAAAGATTAACCGCGGAGCGTAAATTCGGCGCACCCACCTCCCGTTTGCCTTCGCCTTTTTCGCCGTGGCAGGCCACGCAGTTCTCGGCGTAAAGCTTCCCGCCGGCGGTTACATCGGTTCCGTCCTTGTTGGCCCCCCGCAACGCCAGCACATAGTCGGCAACGGCGGCAATTTCGACGGGTTTAAGTAGGCCATCGACGCCAAAGCGTGGCATCTGGCTCATCCGGGCATCGGGATCCTCGTTGCGAATGCCGTGCTGAACCGAGGTCTGGATGTCTTCAAGCTTTCCGCCCCAGATCCAACTATCAGATGCAAGCGTCGGAAAACCCGGCCGGCCGCCGCCTCCCGCGCCGTGGCAGGGCTGGCAATTATTAGCAAATGTGATTTTGCCTGCTGCCATGGCGACCGCCATCAGCTTGGGATCGGACGCGATCTGCGCAAAAGGGGTGGCCTCGATACGGTCCATACTGCGGGCGCGAATGGCGGCGATAGACGCAACTTGACTGTTGACCTCGACCCGCGTCGAGTAGCCGATGGCGCCGTGATAATAGCCGAACAGGCCCGGCACTGATGGATACACCACCACGTAACCGACGCTCCATACGCAGGTGGCGATAAAGGTATAGAGCCACCATCGCGGGATAGGCGTGTTGAGCTCTCGCAGACCATCCCACACTTGACCAGTGGTTTCACGCCCGGAGATCACGTCCTTTTCAATCTTGGTTGGCACGGGCGGTCTCCTCATTCAGCGGAATCAGGCGATGGCGTTCATTGGCAGCTTTACGGCCAGGCCAGTATTGGGCCGCAACGACAAGCAGAAATACCAACCCGACCGGCAGCACCGACCAAGTCAGCAAGGTGTGAACAAAATTTGACATCGATTCCCCCCTACTGCTGAAGTTTTTCGGGACTGGTATTGGAGAAATCAACCAACGTGCCGAGCATTTGCAAATAGGCCACCAGCGCATCGAGTTCGGTCGGCGCGCGATCATTGCCTGGCACCACCACCGCCTTTGGATATCGCTTCATCAAAGCGTCGGCATCCATCTGCGCATTGGCTTGAGCGAGCAGATCGTCCTTGGCATGGGCAATCTGATCGTCAGTGTACGGCACGCCGACAATCCGATTGGCACGAAGATGTTTGTCAATATGGTCGAAATCCAGCGGTGTCGTCGCCATGAAGCCGTATTTCGGCATAAGGCTTTCCGGCACCAATTCCTGTGGATTAACCAGATGCGCATAGTGCCAATCGCTTGAATATTTGCCACCGACGCGCGCCAAATCCGGGCCGATACGCTTACTGCCCCACTGAAACGGGTGATCATACATGCTTTCGGCAGCCAGACTGAAATGTCCGTAACGTTCGACCTCGTCCTTCAGCGCCCGAATTTGCTGGCTGTGACAGGTGTAACAGCCTTCCCGGATGTAGAGGTTGCGACCCATCAATTCGAGCGGCGTATAGGGTCGCATGCCGACGACGCGCTCAATTGTTGTTTCGATGGTAAACAGCGGAATGATCTCCACAATCCCCCCGACTGATATGGTTAGCAACGTGAGCACAAGCAGCAGTATGGCGTTCTTTTCAATCCATTCGTGACGGAACATGGACCTATTCTCCCGCTGCGATGGCGCCAACCGGATACCCGGTTACGGCACGCCTCGTGGATGGCGATCGTACTGTCATCACCAGATTATAGACCATGATCAGGGCGCCGACGAAGAACATCATCCCGCCCAGCCAGCGGATCACGTAATAGGGGTGGACTGCGCTCACCGATTCGACAAAAGAATATTGCAGAAAGCCAAAGGCGTCGTAGGCTCGCCACATCAACCCCTGCATGATCCCCGCGACCCAGAGCGAGCTGATGTAAAGCACGATGCCGAGAGTCGAAATCCAGTAATGCCATGCCACCAGACGGGCGGAATAGAGCCCGCTGCGCTTCCACAGAACTGGCACCAGATAGTAGATCGCCCCGAAGCTCATGAAGGCATTCCAGCCGAGGGTGCCGGAATGGACATGACCTACAATCCAGTCGGTGTAATGCGCCAGTGCGTTGACATCACGGATCGACAACACCGGCCCTTCAAAAGTCGCCATGCCATAAAAGCCGACTGCGGTAACTGAGAAGCGCAGCGCAGGATCGGTGCGCAGCTTGTCCCAGGCGCCGGATAAGGTCATCAACCCATTAATCATTCCGCCCCAGCTGGGCATCCAAAGCATCAGCGAAAACACCATACCCAACGTCTGCGTCCAATCCGGCAAGGATGTGTAATGCAGATGATGGGGGCCAGCCCATATATACATGAACACGAATGACCAGAAATGCACGACACTCAAACGATATGAATAGATCGGCCGATCCGCCTGCTTGGGGATAAAGTAATACATCATCCCCAGGAAACCGGCGGTCAGCAGAAAGCCTACTGCATTATGCCCATACCACCATTGGATCAGCGCACTCTGAACCCCGCCATAAGCCGCATAGCTTTTGGCGGAATACATCGAAATCGGAACCGCTGCGTTGTTGACCAGATGCAACACCGCAACGGTCAGGATGAACGCCAGATAAAACCAGTTGGCCACGTAGATGTGCGGCTCTTCCCGTTTCAGCAACGTGCCGATGAAAATTACTGCATAGATTACCCAAATCAGGGTCAGCCATAAATCGAGATGCCATTCCGGCTCGGCGTATTCCAACCCCTGAGTGTAGCCCATGAGGTAACTGAGGGCGACCATGACAATGAAAAACTGATAGCCCCAGAAGACGAAATCGGCCAACGCCTCGCCGCCAAACAGCCGCGCGCGGCAGGTGCGCTGGACGACGTAAAAAGACGTGCCGATCAGGACCGAGCCACCAAACGCGAAGATCGCGGCCGAGGTGTGCACCGGACGCAAACGGCCAAAATTCACGTAGGATAGCCCGAGATTGGCTTCCGGCCAGGCAAGTTCGGCCGCGATATAGACGCCCACCAGAAAGGCCACCAGCGCCCAAAACATCCCGGCAACGACGAATTTTCGAACCACATCCTCGTTATAGGTCAGTGGCGCGCGCAATGTTTCGGAAATGGCCGCTGCGTCAGACATGGCGCCCTCCGCTACGGCGATCAAAGTGACGCCGGATTAGTCCGATGTCGAAGAGCACGGCGAAAGCGGCAAGTGACAAACCAAAAATGAAAATCGCATTGTCATAAGCTCCGGACGCCATAAACAGGCCGACCATCCCCAGCACGGCGACCAGAGCCCCAACGAGTACGCCGCTAATGTCGTCTTCCATGATCACTCCGTGTCATATTGCGAAACCGGATATGGGGTGCATCCACTCGCACATTGCCTCGTGGCGAGGTGGCCTGCATTGACACAGATCAACCCTGTTCCGGCTGAAATGGCCTATAGGTGCAGAATGATCAGTTGGTTGGGCGCACTAGTGGCGTTGTGCGAGCCGGGCGGGGCACTTCTGCCATCCGGGCTGCTGCTGGCAGGGCTTGCCGGCGGGGTCATGCACTGCGCGCCGATGTGCGGGCCGTTCGTGCTCGGGCAGATTGGTACGAAAATGTCAGCGTCGTCCGCGTGCGGGCCGTGTCGCCATCTAGGCCTGCTGCCGGGCTATCATGTTGGCCGCATCGCCACCTATACAGCACTCGGTGGGCTTGCCGGGCTGGTGGGCGTGGTGCCGGGCCTTGGATGGCTTGCCGGGGTGGCGCTGGCGGTGGCAGCGTTGTTGTTTCTGGGGCAGGGCCTGCGCCGGCTGGCGCCATCGGTCGGGCGATACGTACCAGGACCTGACCACGCGCCTCCGGTCGTTACGCGCCTGCTCGGTCGCCTTGGCGGTGTGACCGGCTTGCCGCTTGGTCTGGCGCTTGGTTTGTTGCCCTGCGGTTTGCTCTATGCGGCACTGCTCGCCGCGAGCGCGGCAGGTGGCCCCGCTGAAGGAGCATTCGCGATGCTGGTTTTCGGTCTGGGCACCGTGCCCGCATTGCTGGCAATTGGCATTGCCGGCCAGGCGGCGGCGCGTCGCTGGCAGCGCGCGATCGGGCCGGTTGCGCCAATATTGCTTCTCGTCAACGCGGGAGTGCTCGCGGTGATGGCAGTCCAAATGTTTTGAGACAAGCTCTGGCGTGCCGGGCGGGCTTATCGTAAAGTGAGCGCTAACATCGCTTAAGCGGTGACCCAAAGCCCGTTGGAGGATGCGCGCCATGACCAGCCGTAGAAAATTCCTGAGTTCAACTGCCGTCTTCGCAGCCGCCGCGATCTCGACGGACGCCTTGGCGCAGGCGGTTGCCGGCAAGGGCCAGTTTGGCGCCTCGGGCCTCGTTGGCAACCTGCAAGGGCCGACTCAATCGACGGTTATCCCGACCAGCTTCAAGGAAGCGCCGCAACTGGCCGAACTGGTCAAGGCCGGCAAATTGCCCCCCGTGGCGCAACGCCTGCCGGCCGAGCCGATGGTGATCAAGCCGCTCGAAAGCGTCGGCAAATACGGTGGCACCTGGCGCCGCGCCTTTATCGGGCCGTCGGACGGTGAAAACGGCAACCGGATCATGGCGTCGGATAAATTGCTGTTCTGGGATTTCACCGGCAGCAAGATCGTGCCGTCGGTGGCGAAGTCTTTCGACATCAGTGCCGATGGCCGGGTGACCACGCTGCATTTGCGTAAGGGCATGAAATGGTCCGATGGTGCCCCGTTTACCGCCGATGATTTCGTGTTCTGGTTCGAAGACATTTATGGCAACAAGGACATCGTTCCGGCGCCGATCGCCGACATGGCGGCTGGCGGGAAGGCCGGCAAAGTGGTCAAGGTCAACGAAACCACGGTGCAATTCGTTTTCGAAAACCCCTATTTCCTGTTCCCGTCGATGATCGCCGGCGATACGCTGATCGGCGGTGGCCAGTCGGTGCAGCAATCCGGCGCGCGCAGCTACGGCGCTTATGCGCCGGCGCACTACCTCAAGCAATTCCTGCCGAAATATTCGTCGGAAGCCGAGGTTAGCGCCAAGGCGAAGGCTGCTGGCTTTGATACCTGGGTGCGCCATCTGCACGTCAAGAAGGATTGGCAGCTCAACCCGGAAATCCCGACCCTGGGGCCGTGGCGGACCACGCGTCCGATCAACACCCCAACCTGGGTGATGGAGCGCAATCCGTACTATTATGCAGTCGATACAGACGGCGCTCAGTTGCCTTACATCGACACCATCGTGATGACGTTGGCCGAGAATATCGAGGTCGCTAATCTGCGCGCCATGGCCGGCGAATACGACTTGCAGGAACGCCACATGGATCTGGCCAAACTGCCGGTGATTCTGGAAAATCGCGAGCGCGGCAAATACGACGTCCATCTCGACCTCGCCTATAACGGCGCCGATACGACATTGCATGTGAACATGGATTATCGCGCCGATCCGCTGATCGGCAAGCTGCTCGGCACCGCCGATTTCCGCCGGGCGCTGTCGATGGGGATTGACCGCGAACAGCTCAACGAAACCTTCTGGCTCGGTCTCGCAACCCCCGGTTCGACGGCACCGGCCGAAGCAATGCCGGAAAACCCCGGCCCGGAATGGCGCAACAAATGGTCAACGCTGGATATTGCCGCCGCCAACAAGATGCTCGACGGCCTCGGCCTCAGCAAAAAGGACAGCGACGGTTATCGCCTGCGGCCGGATAACGGTAAGCGGCTGGTGATCGAGCTGCTCGCGGTCAAGGCGTTTATGGATTGGCCGAAACATGCCGAAATGATCGCGCAGCATTGGCGCAAGATCGGCATTTACGGCGACGTGAAAGAAAGCGAGCGCGGCCTTGCCTTCCAACGCATGCTGTCGGGCGATCATCAGCTATTCGTCTGGACCAATGGCGGCACTGAGCTGCTGTATCTCTACCCGTCCTGGGCATTGCCGACGGATGTTTCCAACGGTGCCTATGGCGTCGAGCATGCCAAATGGTATGCCTCGGAAGGCACGCAGGGCACCAAGCCGAGCGATCCGCACATGGTGCGCGCGCTCGAACTGTTCCGCAGCGCTGCAGGCCAGCAGGAAGCTGAACGCCACAAGACCGCGCAGGAAATCTGGAAGATCATGGTCGATCAGCAATTCCATATCGGCATTTGCGGCCAGTCCCCGGCACTGATGGGTGTCCGTCTGGCAAGTCGGCGCCTCGCCAACATCCCTGGCCGCACCTGCATTGCCCAGCATTGCCGCACCCCTGGCAGCGCCCATCCGGAAAGCTGGTTTTATAAGGCATGATTGCCTTCGTCACCCGCCGTCTCCTGCTCGGGCTGCTCACAACCTGGTTGATCTCGGTACTATCCTTCGCGATCATCCAGTTGCCGCCCGGTGACTTTGTCGATGCTTATATCGCGCAACTTGCTTCGTCTGGCTCTGCCGTCTCGGCCGAGGAGGCGAGGTCGTTGCGCGAACTCTACGGACTCGGTCAGCCTTTTTACGTCCAGTACGGGAAGTGGATTGCCCGGGTGGTCGTGGGGGATTTTGGCGAATCGATGGAATGGCGCCGCCCGGTGATCGAGGTGATCGGAGACCGCATCTGGCTGACGTTGGCGTTGAGCTTTGCTGCCCTGATTGTGACCTGGACGCTTGCCCTGCCGATTGGAATTTACTCGGCGGTGCGGCAATATTCGCTCGCCGACTACATCTTTACCTTTTTTGGCTTCATCGGCATTGCGGTGCCGAACTTCCTGCTGGCGCTGGTGATTATGTATTTCGCCTTCACCTTGCTCGGCGCGAGCGTCGGCGGGTTGTTTTCTGCTGAGATGACCCTCGCACCCTGGGGCTGGGAAAAGGCATGGGATCTGATTAAGCATCTGCCCTTGCCGGCGGTGATCCTGGCGCTGGCCGGCACCGCGCAGTTGGTGCGGATTATGCGGGCTAATCTCCTTGATGAACTGCGCAAGCCGTATGTGGTGACGGCGCGCGCCAAGGGCCTGTCGGAAATGCGCACGGTGCTGAAATACCCAGTGCGTGCGGCGTTGAACCCGTTTGCGTCCAACCTCGCCTACCAGTTTCCGCAGCTGATCTCGGGCGGTATCATCATTTCGATTGTGCTCGGCTTGCCGACCGTCGGGCCGCTGCTGGTGAAATCGTTGGTGGCGAAAGACATGTTTCTCGCCGGCACCATCGTTTTGCTGCTTGGCGTGCTGACCGTAATCGGCACCTTCATTTCCGATCTGGTGCTGATGTGGGTTGAACCCCGCCTGCGCCATCAGTTGGATTAGCTCAATGGCAATCGAGACCGACCGTTACGCCGTTGCCAGCCAGGCGCAATTGATCTGGTGGCGCTTCAAACGCCACCGGATGGCGATGATCAGCATGGTGGTGCTGGGGGTATTCTACGTCCTGGCGCTGAGCGCTGATTTCTTGGCGACATCGGACCCGCAAGCGACCGATTCGCGCACCAGCTATATCGCACCGCAACCGATCCATTTGTTCGATGCCGATGGCTCGTTCCGCCCCTGGGTCGCCGGCATCAAGGGCGTGCGCGACGTCAAGACCTTCAAGTTGGTCTATACCGTCGATCCCAACCGCCGCGTCTATATCGAGTTCTTCGGCCAAGGCTACAAATATTCCTTCCTCGGCTTGGAAACCGACCGCCATCTGATGACCCTGAAAGACGCCCAGCGCGGGGAGGGCATCTACCTGTTCGGCACCGATCTGCTGGGGCGCGATTTGTGGTCGCGGCTCGCGGTGGCAACCAGGGTCTCGCTCACCATCGGGTTGGTCGGCGTTACCATCAGCCTGTTCCTTGGCGTGCTGCTGGGCGGATTGTCGGCGGTTTATGGCGGGGTGATCGACACCATCATCCAACGTGCGATTGAGGTGATAAGGTCGCTCCCCGCCATCCCATTATGGCTCGGCCTGTCGGCGGCACTGCCGAATGACTGGAGCGTGACCCAGGTTTATTTCGCCATCACGATCATCATCTCGCTGTTGACCTGGACCGACCTCGCCCGCGTCGTGCGGGGCAAGTTTCTGGCGTTGCGGGAAGAAGATTTCATTCTGGCCGCGGAATTGGCCGGTGCGTCACAATTGCGCATCGTGTTCCATCATCTGCTGCCAAGCTTTACCAGCCACATCATTGCGGCCGTCAGCCTGGCTTTGCCGGCGATGATCATCAGCGAAACGTCTTTGAGCTTCCTGGGCCTGGGCTTGCGGCCACCGGCGATATCGTGGGGAATTTTGTTGCAGGACGCCCAGAATGTTCAAACCCTTGCCTTGGCGCCTTGGTTGCTGCTGTCAGCGGTGCCGGTGGTGCTGGTAATCCTGGCGTTCAACTTCCTTGGCGACGGATTGCGCGACGCGGCCGATCCCTATGGTTGAGCCCATTCTGTCGGTGCGTGATTTGCGCACTCAGTTCTTTGGCCCCGAAGGTGTGGTGCGCGCGGTCGATGGCGTGGATTTTGATGTTTTTGAAGGCCGCACCTTGGGCGTGGTCGGCGAAAGCGGCTGCGGCAAATCGGTCACCGCGCGCAGCATTCTGCGCATTGTTGATCGCCCCGGCCGGGTGGTCGGCGGGTCAGTGATGTTGCGCAAAGCCGATGGCAGCACAGTCGATCTGGCGGGCCTGACCGAAGAGGGCATGCGCGACATTCGCGGGCCGGAAATTGCGTTGGTGTTCCAGGAACCGATGGCGAGTTTCAGCCAGCATTACACCATCGGCAACCAAATCATGGAGGGCGTGCGCCTTCATATGGGCCTCGACAAGCACGCCGCCCGCAAGCGGGCAATCGAATTGCTCGACATGGTCGGCGTGCCGCAACCAAGCCGACGGATCGACGAATATCCGTTCCAACTTTCCGGCGGCCTGCGCCAGCGGGTGATGATCGCCATGGCGCTGGCCTGCGATCCGCGGGTGCTGATTGCCGATGAACCGACTACCGCGTTGGACGTTACCACGCAGGCGCAAATCCTCGATCTACTGCGCCAGTTGCAGACCGAAAGGGGTCTGGCAATTATTTTGATCACCCACGACATGGGGGTGATCGCCGAAATGGCGCATGATGTGTCGGTGATGTATCTCGGCCGCGCGGTTGAAACCGGCAGTGTATCGGATATTTTCGACCGGCCGCAGCACCCCTACACAACGGCGCTGCTGCGCTCGATCCCGACGGTGATGGCCAAGCCGCGCACTCGTCTGCCGACGATTGTCGGATCGATCCCGCATCCGTTCGACCGCCCCGCCGGCTGTGCGTTCAATCCGCGTTGCGCGGACATGATCGCAGGGGTTTGCGATAGTGCCGAACCGCCGCCCACCAATACCGGCGCCCGCCAAGTGCGCTGCTTTTTGCACGGCGGACGGCCATGAGCGAAACAATCCTCGACGTCGTCGGCCTCAAGAAGTATTTCCCGATCCGGCGCGGGTTGCTGCGCAAAGTTGTTGGCCAGGTCAAGGCGGTCGATGGGGTCAGCTTCAGCATCCGGCGCGGCGAGACCCTGGCGCTGGTCGGCGAAAGCGGCTGCGGCAAGACCACCGCAGCGCGCTGCATCCTGCGCGCCATGGCGCCGAGCGCGGGCAGTGTGAAGTTCACCGTCGATGGCCAGACCTCGGATCTCGCCAAGCTCAAGCGCAGCGCGTTGCAGAAACTGCGCCGTCACATCCAGATGGTGTTCCAGGACCCGTATTCGTCGCTCAACCCGCGCATGGTGGTTGGCGAGATTATTGGTGAGCCATTGCTGATCGCCGGGATGACCGATCGCGCCGAACGCCGCGCCCGGGTCGCCGAGTTGATGGAGCTGGTGCAGTTGCCGGTCGCCTATTTCAACCGCTACCCGCACGCCTTCAGCGGCGGCCAGCGCCAGCGCATTGGCATTGCCCGTGCCCTTGCGTTAAACCCGGCGTTGATCGTGGCCGATGAACCGGTTTCTGCGCTCGACGTTTCGGTGCAGGCCCAAATTTTGAACCTGATGTTGGATTTGCAGGACCGGCTCGGGCTGACTTATCTGTTCGTTGCCCATGATTTGTCGGTGGTCAAGCATGTCAGCGACCGCGTGGCGGTGATGTATGTCGGCCGTATCGTCGAACTCGCCGAAACCGAAGCGCTCTACAACAAACCACTGCACCCCTACACCGAGGCTTTGCTGTCGGCGGCGCCAACGCCGGAGCCTGGTGTGGTCAGCAGTCGGATCGTGCTGGAACGCGAAATTGCCGACCCGGCCAACCCGCCGCCGGGCTGTGCGTTCCATCCGCGCTGCCGTTACGCGACCGAAGCGTGCCGGACAATCGAACCGGCGCTGATTGAAATCCAGCCGGGACGATGGGTCAGTTGCCATCACGCCGCCGAACTCGACCTCACCGGGATCAGTTGAGCAGCAGGCGCAGGGTCGCACCGGTTACGGCGACGCCGCCGCGTTCATGCGGCCGTGCACCGGATTGCAGCCCAACGACACGCCAGCCCCCGTTTTCACCCTGATGCAGGATCGGCCCGCCACTGGTCCCCGTGGTCCCGGCGCAGGAATGGCGCAGCAGCGGTGCCCCGGATTGGTCGACGACGAGGCCAAGCGCGCGGCAGGCCGGATCGATCTGCAGCCGTTGGGCGCGATCCCGGCTATAGCCCGCCAAGGCCAGGATTGTTTCGTTCAGCGGGGTGATCGCCGCGATCGGCAAGGGAGGGGCGGCGCCGACATCCTCGGCAAACACCAGCACTGCGGCGTCGCTGCCTCGGGTTGCGTCAGGCGCGCGCGGATCGTAGTCCGAAGCGACGCGATAAGACTGCACCAGCGAATGATGGGCGAAGCTGCCGCTTGCGTAACGGCTGAGCAAATGGATGGATCCCGCCGGGACAAAATGGCCGAGCCGGCTGGCATACAGGCAATGGGCCGCGGTTAACGCAATCCTCGGCGCGACCATAAAGCCCGTACACACTGAAACGCCGGGCACTTGCACGCGCACCACGGCGTTCCAGGGCGGTAGGCTGGGGGAGACCGCGATACGCGGATCGGTCATCCCCAACCCAGGGAGCGGTTGCGCTGCCGCCAACGAAGGCAGCAGCGCAACCAGCAGTCCTAGCCAGCGCCGTTGATAACCTCGCCGAACAGTTCCCAGGTCTTGCCCGACCATTTCGACAACTGCATCTGCTTGATCGGGTGGTAATCGGTCGGGCTGGTATTGACCACGATCCCCGGCAGCAAGGTTGCGATCGACTGGTTCTTGATGTTGGTCGCCTGGCGCATGATGTTCTCGCGGGAGAAATCCTTGCCACATTGTTGCAACGTCTGCCACATCGTATGCACCGAGCCATAAGCGGCAACGTAACCACCATCGGCGGTGTCGCCGTCGGGGATATACTGCTTCATGAACGCGCGCCATTCGTTCATGCCTTTATCGTTGGCCCAGGTCGGATCAGTCGGGTCCTTGAGGTAGGACGAGGTGATAATGCCGACCGCCTTTTCAGGACCCGCCGGGTTGATCACCGCACCGACCGAAGACGAAACGTTGGTCAGGAAGTGCAGCGGCTTCCAGCCAATGTCATAAATTTTACGGATCATCTGGGCGGCAAATTTCGGCGTTGCCACGGTAATCAGCACATCGGCGCCAGAGTCCTTCAAGGTAACGGCCTGGCTGTCGATGGTCGCGTCAGTGACCTCGTAGGTCAGTTCCTTGATCACGTATTTGCTGTACTGGCTACCGAACCCGATTTTCAGGCCCGCCGGGTAATCCTTACCGAAATCATCGTTTTGATAAATGATCGCGACCTTGGCGTTCGGCATATTCTTCATGATGTATTTGGCATAGATCTGCGCTTCGATCTGGTAGCTCGGCTGCCAGCCGATCAGCCAGGGGAAGTTCTTGTGATCACCCCATTTGTCCGCGCCGGTGGCGACGAACAAGGTTGGGATTTTCTTGGCGTTGACATATTTCTGGATCGCCGAGTTGTTCGGGGTACCAAGCGTGTTGAACAGGCAGGCAACTTCGTCCTGTTCGACGAGGCGGCGAACTTGCTCCACCGTGCGTGGCGGCGAATATCCGTCATCCAGGCTGAGGAAGTTGATCTTACGGCCGCCGACGCCGCCTTTTTCGTTTATCATCTTGAAAAACGCGGTATGGCTTTTGCCGATGACACCATAGGCCGACGCTGGGCCGGAATAGGGGATGGTGTGGCCGATCTTGATTTCGGTATTGCTCACGCCGGGCATGGTCTGCGCCCAGGATTGGCGCATGATTGCGGGGGTCGCAAGAATGCCGGCTGTGGCGGTCAATAGCGTTCGGCGTTTCATTTATATCCTCCGATTATGGTCGCTTTTATAATGTAGGGGGCATAGCGGATATGTTCAACCGGCAGATCATCCGGCCGGGGTGTCCCCGGCCGGATAAATCGGGTTAACCCGCGCCCTCGATGAGGTCGCCAAACAAACTCCAGCTTGTCCCGGTCCAGTTCGACAATTGCATCTGCCGCATAGGATGGTAGTTGGTCGGGCTGGTGTTCACCTTAATCCCCGGCAGCACGGTCGGGATGTCCAGATCTTTCAAGTTCGCCGCCTGCCGCATGATATTTTCCCGCGACAAGTCATCACCGCATTGCCGCAATGTTTGCAGCATCGTGAGGCAGACGCCGTACGAATACACATAGCTCGCATCGAGCATATCTGCTTCGGGCAGGTTCTGCTTCATGAACGCTCGCCATTCATTCATGCCTTTGTCATTCGCCCAGGTCGGATCAGTTGGGTCCTTGCCATAGGTGGCGGTGATGATGCCAATACCTTTTTCAGCGCCAGCCGGGATCAGCACGGTTCCCGCCGATGCTGAAACGTTCGACAGAAAATGCAGCGGTTTCCAGCCGATATCGTAAACCTTGCGGATCATCTGGGCGGCAAATTTCGGCGTCGCCACCGTGATCAAGGTGTCGGCGCCACTGTCGCGCAAGCTTACCACCTGGCTGTCGATGGTGGCGTCGGTCACTTCGTAGGTCAGAGCCTTGACGATGAACTTATCGTATTGGGCACCCCACGCGGCTTTCAAACCGAGTGGGTAATCCTTGCCGAAATCATCGTTCTGATAGATCAGCGCGACCTTGGCATTGGGCTTGATCTTGCTGATGTGGTTGGCATAAATCTGCGCCTCGATTTGATAGCTTGGCGCCCAGCCCATAATCCACGGGAAGTTCTTGTAGTCACCCCATTTGTCAGCGCCGGTGGCGACAAACAACGTCGGGACTTTCTTTTGATTGACGTATTTCTGGATCGCCGAATTATTCGGCGTGCCGAGCGGGTTGAACAAGCACGCGACCTCGTCCTGTTCAACCAGCCGGCGCACTTGCTCAACCGTTTTCGGCGGCGAATAGCCATCGTCCAAACTGATGAAATTGATCTTGCGACCGTTTACACCCCCTTGGTTGTTGATCATTTTCCAGAAGCCGGTATGGCCCTTGCC
>JANYCX010000210.1 GCA_025360065.1 Acetobacteraceae bacterium | reverse complement strand
CCAAAAAACCCGTTACGCTGCAACGCCGCCGCGTAACGATACATGTCCTCCTCGCTGAGCACATCACGGTCCAGCGGCACATCCGGCGCCCGGCCCAGCCCGCCGAACCAAGCGCCATCGTTGCGGGTGGTGGCGGTGCGCGATGGCTTGCCGACGCTGTCGGGCGAACCCTTGCGGAACAACGCCCGCACGGTTGCCAGCACATCAACCTCCATCGCCGCGCACGCCTTGGGGAAATTCTCCTCGTAAAAGGCCATATATTCCCACTGGCCCCACGGGTAGCGATCCTCGGGGTAGGTGGTGCGATCGACCAAGGGAATAAAATTCGTCGGGGTGAATCCGGCCGAGAAATACGGCACGCATAAATTGGCGACGCCGTGGCATAATTCGGGGTGATGGCTGGCGATCGACCAGACCACCGGCGCACCCCAGTCATGGCCAACCCAGATTGCCCGGTCATGCCCGAGGGAGGCCAGCAATTCACCCATATCGGCGACGATTTCCGCCAGGCAGTAATCCTCGTGCCGTGCATAAACCCCCGACCGTCCATAGCCGCGCATGTCAGGCGCAATGGCGCGGAACCCGAGGGCTGCGAACACCGGCAATTGATGGCGCCAGCTGATCGACAGTTCCGGCCAGCCATGGACGAAAATGATCGGCGGCGCATCGGCCGCCCCGCAGGACAGATAGAAGCTGGTGTGGCGGGCGGATTTGGTGACGTGCTCGGTGATCGGGAAGGTCATTATTATTGCTTTCAAACGATCCGGGCGGCGCAAAACTTAAATTCCGGTATTTTGCCGAACGGATCAAGCGCCGGGTTGGTCAGCAGATTGGCGGCGGCTTCGGCGTAGCAGAACGGGATGAAGATCATATTTTCAGGCACATCATGGTCGGCACGGACGCGGATATCGACGGCACCGCGACGGGTCTGGACCCGAATTGTTCCACCTGGGGCGACGCCGCGCCGGCGCAGTTCCTGCGGCGACAGCAGGGCCACCGCTTCGGGCTCAATCGCATCAAGCATATCGGCGCGCCGGGTCATCGCGCCGGTATGCCAATGTTCCAGCACCCGCCCGGTCGACAGCACCATCGGGTAGTCTGCATCCGGCAGTTCATCCGGCGGCAGCACCTGGGCCGGCACCATGCGGGCGCGGCCAGACGGCGTCGGGAAATGGTCGGTGAAAAGGATGTCATGGCCGGGCACATCCGCGCCATCGACCGGATAGGTCACCGCGCCCTCGCGTTCCAGCCGCGCCCAGCTGATATGGTCATGCGACGGCATCGCCTGGGCCATTTCCGCAAATATCTCAGCCGGGCCATGATAATTCCATGGCAGATCAAGCCGTTGCCCGATCTGCTGGATGATCCACCAATCCTGCCGCGCATCGCCGGGCGCCGGCACCACCTGGTGGGCAAGCTGCACCCGGCGGTCAGTGTTGGTGAAGCTACCCGATTTTTCCGCCATCGCGGCGGCCGGCAGCACCACATCGGCATGAAACGCGGTTTCGGTCAGAAACAGATCCTGCACCACCAGATGCTCCAAATTCGCCAGCGCCGCGCGGGTATGGTTGAGGTCGGGGTCCGACATCGCCGGGTTCTCGCCCTCGATATACATACCCTTGATGTCGCCGCGGGCGGCGGCGTGCATGATCTCGACCACCGTCAAGCCCTTGGCCGGATCGAGCCTGGCGCCCCAGAGCTGTTCGAGATGGGTGCGCGCGCCATCATCGCTGGTTGCAAGGTAGTTCGGGAAGAACATCGGAATAAGCCCGGCATCGGACGCGCCCTGGACATTATTCTGCCCGCGCAAGGGGTGCAGCCCGGCACCCGGTCGACCGATCTGCCCGGTGCAGAGCGCGAGCGCGATCAGGCAGCGCGCATTATCGGTGCCGTGAACGTGCTGGGAAATCCCCATGCCCCAGAAAATCAACGACGCTGTCGCAGTCGCGTAAAGCCGCGCCGCCGCGCGCAAGCTGTCCGCCGGCACGCCGCAGACCTCGGCCATGGCCTCGGGCGAAAACCCGCCAATGCCCGCCGCCAGTTCCGCGTAACCCTCGGTATGGGCCGCGATATAGTCCCGATCGACCAGCCCTTCGCTGATGATGGTGTGCAGCATCGCGTTCAGCAGCGCCACATCGCTGCCGGGCTTGAAGCGCAAATCGATTGTTGCGTGCCGCGACAAAGCCTGCCCGCGTGGATCGGCAAGGATCAATTTCGCGCCGCGCTTGATGGCGTTCTTAATGAAGGTTGCCGCCACCGGATGGTTCACCGTCGGATTGGCACCAATAATGAAGATCACCTCGGCATCCAGCGCCGCGGCAAACGGCGCCGATACCGCCCCGGAATGCAGCCCCTCCATCAACGCCGCCACTGACGAAGCGTGGCACAGCCTTGTGCAATGATCGACGTTATTTGTGCCAAAGCCGGTGCGGATCAGCTTCTGGAACAGATAAGCTTCCTCGTTTGATCCTTTTGCGCTGCCGAAACCGGCGAGCGCGTTCGGGCCGCTGTGATCGCGAATGGCGCGAAAGCCGTTGGCAGCGCGATCCAACGCCTCCTCCCAGTCTGCCTCGCGGAAATGGGTCCACGGATTGGCCGGATCAATGTCGGGATGCGTCACTTTCGGGGCGTCGTCGCGCCGGATCAACGGGCGGGTCAGCCGGTGTGGATGGGTGATATAATCGAACCCGAAACGGCCTTTGACGCAGAGTCGGTTATGGTTTGCCGGCCCGTCACGCCCTTCGACATAGAGGATAACATCATCCTTGACATGATAGGTCATCTGGCAGCCAACGCCGCAATAGGGACACAGCGAATTGACCTCCCGATCCGGCTTGGCATTTGCAAGCACCGTCATCGGCAGCAACGCCCCGGTCGGGCAGGCCTGCACGCATTCGCCGCAGCCGACGCAGGTGCTGTCGCCCATCGCATCATCAAAATCGAAGCTAATTTTCGCGTGTTCGCCGCGATAGGCCATGCCGATCACATCATTGACCTGCACCTCGCGGCACGCTCGCACACACAGGCCGCATTGGATGCAGGCATCGAGGTTAACCGCCATCGCAGGGTGGCTCACATCCGCCGCCCAGCGCGTGCCGCCCGGGAATCGGCTTTCGCTCAGGCCGGCTTTGGCAACCCAGGCTGTGAATTTGGTATCGGCGACCGGCGCGGCAACGTCAGCCATCAACAATTCCAGCACCATTTTGCGTGCTGCCACGGCACGGGCCGATCCGGTATGCACCACCATGCCGGCCGCTGGTGTCCGCAGGCAGGATGGCGCCAGCACACGCTCGCCCTCAACTTCGACCATGCAGACCCGGCAATTGCCATCCGCCCGGTAATCCGGGGCCGGCGAATGGCACAAATGGGGGATTTCGCACCCGGCCCGCAGCGCTACCTGCCAAATGGTTTCGCCATCGGCGGCCTCGACCGCATCACCATCAAGGATAAAGCGGATCATCGTGCGAACTCCTCGGGAAAATGGCGCAACAGGCTCAGCCACGGGTTCGGCGCCGCTTGACCGAGCCCGCAGATCGAGGCGTCGCGCATCACCGCCGAAAGCTCATCCAGCAGGTCAACATCCCACTCCGGTTGCGCCATCAGCTCCGCCGCCTTGGCAGTGCCAACCCGACATGGGGTGCACTGGCCGCAGCTTTCATGGCGGAAGAACTGCATCAGATTGAGCGCCGCCGCGCGCAGATCGTCCTGGTCGGACAGGACCACGACCGCCGCCGAGCCAATGAAACAGCCATATTGCTCCAGCGTGCCGTAATCCATCGGCACATCGGCGAGGCTCGCCGGCAAGATCCCGCCCGACGCCCCGCCCGGCAGATAGGCGCGTAGAGTGTGGCCTGGGGCCATACCGCCGCAGAACTCGTCAACCAGTTGCCGCAAGGTAATTCCAGCCGGTGCCAGCTTGACCCCCGGATGGCGCACCCGTCCGGAAACCGAAAAGCTGATCATCCCGGTGGACCCATTGCGTCCCTGAGCGCGCCACCATTCCGGGCCGCGTTCGACGATATCGCGCACCCACAGCAAGGTTTCGACGTTGTTGACCAAGGTCGGGCGCCCAAACAGGCCACGCTGGAACACAAAGGGCGGCTTATTGCGCGGCAGGCCCCGCTTGCCCTCGATGCTTTCGATCATCGCCGATTCTTCGCCGCAGATATACGCCCCCGCCCCACGCCGCAGATGGATCGGCGGGCCGCCCGGTGGCAATTTGGCAATTTCAGCGTTCAGCATCGCGCGGAGATCCGGGTATTCATCGCGCAGATAGATATAGATCGCGCTGATCCCGACAACTTCAGCCGCAATCAGCATACCTTCAAGGAAGCGATGCGGATCGGACCGCAAATGATAATGGTCTTTAAAGGTTCCAGGCTCGCCCTCATCCGCGTTCACCGCCATCAGGCGCGGCCCGGGCTGAGCAGCCACGGTTCGCCATTTGCGCCCGGTCGGGAAGCCAGCGCCCCCCTTGCCGCGCAATTGTGCGCCATCGAGCGCCGTGAGAACCGCCTCCCGCGCCACCCCCTCGTCACGCACAGTCCGAAGCAAGCCATAGCCCCCGGCCGCCACGTAGGCCGCATAGTCGATGGTCCCAGGCAGGTCCGCGCGGGTTTGCCCGTCTGCGAGGGCCACGAGCACCGCGCTGGCTGTCGCACGTGCAATCGCGTTTTGTCCAACCACCGCAACCGGCGCCTGATCACATCGGCCAACACAGGGCACTTTTTGCAACCGCGCCGGCGTCCCCGCTGCAATCGCCGCCGCCAACGCCGCAGCGCCGGCCATCGCGCAGGGCAGGCTGTCGCAGACCCGGATCTGCACTGGCGGGTCGGTGTCGGTGACATCGAAATGGGCGTAGAAGGTCGCGGTTTCAAAAACCTCGGCGAAGGACAACTTCATCGCCTCCGCCAGGGCAGCCAGCAGAGCTGTCGGGATGCGCCCATGGGCGTCCTGGATCAGATGCAAATGCTCGATCAGCAAGTCTCGCCGACGATCGCGCCCCCCGAGCAGCGCCGCGATTTCGACACGCGCGTCATCGCCGATCTGCCGCCCTTTCGGCGTATCGCGGGCACGCCTGCGACCGGCTCCCGGATGACGGACAGGATGGGGGGCGGCCATGTTCCCTCGCATATTGGTTGGACTTAAGTTTGGGCATCTGTACGCGGATTGCAATGGCTTACATTTATGTTACCGTTCGTCCCAATTGTGATGCTGCAGAAGCAGCTGGCCAAATGAGGAGTATCAGCATGGCTGGATTTCTTGCCCGTGAAAACACGGTCGCGCCGGCAAACTATAACCGTTTCCTGATCCCACCGGCCGCGCTCGCGGTTCATTTGTCGATTGGTCAGGCCTATGCGTTTTCGACTTTCAATCTGCCGATGACCAAGTTGCTGGGCATCAGCAAGCCGCTTCCCGATGATTGGTCACTGACGGCGCTGGGCTGGATATTTTCGATCAGCATTGTCGTCCTGGGCCTGTCGGCGGCGGTATTCGGACGTTGGGTGGAGCGGGTTGGGCCGCGCATGGCGATGTTCACTGCGGCGGTGTGCTTTTCCAGCGGCTTTATGGTTTCCGCTGTGGGTGTCGCGACCCACCAACTTTGGCTGATCTATCTCGGCTATGGCGTCTTGGGCGGCTGCGGACTTGGGATCGGCTACATCTCCCCGGTCTCAACCCTCATTAAATGGTTTCCCGATCGGCCTGGAATGGCGACCGGCATGGCAATCATGGGCTTCGGGGGCGGCGCGCTCATTGCATCGCCATTGTCTGTTGCGCTGATGGAATATTATAAATCTGCAAGCGATACCGGCGTTCTGGCCACGTTCATCACCATGGGCCTGATCTATCTCGTGTTTATGATGCTGGGCGCCTATTTCGTGAAGGTGCCGCCGCCGGGTTGGGCGCCCGTTGGCTATGTCGCACCGACCGAGTCGAGCAGCATGATCACGCGTGCCAATGTCGAAGTGAATGAAGCGCTGAAAACCCCGCAATTCTATTTCCTGTGGGGCGTATTGTGCATGAACGTGTCGGCGGGCATCGGGGTGCTCGGCCAGGCATCCCCGATGATCCAGGAGATGTTCCCCGGCCAGGTCACACCATTTGCGGCGGCGGGCTTTGTCGGATTACTGAGCCTGTTCAATATGGGCGGGCGCTTCGTGTGGTCATCAGTGTCCGATTATATCGGGCGCAAAAACACCTATCGTATCTTTTTCGCCCTCGGGATCGTGCTGTATGCCTTGGTGCCGACCACCGGGCGGATGGGATCGGTATCGCTGTTTGTGGCTGGGTTTGCAGTCATTCTGTCGATGTATGGCGGCGGGTTCGCGACCATCCCAGCCTATTTGCGCGATATGTTTGGCACCATGCAGGTCGGCGCCATTCACGGCAGGCTGCTGACCGCCTGGGCCACAGCCGGCGTGCTGGGGCCGGTGCTGGTGAATTACCTGCGGCAATACTGGATCGACAGCGGCTATCCGAAGGCCGAAGCATACTCGATCACGATGTATATCATGGCCGGCCTGCTGCTGATCGGCTTCATCTGTAATCATCTGGTGACGTCAGTCGATGCCAAGCATCACTTCCGCGGCAAGATCGAGCAATAGGAGCCTCGCCATGAGCGCGAAATTCATCTTTCTGTGGCTGCTGGTCGGAATTCCGCTCGCATGGGGGGTGTTGCGCACCCTCTATGCGGTGCAGCAATTATTCAGCTGAAGGCGGCGACCAAAGCCGAGACCATCGCATCGGGCCGCTGATCGATCGCAACAATCAGCGGACGCTCATCCGGGCCGGGCGGCTCAAGCGCGGCAAACTGGCTGGCGAGCAAGCCGGGCGGCATGAAATGGTTTTTGCGCGCCGCAAGCCGGGCGGCGATGGTGGCCTGATCGCCTGCGAGATAAACCAGCCGCGCTGACGGCAAACCCGCCAGCAGCTTTGCGCGATAAGCCCGCTTCAGGGCCGAGCAGGTCACCACCCCCGATACCCCGGTGCGATCCCAGCCTTTCAGGACTGCCGCAATCGCCGCCAGCCATGGCGCGCGGTCACCATCCGTTAGCGCCGTGCCACCCGCCATCTTGGCAACGTTCGCGGCCGGGTGCAGCGCGTCCCCCTCCTGGAATTGCCACCCCAACCGGTCCGCCAAGCCGCGGGCGATGGTGGTCTTGCCGCAGCCCGACACCCCCATCACCAGCACGATGGTCACGCTTTTGGCGTCTCCACATGCCCGCCGAAGCCGAGTCGCATCGCCGACAGCATTTTTTCGGCAAACGTGTGCGACTGCCGCGACCGGAAGCGCACAAACAGCGCAGCGGCCAACACATCGGCTGGCACTGCCTGCTCAACCGCTGCATCAATGGTCCAGCGGCCTTCGCCGGAATCTTCAACATGGCCGGAGAAATGTTCAAGCTTCCCATCACCTGCCAACGCATCGGCCGACAGATCGAGCAGCCACGAGGTCACCACGCTGCCCCGGCGCCAGACTTCGGCAATATCAGCCAAGTCGAAATCATAGCGCTCACCATCCGGCAGCTTGGCCGCATTGCGTGATTGCAGGATGTCAAAGCCTTCGGCGAAGGCCTGCATCATGCCGTATTCGATGCCATTATGGATCATCTTCACAAAATGCCCGGCGCCGGACGGGCCGGCATAGAGATAACCCTGTTCGGGCCGGGGATCGCGCGCACCCCGATCCGCGGTGCGGGCAATGTCGCCCAGGCCTGGGGCAAGGGCTGCAAAAATCGGATCGAGAAATTCGAACGCTGCCCGTTCTCCACCGATCATCAGGCAATAACCACGCTCAAGCCCCCACACGCCGCCGGAGGTCCCGACATCGAGGTAGCGGATACCTAAGGCCGCAAGCTCACGGGCACGTCGCACATCATCCTTGAAATTGGAATTGCCGCCATCGATCAGGATGTCATTCGATGCCATCAAGCCGCCAAGGGTGGCGATGGTGGTCTCGGTGATCTCGCCAGCCGGCAGCATCAC
>JANYCX010000194.1 GCA_025360065.1 Acetobacteraceae bacterium | reverse complement strand
CTGTCCAACGTGCGCGAACGGATGAGCGCGATTACCCACGCCCCCGTGCCGGGATTGGCGCCAGTGGCCCGCATTGCCGCAGAATAATCCATGACCGATCCCAAAGCACCGACCGGGCTTCGCGCCGGCCTCGCAACTTATGGCGATGCCGAGTTCTCATTGTTTCTCCGCCGCGCCTTTATCAAGGCTATGGGCTACACCGATGACGCACTCGATCGGCCGATTATCGGGATTACCAATACGTTCAGCGACTTCAATCCGTGCCATGGCAATGTGCCGGAGCTGATTGTCGCAGCCAAACGTGGCGTGCTGCTGGCCGGCGGGATGCCGATGGAATTCCCGACGATTTCGATCGCGGAGAGCTTTTCCCACCCGACATCGATGTTCCTGCGCAATCTCATGGCGTTGGATACCGAAGAAATGATCCGCGCCCAGCCGATGGACGCGGTGGTTCTGATCGCGGGCTGTGACAAGACCCTGCCGGCCCAGTTGATGGGTGCGGCAAGTGCGAACATCCCGACCATCGTGCTGCCAACTGGCCCGATGCTGGTTGGCCATCATCAGGGGGAGGTGCTCGGTGCCTGCACCGATTGCCGGCGCCTGTGGGGCAAGTTTCGCGCGGGCGAAATCGACGAGGCTGAAATTGACATTTTGTCCGGCCGGCTCGCGCCGACCAAGGGCACCTGCATGGTTATGGGCACCGCGAGCACGGTCGCCTGCATGGTCGAGGCGCTCGGCATGTGCCTTCCGGGTGCCGCCAGCATTCCGGCAACCCACGCCGACCGCATTCGCGCGGCCGAGGCATCGGGTGCTGCCGCCGTCAGGCTCGCCGCATCAGGGCGTAAGCCGAGCGACATCATGACCAAGGCGGCCTTTCGTAATGCGTTGACAGTGTTGCAGGCGATCGGCGGCTCGACCAATGCGCTCATTCATTTCACCGCGGTCGCGGGACGGTTGGGGATTAAGATTGATCTCGATGAATTCGACCGGCTGGGGTTGGAAGTGCCGGTGCTGGTCGATCTCAAGCCGAGTGGCGACCATTACATGGAACATTTCCACTGGGCTGGCGGGATGCCGGTGCTGCTGCGCGAAATCGCGTCGCATCTGGATGTTTCCACTCTATCAGTTACCGGCGGGACCCTGGCGGATGCCATTGCCGGGGCCGAAACCGTGCGCGGCCAAACCGTGATCCGCACCGCCGCCAATCCGATTGCGGTTGGCGGCGGGCTTGCGGTTCTGCATGGCAATTTAGCGCCATCCGGGGCGCTGATAAAACGTTCGGCGGCGTCCGAAACGCTCATGCATCATCAAGGCCGCGCGGTGGTGTTCGATGGGCTGGAGGACATGGCCAATCGACTGGACAGCGCCGAGCTCGACGTCACTGCCGACGATGTCTTGGTTTTGCGCAATGCCGGCCCGATTGGCGCGCCGGGGATGCCCGAAGCCGGCTATATTCCGATCCCACGCAAATTGGCGCGCCAGGGCGTAAAAGACATGGTGCGGATTTCCGATGCCCGCATGTCAGGCACCGCGTTCGGCACAATTGTGCTGCATATCGCCCCCGAATCGGCCGCCGGCGGCCCGCTCGGCCTGGTGCGCAACGGCGATCTGATCAAATTGGACGTAACCGCGCGACGGATCGATCTTCTGGTGTCTGACGCGGAACTGGCTGACCGGCGGGTCGCTTGGGTCAAGCCGGCACCGCATCCTGGATCAGATCGCGGCTATTTGCGGCTCTATGTCGAGCAGGTGACCCAAGCCGATAGCGGGTGCGATTTTGCTTTCTGCGTGCCGGCATCGCTTGACCAATCTTGACCAAAGTGGAGTGGGAGGGTAAGGTTGGGTCGAGATTGACCAAGGCAATATGACATGGACACGCTGAATCTCTACGAGGCCAAAACCCAATTATCGCAATTGGTGGACCGCGCGGCGAATGGTGAGGAGATTATTATCGCCAAGGCCGGCAAGCCGATGGCGCGGTTGATGCCGTTGGCCAAACCGGTGCGCGAAGTGAAATTCGGCACCCTCGCCGGCAAGGTCTGGTGGGTTGGCGACAATTTTGACGATCCGTTGCCCGACGACCTTCTCGCAGCCTTTAATGGGGAGAGCCGGTGAGGCTGCTGCTCGACACCCATATCTTCATTTGGGCTACGCTAATCCCCGAGCGCCTAGGTCTGCCGCTGCAAAACCTGCTGGCCAATCCCGGACATGACCGCTTGTTGAGCAGTGCGAGCGTGTGGGAACTCGCGATCAAAAATGGCACCGGGCGGCTGCATTATCCTCTCGACCAGCTCGATCACATCATGGAAGACCTGGGTGCAAACAACCTGCCGATCACCAACGCCCACGCCCTCGCCGCCGGCGCGCTGCCACGCCACCACAATGATCCGTTTGATCGCATGCTGGTGGCGCAGGCACGGACCGACGGCCTTTTTCTGGTGACCGTCGATCCGGCGTTGTCGCGCTACGATGTGCCGATATTAAACGGCTAGAGCATCATCCGATCGGCTTGCCTATTCGATCGGATAAAGATGATCGTGATTACAAGACGCTCTAACCCTTCATCTTGCGGGTAAACACCAACAGCGCCGCCATCAACCCGCGCACGAATTCGCGCGTCGGTTCGTCGGTCAGCGCCCCGGTGGCATCAAAGCGTTGCCCGGCGCCACCGATCATCACATTGGGCTGCACCAGCACCAAGCCGTTCAGATTGGCAAGGATTTGCCGCAGATGCGCCTGGGCGCGGACAGTGCCAAGTGCACCGGGGCTGGTCCCGAGAATGGCAATCGGCTTGCCGTCGAGGGGTTGCTGCGGCGGACGGCTTGCCCAGTCGATCGCGTTCTTCAGAACGCCGGAAATCGAGGCATTATATTCCGGCGTCGTAATCACCAGCGCGTCGGCTGCATGAATTTTGGCCCGAAATGCTTTGACGCTGTCCGGCAGCCCTTCGGCGGCTTCCAGATCACCGTCATACATCGGGATGTCACGGATTTCGCAGGCTTCGAACACCATGCCCTCGGGTGCCAGTTCTCCGGCGGCGCGCAATGCCATGCGGTTGAAGGATGCGGCGCGCAGGCTGCCGGGGATGCCGAGGACTTTGATCGGAGCGGTCATGCAGATAAACTTTCGCGGTTGCGGTCGAGATACTCGGCCAGGCTGAGGGCCACCACTTCGGTTGCCTTGTACAAATCGTCAAGCTTAACCCGCTCATCAGCGCGATGGGCGTTGGCTTGCTCGATGCTGCGAGGCCCGGCACCGTACAGGATAACCGGAACCCCGGCGGCCGCGTAGTGGCGCGCATCTGTATAAAGTGGCACGCCGGCAGCAACGACTGGGGTGCCCATGACGGCGCTGGCATGGCGGCAGATAATCTCGGTCAGTACCGCACCAGCCGGCGTCGGCGTTAGCGGTCGGGCAAGCAGGATGCGCCGGATCGCCAGTTGTGCCGGTGCGATGTCCACCGCCACTATGACTGCCCGAATTTCGGCTTCCACCGCGTCCGGGCTTTCATCCGGCACGATGCGGCGATCCATCCGCAGCACGACCCGGTCAGGAACGACGTTGGTGTTGATGCCGCCCGAGATCAACCCAACGGTCAATTGTGGTGCACCAATGCCGGGGATGGTCGAGACACGATCGGAGAGCGTCTTGCGCCAGCTGTAAAGTGCGGCAAGCACCGTGCTGGCGGCTTCCAGCGCATCGATCCCGGTTGACGGCCGCGCGGCGTGGGCAGACCTGCCAGTAATCTCAACTTCCAGGTGAAGGCAGCCATTATGAGCTTCGACGAGTTCGTAGGAAAAACCTGCACAAAGCGCGATATCGGGCTTGGTGATGCCCTTGACCAACAGCCATGCTGGGCCGATTTCGCCGCCGGTTTCCTCATCATAGGTGATATGAAGCTCGACCGTGCCGCGCGTCTGCCCGGATGCCCTCAGTGCTGCAATCGCGTAGGCGTAAGTCGCGATGTCTGACTTCGACACCGCAGCGCCACGGCCGATCATCCAGCCATCGCGGATTTCGGCGCCATAGGGGCTGGCGCTCCATCCTTCGCCCGGTGGCACCACATCGCCATGGGCATTCAGCGCAATCGTTGGACCGGGGCCGAAACGGTGGCGCACCACAAGGTTGGTGCAGCTAATCATCCCCTGCGCAGCCGTTTCGGCAGCGGGCACCACATGGCGCTCCACCGTGAAACCCATCGCCGCCAGCAGCCCGGCGGTTACCTCGGCGTGCGGTGTCATGTCGCCTGGC
>JANYCX010000168.1 GCA_025360065.1 Acetobacteraceae bacterium | reverse complement strand
GAAGCTGTGACATCGGCAGCCGGCGCAACCACGGGTGCCACCACCGGCGCGACCAGTGCGGCCACCACCGGCACTGCCAGCATGCGGCAGAGTGGTCGTAAAATCCGTCCCATCGCTGGCATGGCGATCAGCACTGCCTGCATCGCCGGGTCAGCCAGCAGCGCTTCCAACTGGCAGCCGAACCCGGCGGCCTCGTAGCCAAGTTCGCGCACCAGCCAGCCCCGGCCGGATGGCAGGGACTGGCGCAGGGACTGGCGCGGGGATTGGCTCATTGACTGGCCGGGTTCGCGCCCGCCAGCGCGGCGCCCCGCGCGTGCCCCGCGTGCCTGGCCCGGTCGCGTCAGCGCGCGCTCAAACCGGTACACCACATGGCTGATCCGGCGCCATAACTGCACTGTCAGTCCCACCAGATGCGGCATCCGCAAAAACCGCCGCGCGACCAGGGCAGCAAGCCCGGCCACGATCAGCCCGAGCTTGCGCACCAGTTCGGGCGTACTCTCATGCAGTTGCGGGGAGGTTGATGCTGTATTCATGTCAATAAACATAACTGAACAGCATCACGACCGCAAGCTTTTTTTGCGCGCAGGATGGCCCCCCCCGAATCGCCGACGCCGCCGCTTCCCGTTCCGTGCTGCATCTTTGGCAGAAAATTCATTGCGGGATTGCGGTGCGGTAATACCTATCGCCCTTGATGTTGACCCATGAAGACTGGGTCAACAGCGCTTGGTATTAAACGATCTTCGCCTCAAACGGCGGCAACAAATCCGGCGCCTCAAACTCCAGCACCCACAAATCCCGATCGAACCCGACTTGGCGGGCGATATATTCATCAGCGATGTCATCGGTCACCGTTCCCGTGGCCCGCATCCAGGCCGCCGACCCATCGGCTGCGCGTATTTGCGACAGCACCGAAACCCCGTCGCGATTGCGCAGGATCACCAGCACCCCGCCGGCATCAGGATCGCCCTTGCGCACCACAGTGCCGTAGCGCCCGTCGGACTGGCCCATGCGCAGCGCCATCGACACCCATAGCCCGGCCTTGACCCGTGGTTCAGGCATGGGTGGAACTGCCCCCGTCGATCACCAGGGCTTGCCCGGTGAGGGATTTGGCGCCGGCGCGCGCCAGGAAGGCAACCATTTCGGCGATTTCATAGGCGGTGGCGATATGCCCGATCGGCAATGCCGCGCCGGCCTGGGCGGCGGTGATGCCCAGTTCGGCGAAGCGGCGATGGGCCATGGCGGTATCGACCCAGCCCGGACAGACCGCATTGACCGTGATGCCGCGCGGGGCTGCCTGCATTGCCAGCGCCTTGGTCAGCCCGACCACACCATGCTTGGCGGCGCAATAGGCGAGCTGATCCGGCACCCCTTGCAGCCCAAGGATCGAGGCGATGTTGACGATCCGTCCGGTCCGATCGGGCAGGCGCTTCAGGGCGGCACGGGCACAGCGCCACGATGCGGTAAGGTTGGTGGCGATGATTGCGTCCCAGAAAGCCTCGTCATCGTCATCCGGATCAGCGCCGGCAAGGCCGGCATTGTTGACCAGCAGATCGAGCCGATCCAGGCCGGCGAAGAAATCCCGCACCTCGGACGGGCTGGTGACGTCGAGGCGGGCATAATCCACCCCGGTCGGCGTGGCCGTTTCGGTCCGCGCGGCGGCAATCACCGCATAGCCATCGGCCACCAGACGGCGGGCGATGGCGGCCCCGATGCCACTTGTGCCGCCAGTCACGACGGCGACTTTCATGGATGCGGTTTTCATGCGGCTGTTGTTCCACCATCGACCGGAAAAACCACTCCGGTCACGAAGCTTGCCGCATCGGATGCCAGGAAGGCGATGGTCGCCGCGATCTCGGCAGGCGCCGCGAAACGCCCCATTGGCACAGCGTCAGTATAGGCGTCGATCGAATTGAACTGCCCGCCGGATCGCTGGGCCAACTGGGTGATCACGTCGCGCAGCATGGCGGTGTCGGTGCTGCCGGGGGCGACGGCATTGAAGCGGATATTATGCGGCGCCCAGTCGAGCGCCGCCGATTTGGTCAACTGGGCGATGGCGGCCTTGGACGCGCCATAGGCCGCACTGGCCTTCTTGCCGATCAGCGCCTGGTCGGAGGCGACGTTGACCACCGCGCCGCGCTGTTGCGCGATCATGCCCGGCAGCACCGCGCGGATCAGCGCGTAGCCGGCCATGAAGTTCACATCGAACACCCGGGCGAGGGTGGCAAGATCGGTTTCCAGAATATCGCCCAATACCGTGGTGCCGGCGCAGTTCACCAAAATATCGACAGGGCCGTGCCGGGCGATCAGGCCTGCCGCACGGTCTTCGACGGTGGCGATGTCGGACAAATCGAAATCGGGCAGGTCGAGCCCGATCACCTCCGCGCCATCGGCGGCGAACAATGCTGCCACCGCCGCGCCAATCCCGCCGCGATGCCCGGAAATCATCGCCCGCCGTCCGCCAAGCCCGAAGGAAATCTCTGTGCCCATGTCGCATAGGTGCCGTCGCCGGGGCTGATTGGCAAGGCCGGGTGTGAGGCTTGCCAAGCGACCCGGAATTTTCGATGATGGAACATCACGGGAAGCTAACCGGAAAAGCCGAATACTTTTGAGCCTCCAGGAGCGTCCTATGCCCAATCCGTTCAACGCCTATGTCGCCGGCCCGCGCACCCGGATATTCGGTGCCGCAACCGGCAAGCTGGCCGGGCTGGATTTCGCGGTCAAGGATCTGATCGACATCGCCGGGGTGCCCACTGGCGGGGGAAATCCCGATTGGCCGCGCGCCAACGCCGTGCCGACCCGCCATGCCTGGGTGGTGGAAACCCTGCTGGCGGCGGGGGCATCGGTGATCGGCAAGACCATCACCGATGAGGTCTCGCTCGGGATTTTGGGTGAAAACGCCCATGACGGAACCCCAATTAATCCGGCCGCGCCTGGCCTTGTGCCAGGTGGCTCGTCGTCGGGCTCGGCCTCGGTGGTGGCGGGCGGGCTATGTGCCTTCGCGCTCGGCACTGATAGTGGCGGCTCGGTGCGGGTGCCGGCGAGCTATTGCGGACTTTACGGCATCCGGCCAACCCATGGCCGGATCGATTTCACCGGCATCACCGTGCAGTCGCCCAGCGCGGATACTTGCGGCTGGTTCGCCCGCGACGCCGAAACCTTCGGGCTGGTGGGCGAAGTATTATGTCATGAGAACCGGTCAACCTCCCTGCCAACCCGGCTGCTGGTGGCGACCGATGCCTGGGGCTTTGCCGATTTGGCGGTGCAGGACGCATTGGCACCGATGCTCGACCGGCTTGCCCGCCTGATCGGCCATCGCGAAGATGTCCTGCTCGCCCCGCAAGGGCTGTCGGTCTGGCAACGCGCCCAGCGTGTGCTGCAAAGCAGCGAGTCGTGGCAGACTTTCGCGCCCTGGCTCGATGAATTTAATCCGCGCTTTGCCTTCAGCGTTGCCCGCGGTTTGGTCATCGGCTCGATGTTGACCGATGCTGAACGGTCGGCTGCCGCATTGATGCGCGAGGAGGCTCGCGCCCGGATGCGCTATTTGTTGCCTGAGGGCACGATAATATGTATCCCCACCACACCGTCGCAGGCCTTGCCGGTCGGGCTCCGACTGTCCGATCTCGGGTTCCCCCGCGAACGGATTTCCTGCCTGACCAGCCATGGCGGGCTCACCGGGGTGCCGCAGGTCAGCCTGCCGGGGGCTGCCGTTGACGGCGCGCCGGTCGGATTGTCGATCATCGGCGGGCGCGGCACCGATCTCATGCTGATGGCGGTTGCCCGCGCTTTTGAAGGTTCATGACATGACCCCCAATATCCCCGAGATCGTCAGCGAAATTGCCGACATCTTCGAACGCTACGAACAGGCGTTGATCGATCGTGATGTTGCGACGCTGGACAGCCTGTTCTGGAACAGCCCCCACACCATCCGCCTGTCGGTGCGCGAACATGGCTATGGTTTTGATGCCATTCACGCCCATCGTGTGGCGGCAGCGGCCGGCGCCGGCAGCATCAAGCAGGGCCGGGTGCGGCTCGACATTCTAACCCTCGGGCGCGATTTTGCCACGGTCAACCTGACCTTCAAAACCCGCGATCCGGCGATGATCGGGCGGCAGAGCCAGGCCTGGGCACGTTTCCCTGACCAAGGCTGGCGGGTGGTGTCGGCCCATGTTTCGACCGTCGATGCCTCGACATTGGCGCCGGACTGACCAAGTCTGGCGTCATGCTGTCGCTCATCGATGTCTCACGCCGCTTCGCCAATGGGGTGGAGGCACTGGCCGATGTCTCACTCGATATCGCCGCCGGTGATTTTGTCGCCCTGCTCGGCCCATCCGGCTGCGGAAAGTCCACCCTGCTGCGCTTGATCGCTGGGTTGGATGTGCCGGATCGCGGCAGTTTGGCATGGCGGGATGGTCTGCCCCAGCCGGGAATGCTGGGCTACGTGTTCCAGGATGCGACGTTGCTGCCGTGGGCGAGTGCCGCCGAGAACGTTTTTCTGCCGCTGCGGCTGCGCGGCATTGCATGGTCCGAGGCCGCCTTGCGCGTGGCCGCCGCGCTGGCGCAGGTCGGCCTCAGCGGTTTCGCCAACGCCCGGCCGCACGAACTCTCGGGCGGCATGCGGATGCGGGTTTCCATCGCCCGCGCCCTGGTCAGCCGCCCGCGTGTGCTGCTGATGGACGAACCCTTCGCGGCATTGGATGAATTCACCCGGCACAAATTGCAGGAAGACCTGCTCGCTCTATGGCGCGAGCTGGGCTGCACCATCGTCTTCGTCACCCATTCGCTGTACGAGGCCGCATTTCTCGCCCGGCGCATTGTGCTGATGTCGCCCCAGCCCGGTCGCATCGTGCACGACATCGCCTCGGTGGTGCCATTCGGTGCCGAGGCCCGGCTCGATCCGGCCTATGCCGCGCTGGTCGCCGACATCACCCGGCATTTGCGGGCCGCGGCATGACTCCACAGTCACGCCTCGCGCCGCTGGTGTTTTTCGCCGCGATGGTGATGGCCTGGGAGGCATTGGTGCGTGTGACCAACGTGCCGGCCTATTTGGTGCCGGGGCCATGGGCAATCGGACAGGCGTTCCTTGGTGCCCCTTGGGTATTGCTCGGCGCGCTGGCGTCAACCCTGGTGGTAACCGGGGTTGCGTTGCTGGTCTCGGCGCTGGTCGGGGTGGCACTTGCTGTGGCGATGGTCGCCAGCCCGTGGGCGCGGGCGGCGATCCAACCCTGGGCTGTGGTTTTGCAGGTGACCCCGATCGTGGCGATTGCCCCCCTCATCATCGTCTGGGTCGGCGACCCGTTCGCGGCCTTGGTGGTGTGCGCGGTGATCGTGGCGTTCTTCCCGATCTTTTCCAACACCGCCATCGGGTTGGGCGCCGCACCGGCCGATTTGCTCGATCTGTTCCGCCTCAATCGCGCCAGCACCTGGGACACGGTCCGCCTGCTGCGCCTGCCCGCCGCCTTGCCGTATTTCCTCGCCGGGCTGCGGATCTCGGGCGGCTTGTCGCTGGTCGGCGCGGTGGTCGCCGAATTTGTCGCGGGGTCCGGTGGATTTGCCTCCGGCCTCGCCTATCGCATCCTCGAAGCCGGCTACCGGCTGCAAATTCCCCGCATGTTCGCAGCCCTGGTGTTGTTGTCGCTGGCCGGCCTCGCCATCAACACCGCCCTCGCCGGGCTTGCCCGCGTGCTGCTGGCCCGCTACGGGAACCCACCTGAGATGAGGGCAAGATGACCAAGACCAAGACCATGACCGACGCCCAACGTGCCTATGAAACCAAGCGCGCCGCCAAAGCAGGGATGAGCCTGGACAAGCACCTCGCCATTAAAGCGCGCGAGCAGCAGGCGGTCGAGCGTGCCAAGGTGCCGCCGCCGAAGCCGGAAGCCCCCAAAAAGCCGGGCTTCTTCGGCCGCATTCTGGAGAAACTGCAAAAACCGATCTGATCGCGATGCGGGCGGTTCACGCCGATTGGAGCGTCGATCCGCGCAAACGCTGGATGGCAATTGCCGATCCGGCCGGTGCGGGATGGCGTCTGGACGCGCCGCAACCGGTGGGCGATGTCACCACCTTGTTCGCCCGGCTGCAGGACGGCGTGCGAACCGTCGCCCTTGGGGTCGATTTGCCGCTCGGCCTGCCGCGGGCCTTCGTCGCCCGCCATTGCGACCAGCATGGCTTCGTTGGATTTCTCCACCATCTCGCCCGCCATCCCGGCTTCTTCGAAGTCTGTGCGGCGCTGCCCGACCTGTCGCCGTCGCGCCCGTTCTACCCGATGCGCGGTGCCAAGGGCATGACCAGGGCAAGCCATGCAACGGCCCTGGGCCTTCTGCATGCGGATGATTTATCGCGTGACTGCGACCGTGCGACAGCCGAACGGCCAGCCGGTTGCCCATTGTTTTGGACCCTCGGTGCCAACCAGACCGGCAAGGCCGCCATCGCCGCGTGGCGCGACCTGCTGCTTCCCGCCATCGCCACCCCCCGCCCACCGCGCCTCTGGCCGTTCGAGGGGGATTTCCTGGAGCTGCTCGCCCAGGGTGGCATTGTCATCGCCGAAACCTATCCCGCCGAGGCCCTGCGCCAGCTCGGCCTGCGTCTGGCCGGCAGCAAGCGTCGGCAGTCGGACCGGATCGCGCTCGCCCCGGCCTTGCGCGACGTTTTGCACCGGCTCGCCGTCACCCCCAGCCCGGCCTGTCTCGACGCGCTCGCCCAGGGTTTCGGCGCGGATGCCGCCGGCGAGGACCGAATTGATTGCGTGCTCGGCGTGCTGGCGGTGATTAACGTGCTGGCCGGCTACCGGCCCGATGGCATCCCTGATGACCCGTGGTTGCGCCATTGGGAGGGCTGGGTGCTCGGGCAGACCGCGCGACCGCAGCCTCGACAGACCAACCTCTCCCCCTATAGCTTCCCGCCAAACTATGGGGGGCAGGGTGATGCTGGCACAGGCAGTGGATTTTCGGGCTGAGGCGGATGCGCTCCACGCGCTGCTTTGCAGGCTTTCCGACGCGGATTGGAACCGTGCGACGGCATTCAAATCCTGGACCATCAACGATGTTGTCCAGCATCTGCACTGGTCCGATCTGATGGCGGCATCCTCGGTCGCCGGTCCGGACCACTTCGCCCGTTTCCGCGCCGAGATCAAAACCCTGCGCGACCAGGGCATGACCGGGGTTGAGGCGACGCGGCGCAAGCTCGGCGACCTCACCGGCAAAGCGCTGGGCGCGCGCTGGTATGCAACCATGGCCGAGCTTTGCGACAAGCTGTCCGCAATGGCCCCCGATACGCGGCTGAAATGGGCCGGCCCTGATATGGGCGTGAAGATGTTTGCCACCGCGCGGCAGATGGAAACCTGGGCGCATGGCCAGGAAGTCTACGATCTTCTTGGCTTGGAGCGCGAACCGACCGCCCGTTTGCGCAACATCGCCGAAATCGGCGTGCGCACCTATGGCTGGACCTTCGTCAATCGCGGCCTGGAATTGCCCGGCCCGGCGCCATCGGTGCGGCTTGCTGGCCCCGCCGGCGCAAGCTGGGAATGGCATGACCATACCCCGGAAAACAGCATCACCGGCGATGCGGTCGCGTTCTGCCAGGTGGTGACCCAGGTCCGCAACATTGCCGACACCAACCTCCGCGTCACGGGTGCCGCGGCGACCGCCTGGATGGAAATCGCGCAATGCTTCGCCGGCCCCCCCGAAACCCCGCCAGCCCCCGGCACCAGGGCTGCGAAGAAATGACCAGCGCCGCCGAAGTTCTGGTTGCCTTTCTCGCCGCCAATGGCGTCACCCGCGCATTCTGCGTGCCGGGCGAAAGCTATGTCGCGGTGCTCGATGCGCTGCATGGCCATCCGGTCATTGATCTGGTGACCTGCCGGCACGAAAGCGGCGCCGGCTTTATGGCATTGGCCGATGCGCGGTTGACCGGCGTGCCCGGCGTGGCCCTGGTCAGCCGCGGCCCCGGCGCGTGCAACGCCGCGATTGCCGTCCACACCGCGCAACAGGACAGCGTGCCAGTGCTGTTGATTGTCGGACAGGTCGAGGCCCGCGACCTTCGTGCCCGGGCATTCCAGGAGATCGACTACAGTCGCATGTTCGACGGGGTGGCGAAGTTTGTCGGCGAGGCGACGCGGCCAGACCAGGTCCCCGAGCTGGTCGCCCGCGCCTGGGCGGCGATGTTGACCGGCATTCCAGGGCCGGCGGTGCTGTCCCTGCCGGAAGATGTCCTGGCCGCCATCTGCAATCTGCCAGTGCCAACCCCGGTGATTGCCAGCGATGCCGCGCCATCTGCTGATGCCGCCGATGCCCTGGCCGCGATGCTGCGTGCCGCCGAACGCCCGGTGGTGATCGCCGGCGGTGATTTCGATCGGCGAGGCGGGCGACAAGCGCTGCTGGAATTTGCCGAGCGCTGGCAGATCCCGGTTGCCGTCAGTTTTCGCCGCCAGGATCTGTTTCCCAACGCCCATCCGCTTTATGCCGGTGACATGGGGCTGTCCAACCCCGCCGCCCAACGCGCGGCCTTTGCCCGTGCCGATCTGGTGCTGGCGTTGGGCACCAGGCTCGGCGACATCACCAGCCAGGGCTATGCGTTTCCCGCGCCGGACCAGCGTCTGGTCCATGTCTGTGCCGATGCCTCCTGGCTGGGCTGGCGTTTCCCGACCGAGTTGGCGCTCGCCGCCCACGCAATCCCAACAGTTGCAGCCCTGGCGTCCCGTAATGCCGGCGCCCCGGCCGGGCGCGCGGCGTGGTGCGCCGAATTGCGCGGACTTCAAACCGCCGATGCCGCCTGGACCCCGCGCCCCGCCGATGACGGCGTGGTGTTTCCCAATCTGGTGGCAGCCCTCGGGCCGATGCTGGCCGACAACGCGATCGTCACCCTCGATGCCGGAACCTTTGGTGCGCCGTTCTACCGCAAGATTGCCTGGAAATCCGGGCAACGCCTGTTCGCCCCGATTTCCGGCGCCATGGGCTACGGCATGCCGGCAGCGGTCGCCGCCGCCTTGCGCTGCCCGGACCGCCCGGTGATTTGCGCGGTTGGCGATGGCGGCTTTCTGATGACCGGCGGCGAGTTGGCGGTCGCTGTTGGACGTGGCGCGCCGATCAAGGTTTTGCTCAGCGAAAACGGCAGCTATGCCTCGATCCGCATTCACCAGGAACGCGCCCATCCCGGCCGGGTATCTGGCACCGACCTGATCAACCCCGACCTCGCCGCCATCGGCGCGGCCTATGGCTATCCGGTAATGGTGGTCCGCGACGAAGCCGATCTGCCAGCCTTGCTCGCCGCGCTCGTCGCACCAGGGCCATTATTCGCCGTCGTGCATTCGTCGCTTTCAGCCGTACTCCCGCCACCGCAAAGGGCCGATTGATGAGCAACTTCTCCGCCTTTGCCGGGCAGCGCTACCTCAACCTCGAAAGCTTCCGCAAGAACGGCGTCGCCGTCCGCACCCCGCTCTGGTTTGCCCAGGATGGCGACACGATCTTCGTTTACAGCACCGCCGATAGCGGCAAGGCAAAACGCATTCGCCGAGATGTCGCAGTGCGGATCGCCCCCTGCGACATGCGCGGCACGGTATTCGGAGACTGGATCGCCGCCCGCGCCGCGCCAGTCACCGGCGCCGAATATGATCGCGGCATGATGCTGCTGGACCGCAAATACTGGCCGTGGAAAGCGATGCTCGGCCTGATGGCCCGGTTCAGGCCGCGCCCACGGGTGGTGATCGCGATCCGCGCGGAATAATACCAAGCGCCCGAATGGCTGACTCTTCCAGCCATTCGGGCGCTTGGTATTGCGCACCGGGTTGGCCGGCGGCGGTGCGCCAAGCAAAGACTTATACCAAGCGCCGCTGACCCATTCTTCATGGGTCAAGGGCGCTTGGTATAAGACGCAATTCTTCCCTCGCCCCCGACTGCTTGCGGCGAAACTTCGCGGGCAGGGTGGATCGCCAAGCCGCGCGCTGGCCACAGCGCACTCACTACGGTATGGTGTCAATTGTTGTGTTACGGGGCAGATAGTCATGGCAGGCAGTGTCAACAAGGTGATTTTGGTCGGCAATCTGGGCAAGGATCCGGAGGTTCGGTCGATGCAGGATGGCACCAAAATCGTGAGCTTCAATCTTGCGACGTCCGAGACCTGGAACGACCGCGCCTCCGGTGAACGCAAGGAAAAAACCGAGTGGCATCGGGTGGTGGTTTTCAATGATCGCATCGGCGATGTTGTTGAAAAATACTGCAAGAAGGGCGCGAAGGTTTATATCGAAGGGGCTTTGCAGACCCGCAAATGGACCGACCAGGCCGGGGCGGAGAAATATACGACGGAGGTCGTGATCGGCCGCTTCAAAGGTGAGCTGACCATGTTGGACACCCGCAATTCCGCCGAGGGCGGCGGTGGCGACTATGCCCCGCGCGAACGCGCAGCCCCCGCTGCCCGGGCGCCGGCCGCGCGCGGCAGTGCGGCGCCATCCTGGGACCAGCCGAAGCCGGGCGGCGATCTGGATGATGATATTCCCTTCTGAGCCGTGCCGATCGAAACGCCAGCGCCTGACCCCAACAAAACCTGAATCGAGACCAAGTTGAGCGATACGCCCGAAGAACCGCCGGTCGAAAATGGCGGCGTGCCCGATGCGCCGATGCCTGGAGTGCCAGGGTCTCCGCCACCATCGCAAACGGTGGTGCTGGAAGACGAAATGCGGCGGTCGTATCTCGACTATGCCATGTCGGTCATTGTCAGCCGGGCGTTGCCGGATGCGCGCGACGGGCTGAAGCCGGTGCATCGGCGCATTCTGTTCGGGATGCACGAATCGGGCTTCACCCACGACAAACCCTATCGCAAAGCCGCCCGCGTGGTCGGCGATGTGATGGGCAAGTATCACCCACATGGCGACGCCAGCATTTACGATGCGCTGGTGCGCATGGCGCAGTCGTTTTCGATGCGGGTCAAGCTGATTGACGGCCAGGGCAATTTTGGCTCGGTCGATGGCGATCCGCCAGCGGCGATGCGCTATACGGAGGCCCGTCTTGCAAGGTCGGCGTTCCATTTGATTGAGGATATCGACCGCGATACAGTTGATTTTCAACCAAACTATGATGAGTCTGAGCACGAACCCAAGGTTTTGCCGGCAAGCTTCCCGAACCTGCTGATCAACGGCGCCGGTGGCATCGCGGTCGGCATGGCGACCAATATTCCGCCGCATAATCCGGGTGAAATTATCGACGCCACCCTGGCAATCATCGCCAACCCCGAGATCACCCTCGATGAGTTGCTCGCCATCGTCCCCGGCCCGGATTTCCCCACCGGCGGCATCATCATCGGCCGCTCCGGCATTCGCAGCGGGTTGGACACCGGCCGTGGCAGCGTCATCATTCGCGCCCGCGCCGAAATCGAAAATATCCGCAAAGACCGCGAAGCCATTATTATTACTGAAATTCCCTATCAGGTGAATAAGGCCACCCTGATCGAGAAAATCGCCGATCTGGTGCGCGCCAAGCAGATCGAGGGCATTTCCGAAATGCGCGATGAGTCCGATCGGTCGGGCATGCGCATTGTGATTGAGCTTAAGCGCGACGCCACCGGCGATGTCGTGCTCAACCAGCTTTACCGCTTCACCCAGCTGCAAACCAGCTTCGGCATGAACATGCTGGCGCTGGATAACGGCATGCCGCGCCTGATGGGGCTGAAAGATGCGCTGTCGATTTTCATCCGCTTCCGCGAGGAGGTCATTCTCCGCCGCAGCCGCTTCGACCTGAAAAAGGCCCGCGAACGCGCGCATACCTTGGTCGGGCTTGCCATCGCGGTCGCCAATATTGACGAGGTGATTGCCACCATCCGGGCGAGCCCCGATGCGGCGTCGGCCCGCGCCGCCCTGATGGGGCGCGACTGGCCGGCGGACGCAGTTTTGGCCCTGCTGGCGCTGATCGAAGATGAACGCAACATTATCACGGCGGCCAACACCGTCCGCCTGACCGAAGAACAGGCGCGCGCGATCCTCGATATCCGCCTGCAACGCCTGACCGGCCTGGAACGCGAGCGGATTGACGGCGAGATGGCAGAAGTCGCCGCCAAGATCGCCGATTTGCTGGATATTCTCAGCAGCCGGCCGCGCCGCATGGAGGTCATGCAGAACGAGCTGATCGCGGTCCGCGCCGAAATCGCCTCGCCGCGGATGACCGAGATTTCCGACAGCCTCGCCGACCAGGACGATGAAAGCCTGATCGAGCCGGGCCGCATGGTGGTCACCATCACCCGCGACGGCTTCATCAAGCGCACCCCGTTGGAAACCTTCCGCCAGCAAAATCGCGGCGGGCGCGGGCGATCGGCGGCATCGACTCGGGGCGATGACGTCGTCACCCGCAGCTTCAACGGCCACACCCATCAATGGGTGCTGTTCTTCTCCTCGGGCGGCAAGGCGTTCCGCCAGAAAGTGTGGAAGCTGCCGGAAGGCGGGCCGACCGGGAAAGGCCGCGCGCTGGTCAATCTGCTGCCGGAACTCGGCTCGGACACCATCACCACGGTGCTGCCGCTGCCGCATGACGAAACCCTGTGGGACAGCCTGCATCTGGTTTTCGCCACCCGCCTCGGCAATGTCCGGCGCAACCGGCTGTCGGATTTCCGCAATGTGCGGGCCGCCGGGCTGATTGCGATGAAGCTCGATGACGGCGACAGCCTGATCGGGGTCGCCACCTTGCGCGAAGGCGATGACGTATTGTTGGCCACCGCCAAAGGCCGCGCCATCCGCTTTCAGGCCAGCGACGACGTGTTGCGCCTGTTCGCCGGCCGCGACAGTTCCGGGGTGCGCGGCATCAGGCTCGCAGTAGGCAAAAATCCCGATGAGGTCATCAGCCTGTCGGTGCTCAACCATGTCGATGCCAGCAATGATGAACGGGCAAGCTACCTCAAACACGCCTCGGCCAAACGCCGGGCAGGGGATGAGGAAGCCGAAGCCGTGGTTGACCCCGATGAGGAAGGCACCCAGGACGTGGCCTTGTCGCCGGAACGTATCGCCGATCTGGAACTTGCCGAAGAATTCCTGCTCACTGTCACCAATAGCGGCTTCGGCAAGCGCAGTTCGGCCTATGAATACCGCACCAGCGGGCGTGGCGGGCTTGGCATTGCCGGGATTACGCTCACCGCGCGCACTGGCACTTCGGTCGCCGGCACTTTCACGGTGCGGGCGGGCGATGGGGTGATGCTGGTGACCGACGCCGGCCGGCTGATCCGTCTGCCGGCCGATCAGGTGCGCATCACCGGGCGGTCATCCATGGGCGTGACCCTGTTCCGCCTCGACAAGGACGAACGGGTGACGGCGCTGTTTACCGTGCTGGA
>JANYCX010000127.1 GCA_025360065.1 Acetobacteraceae bacterium | reverse complement strand
CCCCACATTGTGGCGCTCACCGGCGGCAATATCAGCGTCATCGCCGATGTCGGGACCGTACCTGAGCCCGCCTCGCTCGCGCTGCTCGGCGCCGGCGTCGCAGTCCTCGGTCTGTTCGCCGCCGGCGTGGCGCGCGCCTGGCCTAGTCGTGCGATCCTAACGCTCACGCCCCGAGCGTTATGTAAATCGTTCCACCCAATCAAAGGCTCGTGGATAGAATCTGACAGCGCTTTCCGTCAGATTCTATCCATTAGGCGCGATCGGCCGGCTACCGGGCCACCCGACTATCGGTTCGCGAAAAATCATCGCCCTTGAACAACAAAGGCACATCCAGCGCCTTTGCCAGCGCATAGCTGAAACAATCGCCCATGTTCAGCGCAGCCTTATGCCGGCCGCGGCCAAAACGGCGGAACGCTCCAATCGCTAAATCTGCTTGCTGTAACGTGACCTCGACGATTTCGGCACCGCAAACGCGGAAAAAATTATCCAGTTCCAATCGACCGATATCGCCGTTGCGTCCCTCTAGAACCAGCGACATTTCAACACGGGAAACGGCCGAAACGATACATCGATTTGTCCGATCAATGATATCAAGGAACTTGGATTTCTCCGGTTCGGCCAGTAAAATTGCAACGACGGCCGATGTGTCGAGCGCAATCATGTCCACATGCCGGTGTCGTCATAGCCAATGATCTCATCAGCAGTACGGGAATCAAGGACCGGCGCGGCAGCCAATCGACGGACAATTTCGTCAATCTCCGCCACAATGCTACCCCGTCGCCCACGCCGTAACTGCTCACGCTCCATCCGCTCCGCCAGCGCCGTGCGCACCGCGACCGTCAGGCTTTCACCTGTCATCGCAGAAACCGCCCGCGCCAGTCGATCAGTTTCCGGATCTTTGAGGCTAAGTGCCATCACACCGTCTTTCTATAATTATACCATCATTATATATACACTTGTCCCACCAAAGCAAGATTTCCGTCCTACCGCCCGCCATCCACCGACAAAATCTGCCCGCTGACAAAGCTCGCCAGATCGGACGCAAAGAACACCACCCCGTTGGCGATATCCTGCGACGATCCCAGCCGCTTCAACGCAATCCGCTGGATCAGCGCCTTTTGCCCGTCGGTCCCATAGCCATCCCACTGCACTTCGGTATCCGGGTTGGACCGGATGAAGCCCGGCGCCACCGAATTGACCGTGATGTTGAACGCCCCCAATTCATGCGCCAGTTGCCGCGTCAGCCCAACCACCGCGTGTTTGGCGGTCGCGTAAGCCTGAATCCCGGTCAACGACGCCTGCAAGCCAGCGCCGGAGCTGATATTGATAATCCGCCCTTCCCCCGCCGCTTTCATCGCCGGGATTGCCGCGCGCGACACCGCCATTGCCGCCCCGACATTAACCGCAATCACCTGGTCCCAGTCATCATCGCTGATCTGCTCGATCGGGCGCATTTTCTGCCCGGCGACCCCGCCGGCATTATTGACCAGCACGAAGACCGCCCGGCCTTCCTTCTGTTCGATATCGGCAATCCAGGCAGCGGCGGCAGCACGGTCAGTCAGATCGACCACCGCCCCGGTAATCCCGCCGGCGGACGCGGTCACCTTCAAATTCTCGGCCGAGCGATCGCCGCCATAAACCTTGGCACCCAAAGCCGAAAAACTTTGCGCAATCACCCGGCCCAGGCCATGGCCGGCACCTGTCACCACCACCAGCCGGCCATCGAAACGAATATTCATGATCCCATCAACTCCACCAGATTATCATCGGAAAGCGTGCGTGTCCCAGCCTCAACCTCATGGATCATCGCCACCAGGCGGTCGATGGTCGGGCAGGCAATACCGTGTGTGGCGCCAATCTCGGAAATCGGCGCGATTTGCACATCAACCTCGGTGCGACGCTTGCGAATGGCCAAATCGCGCCACACCCCGGAATGGGTTTTCGCACTCGGGCGGTTGAATTCCACCATCGCGGCAACTGCGGCCCGGCTTTTCTCGATCGGCGTCCCCGGCATGAACGCTTCGGGATCGTAACCGTTAAAGCCGCGCGGCGTCACCCCCTCGGCCAAGGTCACCGCATTGGCTTCGCCAGCGAGCTTGCACCATAGCGGCAACAATTCCGGCCGCCCCAGGCAATCGGCAATTCCGGCCATCCCGAGCGCCTGGGCAAACAGCATCGCGCCATAGCCAAGCTTGCCCCACAAATAGCCCCAGATTTCGGTCGTCATGATCGCGTTGGCATCAAACTCCAGCATCAACCGATGCAGTTCAGCCAAACGATCCGTCATCGCACCATCGAGTTCGCCGAGCACCACCGCGCCGCGGCTGCCGAACATCACCTCGCCCGGCGCGATCCAGTCGGTGCTGTAGTTGACGAAGGCGCCGACAGTGCGCTCCTTCCCCACAACGCTTGCGATCAGCCGCTCGCACAGCCCGTTCTGTAAAGACAGCACATAACCATCCGCCGCCAGATGCGGCAGCAAGGCGCGGGCAGCTTCTTCGGTGTGATGCGCCTTCACCGCCAGAAAAATCCGCCGATAAGTGCCGCGCACCTCGGACGGCAAAAACGCCGGCGCCACCACGGTGAACTGATCCACCGGTCCGGTAATCCGCAGTCCGGTGGTCTTGATCGCGGTGACATGCTCGGCCACCACATCGACGAAATGGATATCGTGCCCGGCGCGCTTCAGCCACGCCCCAGCGCTGCCGCCGATCGCGCCCGCGCCCCAGATCAGAATCGGATCGCTCATAATGCCTCCAGCAGCGCGCGGGTTTCTTCGACGGCGACATGCCAGATCGCCAGCATTTCATTGTCCGACCGTTGCGTGCGGCCGCCAAAATTGCCGTCTTCCAACAAATTGCGGCTCTCGAACGGCGGCAGGGTTTTCAGCAGGTCGGTATCGACCATCTCCTTCACCCCATCGGCAGACGTCGATGGCAGCCGCGTCCAGGGGAAGTTTTCCATCCAGCTCGCATGGCTCGCCACCGTATCGGTCGCCTGCACCTGGGCCATGGTTTTTGGCGCCCGCCACCAGTCATGGAACCGCACCCGGCAATCGGGGTTGTCCATCATCCATTCCTGCGCCAGGGCCGCCGCCGGCTGGTTGCCGCCATGCCCGTTCACGATCAAAATCCGCCGAAACCCCGACCGCTTCATGCTGTCGAGCAATTCGCGCACCACCGCGACATAAGTTTCCACCCGCAACGTCATGCTGCCCGGAAAAGCCTGGAAATAGGGCGCCAGCCCGAACGGCAACGCGGGGAAAACCGGCACGCCCAGGGGTTCGGCGGCTTCGACCGCCACTCGTTCGGCCAGGATCATATCGACCGCCAACGACAATCCGGCATGCTGTTCGATGCTGCCCAACGGCAGCACGCCCCTGTCATCACCGCGCAACCAATCCTCAACCATCCGCCAGTCCATGTCGATGATGCGCATGCGACCACTCCTGAATTCAATTACCAGGCGAGGCTGCCACAGATCGCCTTCAGATCAAATCCGCTTTTGTGGGGGCAGCGTCGCCAGTGTTGGCATCCCGCAGCTCAGGCGGCCGGCCATGATGCAATCTTCGAGCTTGGTGGAATGCTGCAACTGCCGCAGCACGAACAATGACACCACCAAAATCGCAATCGTTAAGGCAAGCCCGGCGAGACTTTCGGTTTGGCGATTGGCGGCTTTCTCCGCGTCTTCCTGCGCCCGCATAACTGGTAAATGCTGCATGGCAGCTTTCCTCCGGCCGGAACTTTAGTGTTAGCGCAGGATAGCGCCTCCGCACGCCAACAAGACAAGCAGGAAAAGCATGGCCGGGGCGCGGTGGGGCCGGTGCACACGCAGTCGTGATGCAGTAACCGCGTGCGCCATCGCGATGGCGGCAGGTGTCGCCGGGGCTGGCGGTGGTGGCACTTGGGTGACAAACTGGCGTCATGCTGCGCGCCACCAAACATCTGACTGCCGCCGACCCGGTACTGGGCGCGCATATCAAGCGCGTCGGGCGCTATCGCGGCGGCGCGGAGAAAACCGAGCCCTACCAGGCGCTCGTCCGTTCCATCGCCTTCCAGCAGCTGCACGGCACCGCCGCCCGCGCCATTCTCGGCCGCTTCACCGCCCTGTTCCCCGACCAGGATTTCCCCCGGCCGGAACAAGTGCTGTCGCTGAGCGACGCCGCCATGCGCGCCTGCGGCTTTTCGGCATCGAAAACGCTCGCCATCCGCGACATCGCCGCCAAGGCCGCCGAGGGCGTAGTGCCCACCCGCCGCGCCGCCGCCCGCCTGTCGGATGCCGCCCTGATCGAACGCCTAACAGTGATCCGCGGCGTCGGGCGGTGGACGGTGGAAATGATGCTGATGGGCACGCTCGGTCGGCTCGATATCCTGCCGGTCGATGATTTCGGAGTCCGCGAAGGCTACCGGGTGCTGAACGGGCTCGACGCCCAACCCAAGCCGCGCGACCTCGCTGCGATCGGGGAGATGTGGGCGCCTTAT
>JANYCX010000113.1 GCA_025360065.1 Acetobacteraceae bacterium | reverse complement strand
GACTTTAGGGTCGGGGTGAGGAAGTGTGTTCTTTTTGTTGCGTCGTGCGCTTGAAGAACCGAAAAATGCCGATCCCTCGTTCGTCAAAGCAATGCAAGCCGTGGCAATCCAGCGGTTCAAACTCGGCCTTTGGAGCGGTCGTTCTGGATCGCCACGCAAGGGCTCGCGATGACGATGGTTTGGTTTTTTCGGGTTCTCACGAGGACAGGGTAGTGAACAAAAAGAACCAAAAAAACTTTATCAATTCCCTGCCTGCGCTGCTTATCACGCCATTGCCGCGCGTTTTTAAGCTTTGCGCGATTGGCAAACGATTTCCCTGGCGCAAGCCGCTCCGTCCAGGTAACATTGCTCCAAGGGTTGTTTGACGCCGCCGCTGGTGTCGGCATCAAAGCGGGTCACATAGGCAGACGCGGCACCGTGGCTGCCCTTCGTCCCCTCCATTACCCTCGCAATTCGTAGTAGGGCGGATGCAATCCGCCGCTTCCCCTGATCGGCAGACAAAATCATTATTCATCGGCACATATTTCGTGCATAGTCGTCATGGATGCGTCGCGACACGGTGATTATTCTGCTTGCCGTAGCACGGTTCCGCGGGACCGGAGCGTCTTGTGGGGTTTACAGCAGGCCCCATCGGCGCATCTTATTGTCTGGGGAGGCAAGTGCGTGACCTGCCCGCGCAGGTGAGCGCGCTTGCCGAGCTCCCGTTCGGGCACAGTGCCGCGTGGATTGGTGCTACGCGGCGCGCCGCACGCGCGTCTGATCGCCCCTGCCCGCGAGTATCCCCGCGACCGATATATCCTCGTCCAGGTCAGGCCAGTGGATACCTTGCCCCAGTCCAATCAGTTCCCAACCAAGAAGCTGCGCCGGCGTGCCGTGCAGCAGGCGCGGAAACCAGGCCAGCGGGACCGAAAGCTCCCGCCCGTCGTCGAGCGACACGCAGAACACATCGTCCGAGAAGGCGACGCCGATCGCCAAGGGTTCGGTTTCAAGTGTCGAAATAGGCATGCCATGCCTCCCAAAAAAGGTCTCGATGTCTGGTCACAAGCTTGAGCAAAGTCCCGATCTCGGACGCAGACAGACGCTTACTATGCGCCAATTCCACGGGATCAAGCCAGAATTTAATTGTCTTGTCGCCGGAAACGGCATGGATGCGCGGCGGCTCACGTGGATGACCTTCGTCACTGTAGAAGAAGAACCGATAGCCATCTGTGCGAAGAACGCTCGGCATATCAGCACAGCCCGGACACGAGATCGAACAGGCCCCGCAGATCGATCGTCATGGCACCGCTCCGTGTTCAGTCTGGCCTACCCAGGAAACCACCCCAACCACCATTGTCGCCACCATCATCAGCGCGGCCGCCACCATCAGCGTCACCGAAAGCGAGGACATCGTCAGGCTTGCGCTGGTCACGATCACCCCGATCGCATTCGCCGTCCTTGCCAGCGCAAACAGCTCCGGCTTGCGATGCGGCGGAGACAGCGCGTCGAGCATCAGTGAATAATACGTGCCCAGCGGCGCCAGAACCCCGCCCACCAGCACCGCCCCAATGATCGTGACCGCGACCGAGGCTTGCAACGCCACCAGTGCCGCGCCCGTCGTCATTAAACCGAGATAGACCAGCACCATCGCGCGGGCCGGCATGCGATTGCGCACGCTGACCCACACCCCGCCGGCAACCGAGGCCACACACAGCGCAACGGTAAAAATGAATCCCATCGCCGGCGCGAAGCCATAATTCATCGCCAGCGACACCGCCCCGATTTCGATCGCCGATACCACCGCGCTGTTGGCCACCGTGCAGGCCAGCCATAACAGGATCGCCGGGGTCAGCAGCCGGCCACCGCCATCCACCCGCGCCGGGGCCTTGGCGTGGGCGATGTTTGCCACCAGCACCATCGGCGCCGTCCCAAGCACGCTCAGCACCACCAGCGCCAAAACTGGATCGATGGTCCCGAGCAACGATGCCGCAACCGGTGCCGCAACGAAGGTAAACTCGCTCAGGGTGGCGGCCATGCCGAGCGCCCGTGGCATGTGGGATGGCGCGACCAGATAGTTCAGCACCGATCGCAAATAGCCAAACGCCGCCCCATTCACCAAGCCGGCCAACGCTGATGCCGCGAGCAACACCGCGAACGGTGCCCCCATCGCTGCCGCCATCGCAACCGCCACCAGTGCCAGAAACCTGATCCCCACCAGCAGCTTCAGGTAGCTGACGGCGTTGCTGCCGCGCCCGAGCCGGGCGACCGGCACCGCGCCCACCACCTGCGCGAGGGTGATCGTCAGCACAATCGCCGCCCCGTTGCCCGGATCGCCGGTCAGCGGAATCGCCAGCAGCGCATACACAATCGGGCCAGCCGCCTGCGGCACGCTGAAGGTGCCATAGGCCAGCAGCCAGCGTACCAACGCGCCGCGCGGAACGCTGTGGGTGGCCGTTGGGCGGTCAGTGCACTCCATCGACATTTGTCCCCCATGCACAGTGCATCATGGGGCCGTCCCCGATGGATGAGACGCACCGCCTGTATCGCCGGCTTGCCGAATTGCCGCTTTGACCTGGGTCAAAGCGGCAGGCGTCGCCCTATTGAACTGGCGATTTCGGGGTGGCGACCAGCCGCTGGACCACAATCCCCGACCGATCCAGCACGCCACCAATCTGCGGCGCGATCACCTGGGTCCAATGGTCGCTTTTGTAGACCGCTTCATAAAGCGCCTCGCGCTCGGCCTCGCTCTCGAAGCGGCGGGTCCAGACATAGACGCTGTCGTCGGTTTCGCCCTGGAATGATCCGGTAATCACCATGCCCTTGCTGACCTGGAAGGGGATGATCTGTTCTTCCATCATCTTGACCCATTCGGCCATCTTGCCCGGCATGACCTTGTATTGACGCAACTCGTAGAAAGCCATTTTGTTTCCTCCGTTTAGGTAACCGACGCAGTCTGGTTGGGCAGGAATTCGGCCAACGCGGCGCGAAAGCGGTTTTCGCCCAACGGTTTCGTCAGGTAGCCATCCATACCAACGGTGAGGCTCCGCTGATAGTCGGCCTCCATCACATTTGCGCTCAGCGCGATGATCGGGACCCGGGCACGCTCGGGGCTGTCGTGCTCCAGCGTGCGGATCGCGACGCAGGCCGCGAAACCATCCATCACCGGCATCTGAATATCCATGAAGATGATATCGAAACGCGTCCGCTGGAAAATTGCCACCGCCTCTGCGCCATTTTCCGCGACATCGACGGTGCAACCGCAGCGTTGCAGGAATTCGGTGGCGACCATGCGATTAACCAGGCTGTCCTCGACAATCAGAGCCCGGACATTGAACTCGGGGGCCGACGCGACAATTGGGGCGGCAGGCGCAGGAACCGTGACCTCCGCCGCGACCGGCAGGGTAACGGTGAACCAGAAACACGATCCGCGGCCAACGGTGCTGTCAACGCCGATTTCGCCGCCCATCAAGGTGACCAGTTGCCGCGAAATCGACAGGCCCAGCCCGGTGCCGCCAAAGCGGCGCGTGGTGCTGCCGTCAACCTGGGCAAAAATGTCGAAAATCCGCGGCAATTGTTCCGCGGCAATGCCGATGCCGGTATCGGTCACGCTGAAGCGCAACGCCGCCTGTTCAGCGGTTTTGTTCATGACAGTCAGGGCAACCATGACGGTTCCGTGTTCGGTAAACTTGATGGCGTTGCTGATCAGATTGATCAGCACCTGGCGCAGCCGCAACGGGTCGGCCAGCAGGGTTGGTATGGCTGCGAGGTCGGTATGCACCGTCACCGCCTTGGCCATGGCCTGCGCTGTCATAAGATCGCAAACCTCACCCACCAAGTCGTCGATATCGGTTGGCAGCGCTTCGAGGTCCATCCGACCAGCCTCAATCTTCGACAGGTCGAGCACCCCGGCAATCAGGTCGAGCAGCAACCCGCCTGAACGCCGGGCGATCTCGGCATAGCGCGATTGGGTGGCGGACATGTCGGTTTTTAGAAGCAGGTCGAGCATCCCCAGCAACCCGTTCATCGGGGTGCGGATTTCGTGACTCATATTGGCGAGGAAGCTGGTTTTTGCCTGATTGGCCGCCTCGGCATCGTCGCGGGCGCGGATGACACTGTCGAGCATGCTGCGGCGGATCCGGGTGATGATCACCACCAGCAGCAAAACCCAGCCCAGTATGGCGGCCACCAGCAGCGACAGGGTCCAGTGCAGGCCGTTGACCCGGGCCGTGCGGGCATCTTCATAAGCTGCGCCAGCGCGCGCGGCCTCCTGGGACAAACTGAGCGCAGTGGGAAGAAAATCATTGATCCAGCCCGCGATCATGAGCGCGGTCGCGGGGTCGTTCGCGCGGGTCAGCAGCGGGGCAATCCGGGTGAGCAGGGCTTCGAATTCCGCGAGATGGATTTGTGCCTCGGCATCCCCGGCCAGCAATTCGCCGACCTGCCCCTCATGCAGCAAAATCATCCGACTGCGCAAAATCTCGAAGCGCAGATCGAGGGCGTCGTCATTGATCGGCGAGCCGACGATCGCGCGCGCCGCGACGGTTGCCTGCAAGCGGGCCAGTTCGGTGACCGCGCGCCCGGCAATGCTTGCCACCATATCGCGGTCCGAGGCAACCAGCACCGACTGTTCCTGCCACACCAGCCAAGACAGATTTACCGCAGCCCCAAACAGGCCAACCAATACCACCACGACAAATATCCGGAACGACCGCAAACCGCTGGCATCCTGCGGGCGGTTGATGGGCGATGATGTCTGCACGGGGATGATTTTACGCAGCATAATCTCGGGTCATTAAGCGCCTCTCTTGGTGCCATGCGCAGCACCCGTCAACCAGCATCCTACCCGCCCGGACGCCGCAGAAAAACTCAGCGCTTGAACGCCAGCACAAGCACGCCGCCCGCAACCATCGCAATGCCTGACCAATCCCGCAGCGATGGCCGCTCACCCAGGAAGGCGAACGCGAATACCGCAACCAACACGAGGCTGAATTTATCGACCGGCGCGACGTCGGACGCAGTGCCGATCTTCAGCGCCCGGAAATAGCAAACCCACGACGCCCCGGTAGCCAGCCCGGACAGCCCAAGGAACAGCCAGGTTTTCGAGGACAAAGTGAACGGGTTGGCCCATTTTCCGGTGTAGGCAACGAAGGCAGTCAAAACAACAATGATGATTGCGGTGCGGATCAGGGTTGCCAAATCAGAATCAACCCCCTCAATACCGATCTTGGCGAAAATGGCGGTCATCGCCGCAAAAATCGCAGACAGCATCGCCCAATAGAACCAGCCGAATGATGTCACCATGGGGTTCGCTGCCGTTGGCCTGGGGTTTTTCGGACGTTATCATGGGTGTCATGCACCGTCCCCGTCAACCGGGATGTGGTCTGGATTGACGGCCCGTTCGGCGCTAGGCTAGCTGGGTGTTAACGTGGGATGCCTGTTGAGAGCCGCAGCTGCCCCGTTCCAACTCTTTGATGGGTCGCATGTTTCTGACCCACGGTGCTTCCTCCCCGGTTATCACGCTCTTGAAGGAGCTACGCGCATGACGCTCTCTCGCCGCACCTTGCTTACTGCCACCGCTGGGTTCACCGGCCTTGCCGCCCCGGCGATTTCGCGCGCCCAAACCGCTGCCATCCGCATCGGCGAGATCAATTCCTATACCGCCGTGCCGAGCTTCACCTTGCCCTACCGCAATGGCTGGACGCTCGCCGTCGAGCAGATCAACGCATCAGGTGGCGTGCTCGGCCGCAAGCTCGAAGTGCTGAGCCGCGATGATGCCGGCAAACCGCAGGACGCAATTCGCCTGGCTGGCGAATTGATCGGCGACCAGAAGGTCGATCTGCTGGCCGGCAGCTATCTGTCCAATGTTGGGCTGGCGATCAGTGACTTCGCCCTGCAAAACAAGACGTTGTTCGTCGGTGGCGAACCGCTGACCGATGCCCTGGTCTGGCAGAAAGGCCACCGCTACTGCTACCGGCTGCGCGCATCGACCTACATGCAGGCGCGGATGCTGATCGATGACGCGGCGAAGTTTGGCGCCAAGCGCTGGGTGACGGTGTCGCCGAACTACGAATATGGCCAGTCGCTGGTCAAATGGTTCAAGATCCTGTTGGCCCAACGCCAGCCCGGGGTCGAATTTGTCGCCGAGCTTTGGCCCGCTTTGGGCAATATCGATGCCGGCGCCACGGTTGCGGCCCTCGAACAGGCCAAGCCCGACGCGATCTTTAACGGCACCTTTGGCCCCGATCTGACCAAATTCGTCCGCGCCGGCAACACCCGCGGGCTGTTCGAGGGGCGCAAAGTTGTCTCGGTGCTGACCGGCGAACCGGAATACCTTGAACCGCTCGGCGACGAAGCCCCCGCCGGCTGGCTGGTCACCGGCTATCCGGTCGATAGCGTGACCGATGCTGCCAACCTCGGCTTCATTGCTGCCTACAAGGCGCGCTTTAACGAATTACCCAAGCTCGGCTCGGTGGTTGGCCACGCGATGATCGCCGGGATTGCCGCCGGGATCGCCAAAACCGGGTCGGTTGAGACAGAAGCGATGGCGGACGGCTTCGGCGGTGCCAAATTTGCCACCCCGTTCGGTCCGGTAACTTGGCGCGCACTTGACCATCAGGCGACGTTTGGCGCGTTTATCGGGCGCACCGCGCTGAAGAACGGGCGCGGGACGATGGTGGATTGGCGTTATATCGATGGGGCGGATGCGCTGCCCTCGGATGAGGAAGTGAAGAAATTAAGGCCAGCGTGAAGCAAGAAGCAAAAAAACTTCACTACTTTGTGGCCGTTGGCGTGACTCCATCCGCCATCCCAAGCCAACGGCCACAAAGTATCAAAAAGTTTTTTTGGTTCTTTTTGTTCACAAAAAGAACATTTTCTTTCAAATGTCCTTCTTCCTAACCCAAACCCTGACCGGTCTGGCCAGCGCCTCCAGCCTGTTCCTGGTCGCCGCCGGCCTCACGGTCATTTTCGGCGTCACCCGCGTGGTGAATTTCGCCCATGGCAGCCTGTGCATGCTCGGCGCCTTCATCGGCTGGAGCATCCTCACCCGCCTGCCGCGCGATCCGGCATGGTTTGCGCTCGGCGTGCTCGCCACCGCCGCCGCCACCGCGCTGATTGGGGCGGCGCTGGAAATCGGTCTATTGCGCCGGATCTACCGCGCGCCGGAATTGTTCCAGCTGCTGGCAACCTTCGGCGTGGTCCTGGTCCTGGCCGACGCGACCTTGTGGCTGTGGGGCCCGAATGATCTGCCTTTGCCCCGGCCGCCCTGGCTGCGGCAATTCGTGATGATCGCCGGCAGCCGGTTTCCGCTGTTTGATCTGGTGCTGATCGCCATTGGCCCGTTGGTGCTCGGTGGGCTGCTGCTGGTGTTTCATCGCACCCGATGGGGGGTGCTGGTGCGCGCGGCGACGCAGGACCGTGACATGGTCGCAGCCCTCGGGGTGGATCAGCGCCTGTTGTTCACCTCGGTCTTCGCCTTGGGCGCGGGCCTTGCCGGGCTGGGTGGCGTGCTGGCATTGCCGGCCGGATCGGCGAATTTGCAAATCGACCTGGCGGTGATCACCGAGGCGTTCGTAATCGTGGTGGTCGGCGGCCTGGGCAGTATTGGCGGCGCCTATCTGGCCGCGGTGCTGATCGGGGTGTTGCAGGCATTTGGGGTGGTGGTGCTGCCGGGCGCGACCCTGGTGCTGGTCTTTGTGGTGATGGCGGTGGTGCTGGTGGTGCGCCCCTACGGCCTGCTTGGCCGCGATCGCGGGCAAAGCCGGACCGACGCCGAGGCGGTAATCTTGCAGCGCCCGGCCGGCCCATGGCAAATCACCGCCGCCGGCATCGGGCTGGCGCTGTTCCTGGCCGCGCCGTTGCTGGTCGGCCCGTTCGGGATGGCGATTGCCACCGAAATGCTGGTGGCGATGCTGTTTGCCGCCAGCCTGCATGTCATGATGGGGCCGGGCGGCATGCCGAGCTTTGGCCATGCGGCATGGTTCGGCATCGGTGCCTATGGTGCGGCGCTGCTGGCGCAGAATCTGGCAACCCCGATGCCGCTCGCCCTGGCTGGCGCACCGATCCTGGCGGGGCTGGCGGCTTTCGCGGTGGGCGCCTTCATTGTCCGGCTGTCCGGGGTTTATCTGGCGATGCTGACCCTCGCTTTCGCCCAGATCGTCTGGGCGGTCGCCGTGCAGTTTGTCGGGCTGACCGGCGGCGATAACGGCGTGCTGGGGGTGTGGCCCGCTGATCCGCGCGGCTTTTATTACGTCGCACTCGCCCTCTGCGTCGGCGGCGTGCTGGTGTTGCGCCGGATAATGTTCTCGCCGTTCGGTTTCGCGCTGCGGGCCGGGCGCGATGCGCCAGCCCGGGCGGCGGCATCGGGGATCGATATGACCGCACACCGCCTCGCCGCCTTTACCCTGTCTGGGGCTGCCGCTGGGCTTGCCGGGGCGATCTTCACCTATTCCAAGGGTAGCGCCTTCCCGACCTATATTAGCGTCAGCCATTCGGTGGACGCGCTCATCATGGTGCTGCTCGGCGGCATTGGCAGCCTCGCCGGGCCAATTATCGGCGCAATCGCCTATACCGGGCTGTTCGATCTGCTGCTGGCAAGCGATTTCTGGCGGGCCCGGCTGGGCGCGGTCATCATCGCGTTGGTGCTGTTCTTCCCGGCGGGTCTGGCCGGATGGGCGGAGCGCCGCCGATGACCGTGCTGGCGGTGACCGGGCTGCAAAAGCGCTTCGGCGGGGTCCGCGCGGTTGACGATGTGACATTTTCCATCGTCGCCGGGGAAATTCTGGCGCTGATCGGCCCCAACGGCGCCGGCAAATCAACCTGCTTCAACCTGATCAACGGCCAGATCGCCCCCGACCACGGCACGATCCACCTGCATGGCCGCGACATCACTGGCCTCGCCCCGCGCCAGATTGCCCGGCTCGGCGTCGGGCGCAGCTTTCAGATCGCGGCAGGCTTTGCTTCAATGACGGTGCGCCAGAACCTGCAAACAGCCTTCGCCGCGCATCACCGGCAAAGCTGGCGTTTCTGGCACGACGCGATGGGCGCGCATATCGCCGAGGCCGAGGCGCTGCTTGCAAGGGTCGGCCTCGTCGCCCAGGCCGACCGCGCCGCCGGGGTGCTGGCTTATGGCGACCTCAAACGGCTCGATCTGGCAATCGCATTGGCTGGCGCGCCGGGATTGCTGCTAATGGACGAGCCAGGCGCGGGCATGGCGCTTGCCGAACGTGGCGCCCTGATGCGGCTGGTGCAAAAATTGGCGCGCGAGGACGGCATGGCGGTGCTGTTCACCGAGCATGACATGGCGGCGGTCTTCGCCATTGCCGACCGGGTTGTTGTGCTCAATCGCGGCAAAATCCTTGCGTCCGGCGATCCGGCGAGCGTGCGTGCCGACCCCTTGGTTCAGGCGCGCTATCTCGGGGCTGGCCGATGACATATTTGCTGGAGGCATCCGGGCTGTCGGCCGGATATGGCCGGGCGACAATCCTCGACGGCATCGCATGCGCGCTTCCGGCCGGCGCCATTACCGCGCTGCTCGGGCGTAACGGCGCCGGCAAATCGACCCTGATCAAAACCCTGATCGGGTTGCTGCCGCCGCGCGCCGGCGCGATCCGCTTTGCCGGGCACGAAATTGCCGGCCTGCCGCCCTGGCGCATCGCCCGGCTCGGGATCGGCTACGTGCCCGAGGAACGACGCATCTTCACCGACCTGACGGTTGCCGAAAACCTGATGGTCGGCGCCCGCGCCCCCGATGATGGACAGCCTGGCTGGACCACGGCACAGATTTTCGCACTGTTTCCCAACCTTGCCGAACGTGCCCACGCATCCGCCCGCCAGATCAGCGGCGGCGAGCAGCAAATGCTCGCCATTGCCCGCACCTTGATGGGCAATCCCCGCCTGCTGCTGCTTGACGAACCGTCCGAGGGCCTTGCCCCGGTGATTGTCGATGAGATGATCGCCATGCTGGCCCGCCTGCGCGACGGCGGGATCACCATGCTGGTGGCGGAACAAAATCTGGCGTTCGCCGGGCGGCTCGCCGATCACGCACTCATTATCGAAACCGGACAGGTCACCTGGACCGGCACCATGGCGGCGTTGCAGGCTGCACCGGAAATCGCGGCCCTGCGTTTGGGGGTGTGAACGCTGCCGGGATCGGCTAGGCTCCCTAAAATGCAGGAGCATAGGCCATGAAACTGGGACGCCTGGGTGTTTGGAATCCGAATGACCGCCTGCCCCCGCATGAGCTGGTGCGCTTACTGAAAACCTCGGAGGACCTGGGATACACCGCATTATGGTATCCCGAAGCGGTGGGGTACGAAGCCCTTTCGAGTGCCGCCTTCATGCTTGCCAACTCCACCACCCTCAGTATCGGCAGCTCAATCGCCAGCACCTATGCGCGTGACGCCTTTACCGCACGGCGTGGGCTGATCGGTTTGAGCCAGATGTTCGACAACCGCTTCATCCTCGGGCTAGGGGTCAGTCATGGCTCGATGGTCAACGCGCGCGGCCACGTCTATGACAAGCCGGTGCCGACCATGCGGGCCTATCTCGATGGGTTGTACGGCGATGAACCGGGTGCCGATCAGTGGCCGGTGATGCTGGCGGCCTTGGGGCCGGTGATGACCAGGCTCGCGTTCGACCGCAGCATGGGGGCGCTGCCGGTCAACACCACGCCCGAGCACACACGGCAGACGGCGGCAATAATGCCGGCGGGCAAGCATCTGGTGGTGGCGCAGAAATTCGTGCTCGAAACTGACCCCGCGAAGGCGCGTGCCATCGGGCGGGCGGAACTTGCGATGTATTTTTCCCTGCCCAACTATCTCGCCCATTGGAAGCGGCTCGGATTTTCCGACGTCGAGCTGCAAAACGGCGGCTCGGACCGGCTGATCGATGCGATGATCAATTGGGGCACGGTCGCTGACGTAAAACGCCAGATCCGCGCCCATTTCGACGCCGGCGCCACCCATGTCTGCATCCGCCCGGTGCATCCCGACCGAGATTACGCGGCGCGCGATGCGGCGTTAAAGCTGATGGCGGATTTGTAAGTTGAATTGTGCGGTGATTCGCCGTATGCTGCCGAATGCTTTGTCCTAGGAGCCAGACATGTACGCGCGAGCGGAGACCGCCCCACGGCCCAAATCCAAAGCGGCGGACCGCATCGATGCGCGCCTGCCGACCGACTCCAAGCGCATCATCGAACATGCGGCCGCTCTTATCGGGGTGACGGTGTCTGATTTCGTCATCAGCCAAGCCTATCAGGCGGCGCAGGCGGTCATTCAAGACCGTGAGCGCTGGGTATTGAACCGCGCACAGGCCCAAGCGTTTGCGGAAACCCTGATTACCCCGCCTGAACCGAATGACGCCTTGAAACAGGCGGCGGCACGCTTCAAAGCGGGATAAGTGGCGCCGTTCAGCTTCGAACCACTCGGCCCGCAGCACGATCGCGCCGCCTTCACCTGCGGCAATCCGGCGCTGGATGACTATCTCTGGACCAAGGCGCGCAAGGAACGCGACCTCGGCTATTGCAGCGTGGTCGTGATGGTGGAAGGCACCGCGCCATCGGCGATTGCCGGCTATTATACGCTGTCGGCGCACACGCTCGATATTTCGGCACTCGATGACCGATTACGTAAGAAAATGCCGAAATATCCGTTGGTTCCGGTCACGCTTCTGGGCCGGCTGGCACGGGCGAGCCAGATGGATGGCAGACATGCCGGCGAAACGATGTTGATGCATGCCCTGGCGCAGTCAGCGCGAAGTGCAGCAACAATCGGCTCCGACGCGGTGGTCGTCGATGCCATCGACAACCGGGCCGGCGAATTCTATCGACGCTACGGCTTCATTGCAG
>JANYCX010000084.1 GCA_025360065.1 Acetobacteraceae bacterium | reverse complement strand
GAAACCGGCAGCAGCTCACTACAGGCCGTCATTGAACATCCGGGGCTGAACCAATAGTATTTTCGTATGGCTGACGCAGTTCCCCCACAATCAGCACCGTCCGGCTGGCTTGATGCGCTTGAACGCAGCGAGGCTCAGTTGGCCGCTGGCGAAATCGTATCCGGCGAGGACGTGATACGCGAATTGCATGCGAGCATCGCCCGGATGGAGGCCAAACGGGCCGCCCGATAGGGCATGGCGCCCTGTGCGCCTGCCGACAAAGTTCTGGAGTAATCGCCGAAGTGTGCCTATATTTCGGCGATGGATGACATGACACACGCACCACCAGCGCCCGCCGGTTGGCTCGAGGTCCTCGACGAGAGCGAGGCGGATTTGGCTGCTGGCCGCATTGTTCCTGGCGAAGTCGTGATACAGGACCTCCGCGACGCCATCGCGCGGCTTGAACGGAAAGCCGCGTCCAAGCAGCAGCTTAAGGGCAACAGCCGGTCTTGATCGCGTTTTCGACGCGCGCAACGCGCCAGTTTCGGGAACTTCGAGAACACTACGAAAGATTGGCGCGTCCCGAAGCCATCAGGGGCTTGGTCGAGGCTGTGCAAGATGCCATGCAGAAGATCGAGGCCAACAAAGCCATCGGTCTCGCCGCACCGCGTCCCTACCCGCATCTCGCTCGCCCCGGTTTGCGCTGGATCAAGGCTGGCCGATACTGGCTTGCATACAGCACAACCGCGCCGCCAGTGATTGTTGGCATATTTTACGACACTGCAAATATTCCTCGCCGCCTGTAGGCCTAGCCACCCCGCCCCAAATAAACCAAATCCGCAATCTCCCCCACCTCTGGCGACAATACCCGCCAGCAATCGACCACGATCTTCCCCCCACGAAACGCCGCAACTGGCAAATTCCGAAACGCTGCTGCCGGGGTCGCAATCACCACCAGATCGGCCGCCGCCACCGCTGCTTCCGCGCTCCCAATCGCGGTTACCGTATCGCCCAGCACTGCGCGCGCCGCCTCCAGCGCCTCGGGGTCCGCGATCAGCACCGTATGCCCCGCTGCCGCCAGTGCGCGCGCAATCAGCACTCCCTGGCTTTCATCGACCACCGGCGTATCCGGCTTGTACGCCATCCCGAGCACCGCAACCGTCCCTGAACCGGCGAGCCGCCCAACCAACGCCACCACCCGCCCAACCTGGCGCCGATTAACCGCATCGGTCGCCTCGGCCACATCCGCCCGCACCCCAAGCCCGTTCGCCAGCGCCGCCATGGCCACATTGTCGCGTGGGAAGCACGGCCCGCCATAGCCCAATGCCGCGCGCAAATATTTCGGCCCGATTCGGCTATCCATCCCGAGCGCTGCCGTCACTACATCGACATCCGCCCCGGGCAGACGTTCACAAATCTCGCTGAGCATGTTGGCATAGCTGATCTTGGTGGTGACGAAAGTGTTGACCGCGATCTTGGTCAGTTCCGCATCCACCCAGCCCATCCGTCGCACCGACGGCGCGGTTGCCAGAATGCCGCGATAAACCGCCTCCACCACATCGCCGGCGCGCGCATCGGACTGGCCGATCAGCACCATGTCCGGGTGCAGCAAATCATGCACCACGCTGCCAAGCGCAATGAATTCCGGATTATAGCACAGCCCGACATCAACCCCGACCACAAGCCCGCTCGCCGTTTCCAGCGCCGTGCGAACCTCCCCCCCGGTTGATCCCGGCATCATCGTGCTGGCGATATTGACCACGTGATACTGCGACGTGCCGCGCAGCGCCGCCCCGATCCGCCGTACCGCGTCGAGCACAAAATGATTTCCGAACCGACCGTCCGGCCCACTTGGCGTCGGAACGATCACGATGGAAATCTCGCTCGCGGCAATCGCCTCGGCAAAATCGTCCGTCGCCCGCAACCGATCGCCCGCCGCATCGATACAGCTCTGTAAACCCGGTTCGGCCACCGGCGCGCGCCCTTGATTTATCGCGGCAACCGCCCTGGGATCGAGGTCCACCCCGATCACCCTATGCCCCTTGTTCGCCAGTACCGCGGCCAGTGGCGCGCCAAGTTTCCCGAGACCAATGACCGCGATATCCATCCGAAATCCTAAAGCTTGCGGTGTTCGAGCCACGCCGAGGTAATAACCCCTGCCGCCACACCAATGCTAGTCAGCCGCAATTCCAGGCTTTGCGGCACGCCGGTCCCAACCGGGATATTAAAGTCGAGCACAATATCGCGCGCCAGCACCGGATAGCGCCGCACCAGCCGGGCCGGCCAAGCATAAACCGTCGCCTGCAACACGCCCGGCAGCCAACCGCGCCATGCGAGCCGCAGCCGATACGCCCCCGGCGCCAGCAACATTGGCGGGCCATGCAGCACTTGGCCGCGTCGGCCGGGAATAATCTCGACCCCGTCCACCGTCCGCCGGCTGGCATTGCCCGGTTTCAACCGCGCCAGAATATCGGCGGGCAATCCAACTGGCGGATTGCGCAAGCCTTGGCGCAGCCGGGTCGCCAACGGTGCGGATGCCGCGCCGACGACGCTGCCCATCAGGCTTTCCCATTGGTTCAGCACCGCGTTGACCCCGATAAAGCGGCGCTGTGCCGCCATCGATTGGGTCAGATGCGCATCTTCCGCCGCCGCCATCGCCCGCAAGCCATCCGCGACAAAGCGCAAAGCCGGTTCCTGATCCAACGGCGTCCGCGATCCCGGCGCGCGATCCATTGGCATGCCGAAATCAAACACAAACGCCCCGGCCTCGGTGCCGATGGTGTCAGCCCAGATCGTTTTGTCCGGCAAGTCCGGCCCGAGCCAGTCCGCGCCGCGCGCTACCATGATCGGGGCCGTAAATCCCAACGCCGCCCACGCCACTGCGAAACGCTCCAGCAAGTCACGCCGCGCCCCGAACCAGCCCAAACGGAGGTCACGCGGATAGGCGACCAGCGCATCGACCAGGAACGGCACCACGTGGCGGGCGTCGTAATCAATCCGGTCGCGGCTCACGCGCCCATGCAGCAAATGGCTCGGGGTTGTCATCGGCGCGCCAATCGCTTGCCGCAGCGCGCCGACATAGATCGCGGCACCCTTGTCGGGCCGGATTTCCTCGATCACAGCATCCGCCAGGCCCCAATTGGACTGCCCAGCTGCGGTGGCATCGCGAACATCCTCCACAAACCCCCGCCAGTCATTGGCAACGCTTCCAGGGCGGTGCGCAGGTGTCACCTGGCGGGTATGATCGCAATGATACCCGCCGAGCTGGTCATCGAGCGCGCCCGTACGCCCATGAATTAACGCCAGCCGACGCGCGATATTGGCGTCCACGTGCCAACCGAGCAGCATGCGTTCATCGAACCCGTGCATCCGGTGTAGATCTTCGCGCAGCACCAACTGAAAATCGCCCGGCCCGTCGAAGCCGAAGAAGTCATTATCGGCGGCGACGATTTCGTTGAGGTGAAAATCTGCACCCCAGGCGCGCACGGTGGCGATCGTGCCAACCGGATCGCCGCGATCGAGTGATTCCCACAATGTTTCCGGGATCTCAAAGCGTGGCAGATGATAATACCCATCGCGCAGGGGCCGGATGGTCTCGGTCAGATCAGCATCGCCATGCGGCACGAAAATCATGTCAGTGTTGGTCGACAGCACCCAGCGATTGGCCGGATTGGCGCGCCTTACCGCGACATTGCGCGCGATCGGTTCCAGCGCCGCCAAATGGGTCTGGCCGCGAAACCGCGCATGCTGTGCCGGCCGCACTCGCAAAACCCGCAGCCGGGCGCGCGCCTTGTCGGTCAGCGTGTCGGCAATCGCTTCCGGGAAGGTCGGGAAATCATCCGGGGTGTTATAGTCCACAAACAGGATTTCATCGTCGGCATCGCTCAGCAACTCGGCGATGTTGTTCAAGCTCAACGCCGCCCGCTTGTGCAGGTTATAGCCATAGCTGTCGTTACGGCCGTAGAGAATAACGGAGATCAGGGGAACCACCTCGCGGTTGGGCTTGGCTTGTGGCCCCGGAAATAGCAGGATGCAAGCCACGTTCAGGAGGGTACCATGCCAGCAGACATCATCACCGGTATTTCCGTCACCCCGACCGGCGGCCCGCTCGGCGCCCAAATCGGCAATGTCGATCTGCACCGCCTCGATGATGCGCTGTTCGCCGCCATCCATCGCGCCTGGGTCGATCATCAGGTGTTGCTGTTCCGCCGCCAGTCCATGACCGACGCCGATCTGGTGGCGTTCTCGCGCCGGTTCGGGGATCTCGATTTCGCCCCGGTGCAGGAGGCGGGTCGCACGTCGACCGACGGGTTTCCGGAAATCTATGTCGTGTCGAACGTGGTCGAAAACGGCGTGGCGATCGGCAGCCTCGGCGCGGGCGAGGCGGTGTGGCACACTGATATGTCGTATCTGCCTGCACCGCCCAAGGCCAGCATGCTCTATGCGCTGGAAGTGCCACCGGTCGGCGGCAATACGTCGTTCTGCGATATGTACGCAGCCTTTGACAGCCTGCCGCCGGCCTTAAAAACCCGCGCGCTCCGGCTGCGGGTCAAGCATGATGGCACCTATAATAGCGGCGGCTTTGTCCGCCAGGGCGTGACCCCAACCGATGATCCGCGTCAGGCGCCGGGGATGCTGCACCCGTTGGTCTGTACCCACCCCGATAGTGGTCGCAAGATGCTCTATCTCGGTCGCCGCCGGATGGCATGGATTGAGGGCTTGAGCCTCGCGGAATCAGACGCCCTGCTCGACGACATCTGGACGCACGCAACCGCGCAGGCGCTGGTCTGGACCCATGCCTGGCAGGTCGGCGATCTGGTGCTGTGGGATAATCGCTGCACCATGCACCGGCGCGATCCGTTCGATGCCAACACGCGCCGGGTGATGCACCGCACCCAGGTTAAGGGCGCGGCCCCTCCGGCGGCGTGATCGCGGGTATGAATTTTTCATACTTTATGCGATAACCCGGCATCACAAGGAGGCCACAATGCCAGCGGTTGAAAAGCGCACGATCAGTTTGCCGGCGGCGCAGGCGAGTTACATCGATACCCTGGTTGATGCCGGGTCCTATGCTTCGGTGAGCGAGGTTGTGCGGGCCGGGCTGCGCGCCTTGCAGGAACGTGATGCCGTGGTCGAGCGTTGGCTGCGCAATGATGTCATTCCGGTCTACGACGCCATGCAGGCTGATCCGTCGCGTGCGATCTCGGGTGATCAGGTGATGGCCGCGATGCGGGCACACCATGCTGATCACATCAAGAAAATTCGGACGTGAAGCGTGAGGTTGTATTCGCGCCCGAAGCCCTTATCGACCTTCGTCAACTCTACACCGTTATTGCAATTGATGCCGGCGCGGGCCGAGCACAAAGCTATACCGACCGCATCGCTCAGCACTGTCTTGGACTGATGACTTTCCCTGACCGAGGTGTTGCTCGGGACGATCTGCGACCGGGGTTGCGCACAATTGCTTTTCGACGCCGTGTCACTGTCGCGTTTCACGTCAGCGACGGGGCAGTAACGGTTGATCGGATACTTTACGGAGGTCGAGACCTGGAAGCGGCATTCGAGGCTTCTGCCCGACCCAAATGAAACTCCTCCAAATCATCGCCGGCGCCGAAATCGGGGGCGCGGAAACCTTCGCCCAGGACGCCATCCTGGCGCTGCACGCGCGCGGCGTGGCGCAAACCGTGCTGACCCGGCCATGGCCGGCGGTGATGGCGCGCTACCGCGTGGCGGGCGTCGATGCGCGGCCGTTTTCGTTCACCCATTTGGATCGGCTGAAGCTTGCCCCAAGGCGTATCCAGACGCTGGCCGGCGAACTCGGCGTTGACCTCACCCATGCCTGGATGCAGCGTGCCGGCAGTTTCATTCCCAACCGGATGCCATGCCCGGTGATCGGCTGGTTCGGAGATTATTACGACCTCAAATATTTCCGCAACGCCGACGCTTGCGTCGCCGTCACGCCCGATATCAGCCGCTATATCGTGGCGCAGGGTCGACCGGCCGATCGGGTTTTCACCGTCAACACCTTCGGCACCATGCCGGCGGCCGCCCCGGTCAGCCGTGCCAGCCTCACCACCCCTGACAATGTGCCTTTGTTGCTGGTGCTGTCGCGCATGCATCGGGTCAAGGGCATCGACACCATGCTGCACGCTTTGGCGAAAACGCCCGATGTCTGGCTGTGGTTGGCCGGCGATGGGCCAGAGAAAACGGCGTATGAAGCCCTGGCACGCCAGCTCGGGGTGGCTGACCGGGTGCGCTTCCTCGGCTGGCGCAATGATCGCCGTGCCTTAATTGAGGCTTGTGATGTTGTTGTCCTGCCCAGCCGCTACGAACCGTTCGGCACCGTGATCGCCGAGGCCTGGGCGATGGACCGGCCGCTGGTCGCAACCCGTGCCGACGGCGCCCGGCAATATGTCGTGGACGGACACAGCGGCCTGCTCTGCCCGATCGAGGACGCCGCAAGCCTTGCCGCATGCCTACGCCGGGTCGTGGCCGAGCCTGCCCTGCGCGCCCATCTGGTTGCCGGCGGGGCGGCGGCCTACCAGGCGGACTTTACCCGCGATGTGGTGACCGACCGGCTCCTGGCCTGCTACACGCACTGCATCGAGCTTGGAAAGTGCCCATGATGCCCACCCGCATCGACCGCTATCTTTTCCACCAATTGCTGATCGGGATGATCGCGGTGACCATTGGGCTGACCGCATTGGTCTGGCTGGTCTCGTCGCTGCGCTATGTTGAGCTGGTGGTTAGCCACGGCCAGTCGATGGTGGCATTTCTCAAGCTGACGGCGCTGAAAATCCCGGAATTTGTTGCGGTGATCCTGCCGATCGCCTGTTTCGCGGTGACGTTGCGGATTTATCTCCGTTTGTCCGACGATCGGGAACTGACGGTGATGCGGGCGGCTGGCATGTCGCAATTCGCCCTCGCCCGCCCGGCGTTGGGGGTGGCTGGGGTGACGGTGCTGCTCGGCTATGGGCTGAGCCTGTGGGTGGTGCCGCTATCGGCGACGGTGTTTCGGGAATATCTTTTCCAGATCCGCAACCAGCTTGATGCCTTCGTGCTGCAAGAAGGCGTGTTCAACCAGATCACCCCGCAGATGATGGTCTATGCACGGGCGCGCGAACCGGATGGCACGTTGCGCGGCATCATGGTCGATGACAGCCGCGACAAGCAGCACCCCTATACCGTCTTCGCCGAAACCGGACGCCTGGTGATTGGCGCCAGTGGCCCGCAAGTCATCCTGAAGGCTGGCACACGGCAGGAAATCGATCGCCAGACCGGGCGGCTGAACGTGCTGTCGTTCAGCGAGAACATATTTGATCTGTCGCTACCCAAAGGCGACGTCGAGCAACGCGTGCGTGACACCGGCGAACTTGGCCTGCGCGAATTGCTCAATCCCGGCCCGACATTGGCCGGCCGGCAGGATTTGCCGCGCCTGCGGGGCGAGGCATTCAAGCGTATGACATCACCGCTCAACACTGTCGGCTACGTCCTGATCGCGCTGATTTGCGTGCTGTCAGAACGCTTCCAGCGTCATGGCAGCCTGATGCGCCCGCTGGTGGCGGTGGCGGTGGTGGTTGGTTTGGTCGCCATTGGGTTGGGCACCGATAGTCTGATTGCCCGCCGACCAGAACTTGTGGGTCTGATGTGGCTGCGTGCGCTGGTGCCTGGGTTGATCGCGGCGGCGTATTTGTTCTGGCCGGTATCGGCGGGTCGGGCAGTGCCGCGGGGCGACACTATTCCCGGCTGATCCGGCGCAGAAACCACAGATAGGGTGCCAGCATGGCCAAGGTTACCGCCGCGCCAAACCAGATCGGCGCCCGCGCATCATCGGTCAGATCATGCAGTCCGCCTGCAATCCATGGCGCAATCGTCAGGCTCACATAGGATCCGGCGCTGTACCAACCAAACACCACCGCCCGCGCCGCCGGGGGGGTCGCCGCGCCAACCTGGGCGGTGATGGCGCCTGGGATCAACGCGAACCCAATCCCGAGCGCCCCGAGCGCCACGACATGTCCGCCGGTCAGCGGAATGGCCAGGAAACAAGCCGTGGTCAGCAGGATGCCGGCCACCACCGCGGCCTTGCGCCCGATCAGCCGATCCGCGACCAACCCGCCAAACGGGGTTGCGGCCGCGAAGCACCATGAACTCAGGCTCGCTTGATTGGCGGCGGTGGCGGGATCATGCCCGGTCTCGATCAAATAGGTTTGCAGAAACCCCGCCATCACAGCGGTTGCCGCGTTGAGCGCGGACCAACTGAGCGCTGCCGCCAAGATCAATTGCCACCCGACCGACGACCGTGCCCCCGTGATCGCCATTGGTGCCGGTTTGGCATTGCCCACCAGCCCGATCAGCCCGATGGCCAGCAGCGCCGGTGCGCCGGACAGCAGGAACAGGGTGGCGACATCGGTGTTGACCGCCAGCGGCCCAAATACCGCAATGCTGAGGGCAAACCCGGACGGCCAAGACACGATCACCACGCTGGTGGCGGTTGACAGCATCGGTCCGGCAAAGCGATCGGCGGTCATTTTCAGGGCGAGCATTAGCATCGCCACCCCGCCAATGCCAGATAATACCCGCCCGGCCAGCAATCCGGGCAGGCCGGTCGCCACCGCGCAGGCGGCCGCACCTGCCGCCATCAACGTCATCCCGCCCAGCAGAACCTTCCGATCGCCGATGCGACTGGCCAGCAACCCAGCCGCCACCGTCACAAAAATCCCCGGCAACATGAACGCACCCATCAGCATGCCGATCTCGGCATGGCTCAGGCCAAGCTGCGCGGTGAGTGCAGTACCAAACGCTGCCGGCGCGGCGAGCTGAAAACTGCCCGTGGCGCGGATGAGCAATAGCGCCAGCAGCGGCACCAGCCAGGTCGAGATTTTCTGCATCTTGTGCCTAACCCGCGCGCCCGGCATCGGTGAGGGTCGCCGCAATATCGCCATCGGCGGGAATGCCGATCACATGATGGCTATGCCATAGCGCATAAAACAATAGGCTCCAGGCCGGTTGCGATTTGGCGGCAGCCTCGGCGAAGCTTGCCCGCACCAAGCTTGCAGGAAAGCAGGCGGCAATCCCGGGTTGGGCCGCGACGAGGGTGGCGAGCTCATCGGCCCTGGCCTGCATCCAGGCCCCCACCGGCGGCTTGAAGCCTTTCTTGCGGGCATAGGCGCCCGCCTCGGGGAAAGCCTTGGCCAGCCAATCGCGCAGCACGACCTTGCCGAAGCGCCATCCGATTTTTTGCGCGTCCGGCAAA
>JANYCX010000052.1 GCA_025360065.1 Acetobacteraceae bacterium | reverse complement strand
CCGAATGGCTGACTCTTCCAGCCATTCGGGCGCTTGGTATTGCGCACCGGGTTGGCCGGCGGCGGTGCGCCAAGCAAAGACTTATACCAAGCGCCGTTGACCCAGTCTTCATGGGTCAACATCAAGGGCGCTTGGTATAAGGCATGCGCGCGATCCGCGCGAACGCATCATCGAGCGACATTTCCCCCGTGATCGCCTGATTGAGCCGCACTGTCAGCGGGGTGAACAGCACCAAATGCCGGTGTTGACCCCGTGGATTGCCACGGCTTCACCTCGCTTCTTCAAAAAGCCCTTCCAAATCCGGCATCTCCGGCGTCCCGATTGCCACCATGCCGTTGGCCAACCCTTCCGGTGCCGGCGTGAACGCCCAACGTTCCGCTGCGTATTGCAGCAGCACCCGCTCGCCGCCCAGCAGGCACACGCCTTTCAGTCGCAGCACTGATGCGGGCAGCATTCCCAATACCCAGCGCAACCGGTCGCGATCGAACTGGCGGTCGGCGGCGATGCGCTGGGTTGGGAAGGCATGGGTGACGTCGTCGGCGTGGAAGCGGCTGGCTTGCGGACGGGCGGGCGGGGTGAAGCTTAACGCAGTGTCGGGAAGCGATGCGTGCGCGGTTTCGATGACCCGCGCCTGGGGCCGCAATTCGGCGATGCGGACATGGACCATAACCAGTTGGGCCGCGTCCGCCAGATCGATTTTGGTGATCACCACGATTTCGGCGAACGCCAATTGCCGCGCCACCGTGTCGCCGGTCCAGCGATCATCCAACTGCGCCGGGAACGCGGTGGCATCGACCAGCACCACCAGCGGTTCGAGGTTGAAGCCAGGCTCAATCAGCGCCATTTGCGCGATCCGCCATGGGTCGCTGACCCCGCTGGCTTCCACGATGACGTGCTCGGGCGGCGGGATGCGCGCGGCCATTGCGGCCAGGCCGTCGCCGAGGTCGTCGCCCATCGTGCAGCACACGCAGCCATTGGTCAGCGCCATGGTCTGACCGTCAGACGCCGCGATCAGCGCCGCATCAACGTTGATCGCGCCGAAATCATTGACCAGCACCCCCCAGCGCTTGGCGCCGGTCGCCAGCAGGTGGTTGACCAGGGTGGTTTTCCCGGCACCGAGGAAGCCGCCGATGACGGTGAGCGGGATGGTCAAGTGGCGAACACCTGTCCGCCCATCACGGTTGCCACCACCGGAATATCCTTGATTGCGGTGGGATCAACCGTCAGCGGGTCATCATCCAGCACCGCGAAATCGGCGTATTTGCCAACCTCGATACTGCCGATCAGGTGGTCCATTTTCAGCGTGTAGGCGGCACCCAAAGTTACCGCGTGCAGCGCCTGGGCCGGCGTGATGCGCTCGGCGTCCCCCAGCACCACCCCGGTCGAAGATAGGCGGTTGACCGCGCACCACATGGTGAAAAGCGGATCGACCGGGGTGACCGGGGTATCGGAATGGATTGCCAGCGGCACGCCACTGGCAAGGGCGGTGTTGCACGCATCCAGGCGGCGCACCCGCGACGGGCCCATGGTGTGCTTGGCGTGCTGATCGCCCCAGTAATAAAGATGATTAGCGAACAAATTCACACACATGCCGAACGTCTTCATGCGGCGGAAAATCCCACTATCGGCCATCTGGCAATGTTGCAAGGTGTGGCGGTGATCGGCGCGGGGATGGGCTTCGATCGCGCGGCCGATCATTTCGGTGGCGAGTTCGCTGGCCTCGTCGCCATTGGTGTGGATGTGCAAATGATGACCGGCGGCGTGATAGGATTTCACGGTTGCTTCAAGTTCCGCTGGCGAAATGTACCACAGCCCGTTCGGCGCGCCATTATGATAGCCCGGCCAGCGCAGCCGGGCGGTAAAGCCCTGGATTGAGCCATCGACCACCAGCTTGACCAAGCCGAATTGCAACGTCGGCGTGGACAGCTTGCGCAGTTCGGCGATGCGCGCCAATCCGTCTTCGATACTGTATTCCCGCGCCCGCATCGCCGGCACCAGGCGGATGGGAAAATCGGGTTCGGCAGTGGCGGTGCGCATGGCGGCGACATTGGCCGGGGTCATGGCGTTGGCAAGATCGGTGGATGTGGTGACGCCCACCCGGCGCGCGATGCGGCCATAGTCGCGCAGGCCTGCGACATCGAGTTCGCGCAGCAACCCGCCATCGCCGGTTGCCCGATTGGCGCGCCCCATCACTGCCGGGCCTTGCAATTCGCCGGTCAACTGGCCGTTTTGGCCGCGCACCAATCCATCGATATTGCTGTCGGCGGAAAACCCGGCAGCAATCAGCACTTTGGTGTTCACATTCAGGATGTGCCCGGAGACATGGGCCACCACCACCATGCGGTCTGGCGCGATGATGTCGAGGTCTTCGACCGTCATCCGCGGGCCGTCGAAATAAATCGGGTCGAACCCCCAGGACACCAGCGGCTTGCCCGGCGGCATGGTTGCTTCAATTGCTTTGAGATGGCCTACCACCTCGGCGACGCTGCGAAAGCCACCCTGGCGGCTGCCATCCGGTGCCGTGCGGGCGAAGTAGCCGACATAGGGCTGCCGCCACATCAGGCCGTCAGTGGCATGGCCATGGCCTTCGATGAAGCCCGGCACGATGACTTTGTCGGCAAAACGGGCATCGAGGGTGCCGCCGAACTGGCCTACGACTTCCGGCCCGCCATGGCCGATGATGCGGCCGTTGCGCACCGCGACATGGGTGGAAATCGGCTGCGACGGATCGAGCGTCACCACCCGGCGCGCGGAAAACACGGTTACCTTAGGGTTGTTGGCCATCATTTTACTCCGCACTCTGCCGGCCGCAGTGAAGCAGAAGGACGCGCCGAAATGAAGCACCCCGACACGGTCACGCGGATTTTGGACCTGTTCTGATGATGCCACGCAATCGCTTGATTGGCGCCCCAATTCGGCCATCACCTGGGATGAGCATTGTGATGTCCAATTTCGGACCAGCCACCCAAGGGTGTCGTCATGAAACTCAAGCCCGTGCTTGCCGCCGCACTTGGTATTTTGACCTTGAACAGCAGCCTTGCACTTGCCGAATATCGCGGTGACCAACGTCACCGGCAGGACCAGGGCAATCAGGGTCCGCGTTATGCGGCCCCGGCCCAACCGAGACAGCAGTATCAGGGCCAGCGCTATCAGGGCCAAGGCTATCAGGGCCAGGGCTATCAAGGCCAGGGATATCAGGGCCAAAGCTATGGAGGCCCGCACTATCAGAGCCAGCATTATCAGGCCCAGCACTATCCGGGCCAGGGCTATCCGAGGCAATACTACCCCAGCCAGGGCTATTATCAGCAGGGTTATTACGGGCCCAGCTATCAACTGCAGCGGGGCGGGTACGTGGATCGCGGTCGTTGGGAATACGCCCAGCGGGTCGATTATCACTATCATCATCTGCGCCAGCCACCGTATGGGTATGAATGGCGCAGCTATGACGGGAGCTGGGTCCTGGCGGCGTTGGCGAGCGGCTTGATCATGGAAATTCTGATCAACGGGCGGTAGGGGCGGGATTATCCATCGGCTGGAAAATGTTGGAATGCGTGGGACACTTCACGCTTTGGTGGCGTCCGTAACGCCGAAAGTTAATTTTAATTGACAAACTTGTGCTGTTTGCGTTAGTTTGGCTAATGATTACATTCACCGCCATCCTTTTTGAGCTGCAGGCCGCGATTGCGGTGGTGGCAGCACGCGACCGGCGCCTGACCGTGCTGCTGGTCGCGGTTTGGGGGCGGATTGGGCGGATGCGGCAGCGGCTGGAGCGGCTGATTGCGCGCTGGCGGGCTGGGACATTGCAGGCGCCGCGCAAATCCCGCGTCGGCGTTGCGCGCATCGCCATACGCCAGCCATCGATCATTCCGACCGCGCCGGCCTGGCTGTTGGTTGCCGTCAGCGAGGCTGCCGCGTTTCGGGCACAGCTGGAGCATCTGTTGTCGCAGGCGGAGTGCGCGGAATTTCTCGCCGCGGTTCCGCAAGCAGGGCGGATCCTGCGCCCGCTTTGTCGGATGTTGGGGATTGGCGTTTCGACGACACGACGCCGGAGGCCGAGGAAGGTTTGGGCGGTGCCGGCAGCGGCGCCGATCGCCGCGCCTTCCGGGTTGGTGATGGGACCGGGCGGTCGATTTTTATACGTGTAATCGGCCGCGCCGGATTCCGTCTATTTTGTTACGATATCGAAATTAAATCATGCCTATCGGTTCATCATTACCGGCAGGTCTGACTTTTCCAGCACATGTCGCGTCACGCCGCCCAAAATTAACTGGCGCAGCCGGGAATGCGAATAAGCCCCCATCGCCAGCAGATCGGCGCCAAAATCGTGGGTTGCTTTCAGCATGCCGGCGCCCACATCGCGGTCGATGCCGCGGAAGGTGACCACATCGGCGGTAATGCCGTGCAGCGCCAGATAAGCCAGCAAATCGGCGGCTTGCGGGCCACGACGATGGTATTCATCCGAGGTCAGAATACGCACCGCTTCGGCGCGCTGCATCCAGGGCAGGGCGGCTAATACAGCTGAGGCGGACTCGGCGGTGCCGTTCCACGCCAGGCAAACCCGGGTGCCGATGGTTTTCGGCGTTTTTTGCGGCGCGATCAACACCGGGCGGCCGCTATCGAAGAGCACCGCGTGCAAAGCGTCCGACGATGACACGTCTTCCCCGGCTTCCGGATGCGGCACCACGGTGAGGTCGGCAAGCCGGGCCTGCTGGGCGACCAGATCTTCTTCCCGACCGGTGATGGTTGCAAAACTCGCGGTCGCGGTTTCCGATTTGAAATGCCCCGGCCCGAGCACGACGTTATGGGCGGCGACGAATGTGTCGAACATATTGTGGACGGCATGCGCCCGGTCGGTGCTTTCCTTTTCGGTTGCCGACATCATTTCTTCGATCATCGCGCCCGACAGGCCTTCCCCGGCGAGTGGCGCGACATCGCGACTATCGACACGGACATGGAGCGCGGTGACATGCGCGTTCCAGATATTGGCGATCATGAGCGCGGTTGACAAAGCTGCCTCACCGGCTGCGGTTCCGGTCAGGGGCAGCAGCAATTTGCGAATGGTCATGTCGTCCTCCTGTCATGTGTTTTCATTCTAGCACATAAGCGCGTGGAGTGCAGCCGCAACTGCGTGCCGCGCTGCATCGGCGTCGGCGGCATCAACCGCAAGCCAGTCGCCCGCGCCGGGATCGTGGCTGGCGGCGCTGCGGAGCACGGCAAGATCGGCATCGGAGGCATCGCCGGTTCGGGCAGCGACGCGGGATTCGAGCACCGGGATCGGTGCGTGCAGCCACACCCCGAGGAAGTGTCCGCCTGCCGCCGCTGCCACCATTGCGCGATGGGCATCGGCCATGAAGGTTGCGTCCGCGATCACCGCCTGATCGGAGGCGGCAATGATGCGCACCGCTTTGGTGAGTTCGCTGAATACCGCCGCACTGGCCTCCGGCGTGTAGGCGTTTGGCGGCAGGCGCTGTTCGGGCGCGACACCTTGGATTCGCTTGCGGATTTCGTCACTGCGCACCACCACCGCGCCGGGTGTGGGGCCGAGTTGCGGTGCCAGCGCGCGGGCCAGGCTGGATTTCCCGGTGCCGGGCAAGCCGCCGATGGCCAGCACGACTGACCGCGCCGGCGTCAGCACGGCAAGCGCGCGGGCGAGGTAATCCGCCGACCGGCCGGGATGACCGGACCGCGCCTCGACATGGGCGCGCACCATTGCCCGCAATGAGATGAACAGTTTCAACCCCGCCACCAGCCCCCAATCGAGGCTGCGCGCGAGGTAGCGGTTGAGCACCAGGTTGGCCGCCGCGCGATCCAGGCGCGCCTCCAGATCCATCAGCAGAAACGCCAGATCGTAGCCGACGTCGAATTCGGCCAGCGCCTCATCAAATTCCAGCGCGTCGAAGGGCGTGGGTTTGCCGTGCCAGATGCACAGATTGCCGAGGTGCAAATCGCCATGGATGCGGCGGACGAAGCCGGCGTTGCGGCGGGCGATCAACCAGGCCGCGCGGTCATGCAGTTCCTGGCGGATCGCGGCCGCCCAGGTGGCGATTTCGGGTGCGGGCAGCCCGGCGCTGTGGGCTGCGGCGATATTGCCCTCGATCAGATGGGTGAAGGCGGCGATCGGATCGGTTTGCAACGCGGGCAGGGCGGCATGATAGGTGGCAACGGTATCGCCGAGGGCCACGAGCAGGCTAGGCCCGATGGCTCCGCGCACGGCCATTGCATCGAGGAAGTCACCTTCCGGCACGCGGGCCATGCGCAGGACCCAATCTTCGATGTCGCCCCGGCCATCCAGCACGACGCGGCCATCGGGCTGGCGGCACACCGGCACCACATCGCGATACATCCCCGGTGCGGCCGCCGCATTCAGCGCCAGTTCGCGCCGCGCGGTGCGTTCACGTTCCGCGAGGGTCGAAAAATCCAGGAACGGCAATATCACCGCGCGGCGCAGTTTCCAGACCGTGTCGGCGCCGAGGAAAATCGCCGAGATATGGGTCTCGATCGGCGGCCGGCCAGCGAGGCCCTGGAGCAGGGCGTAGGTGTCGGCCTGATCCGTCATTGGTCAGTCGCCAGGGCGAGCGCGCGGGCATAGACCTGTTTTCGCGGCAAGCCGGTAGCCGCGGTGACATCGGCGACCGCCTGTTTCAAAGTGGCACCGGCCAGCGCCGTGCGCAGCCTGGCATCGAGGTCATCGGCATCTTCCAGCTCGGCCGGCGCCGGGCCGATCAGCAGGCAGACCTCGCCGCGCGGGTCGGCGTTGGCAAAGCGGTTGGCCAACTCGGAGAGCGGGGCGCGGATGATTTCCTCGAAATGCTTGGTGAGCTCGCGTGCCAGCACCGCCGGGCGATCGCCGAACGCGGCGAGCAAATCCGCCAAGGTTTCGCCGGCGCGGGACGGGGCTTCGTACCAGATCATCGTCGCCGACAGCCCGGCGCGCTCGGCGGCGCGCAGTTGCGCGAAGGCCGCGAGCCGCGCCCCACCGCGTGGCGGGAAGCCGAGGAACAGAAACGGGTGCGGCGGCAGGCCAGAAAGGGTCAGCGCGGTCAGCGCTGCATTCGGTCCGGGCAAGGCGGAAACTGGCAATCCGGCCTCGAGCGCCGCCCGCACCAGCCGGTAGCCAGGGTCGGACACCAACGGGGTGCCGGCGTCCGATACCAAAGCGATGCGTTGCCCGCCGCGCAACCTTTCAAGCAGTGCCGGGATGCGCTGATCCTCGTTATGGTCATGCAAAGGCGCGGTTGCGGCATTTATGCCGTAGGCGGTGAGCAGACGGGCTGTAACCCGGGTGTCCTCGCACAATATGAGATCTGCGGCTTTCAATGTGGCAATGGCGCGGACCGTCATATCCCCAAGGTTGCCGATTGGCGTGGGAACCAGCACAAGTCCTACAGGCGGCGTGGCCGTGCGGTTCAGAATCGGGAGATCGGGCAATGCTTCGGACATGGATACTCCTGGGAGCTACCCTAGCACTGGCTGGCTGTGCGGAGCCACGCCCGGATCGCGGGATGCCGAGACTGGCATCGGTGCTTGGCGGCGGTGTAGGGCGACCGGCACCGCAAAATGCGCCGCCAAACGTGGTTTCGGCGTCGGCAGTCAACGCAATAAGCTTTGAAAGCCTTTCGGCGACCGCGCCGCCGGGACGCAGGGTCGTGCTGCTGGCACCGTTGAGTGGGCCGAATGCCGAGCGCGGTGCAGCCCTGGCGCGGGCGGCCGGTCTTGCGCTGAAAGGGGACGGCGCGCCGATCCTGGATGTGCTGGACACCAAGGGTACAGCCGACGGCGCGGCGGCGGCGGCGATGGCAGCCATTGCCGGGGGCGCGGGATTGATCCTTGGGCCACTGACGGCGGGAGAAACCGCAGCCGTTGCGGGCCCGGCGCGGGCGGCGGGGGTTGGGGTATTGCCGTTCACATCGGACCCGGCCCAGGCGCAAACCGGGGTCTGGCCGCTCGGCATCATGCCGGCCCAACAGGTCCGCCGCATGGTGGCCGCGGTGATGGCTCAGGGTAAGAACCGCTTCGCGGCAGTCCTGCCCGACAACGATTTTGGCCGCTCCATGGCCACGGCCTTGCAGCAGGCGACCAGCAGTGCCGACGCGCCCGATCCGGTGATTGCCTTCCACAGCGGCGCTACCTCGTCGATCAACGGCACGATCCGGGACATCTCGGGTTATGCGACCAGACGCGGTCCGGTTGACGGCCAAATCCGCACCGCGCGTGCGCTCGGCACGGCAGACGGCCGGCGGCAGGCCGCGCAACTGGCCAAGTCGCCGATCCCGCCGCCGCCGTTCGATGCAATATTGCTCGCTGATAGCGGCGAACGGCTGAGCACGGTGGCCAGCTTGCTGCCATATTATGATCTCGATCCACCGGCGGTTCGGGTGCTGGGCCCGGCGCTGTGGGGTTCGGCTGCGGCGCGCGGTGATGCGGCGCTGCCCGGCGCGTGGTTCGCCGCACCCGATCCGGCGAGCCGCGCCAATTACGATGCGCTTTATCAGGCCGATGGCGGCGGACCGGCGCCGGGTCTGTCGGATTTTGCCTATGATGCCGCCGGGATCGCCCGGGCGTTGGCACGCGAAGGCGGGTTTTCGTATGCGGCGCTGGCCCGCCCGGATGGGTTTTCCGGAGTGGACGGGGTGCTTGCGTTGCAGCCGGATGGCACGGTGCGGCGCGGCCTGGCGGTGTTCGAGTTGCAACGCGGCGGACCGGTGATTATCGAACCTGCGCCCGACAGCATTACCGCCCCCGGACTTTAACCCGGATATGGGTGCGAAGCGGCTGCTGGGTGCATTTCTGGCCATTGGTGGCGTGCCGTTGGTGGCGCTGGGCAGCTTGATCGTGCACGCCGACATTGGGGTTTGGCCAGGCGGGATTGCGTTCGCCGCAACCGCATTATCGGCCATGGCGGTCGCATACATCTGGCTGCGCGACATTGATCTTCTGGCGGAAACTTTGCGCCAGGCGATGGCGAACCAGGGACCGGCGCTATCGAGTGCGGCGGCAGCCCCACGCATCCCGTCGGTCGAGCGTATCGCGCACGGGATCGAGCAACTCGCCCGCGGCCTCGCCAACCGCGCCGGGGAAATCGGCGTGCTGCTGCGTGCCAATCAGGCGATTATCGAGCGTTTGCCCGATCCGCTGCTGGTGCTTGCCCCCGATCGCGCGGTGCTGCGGGCCAACGCGGCGATGCGCACCGCCTTCCGCGACGAAATTCCCGTCCTGCTGCGCCACCCGGTCTTACGCAACGCGATTACCAGGGCGTGGACGGAGAAAGCGACGCAAACTGTCGATCTTAGCCTGCCGGTGCCGGTGGAGCGCGAGGTTCAGGCCACGGTGATTTATTTCGACCCGCCTCTGGCCGATGGCGGGCAGGCTTTGGTGATCCTGTCCGACCGCACCCGCGAACGCCGGGTGGAGGCGATGCGCGCGGATTTCGTCGCCAATGTCAGCCACGAATTGCGTACCCCGCTGGCCAGCGTCATCGGCTTCATCGACACCATCCGTGGCCCCGCCGCCGATGACCCGCCTGCCCAGCTGCGATTCCTCGGCATCATGGCCGAGCAGGCGGACCGGATGCGCCGGCTGATCGACGACCTTTTGAGCCTCAGCCGGATCGAACTGGTTGAACACCAGCTGCCGTCAACCAGGATCGATGTTGCCGAGCTGGTGCGCGGTGTTGCTGCATCATTCGAGCCGCGGCTTGCTGAACGGCGCACCAGCCTGACCCTCGATCTTGCGTCCGGCTTGCCGACCGTGCCAGCGGATGCCGATCAGATCGCCCAGGTCGCCAGCAATCTGATTGAAAACGCGATAAAATATGGCCGTGAAGCTGGGCAGGTTACCGTCAGCGTGTCGGCGGCGCGGGCGGGCGTGGTACTGGTGGTCAGCGATGACGGCCCTGGCATGGCGCGTGTCCACCTGCCGCGCCTGACCGAGCGGTTTTACCGCGTCGATAAAGCCCGCAGCCGCAATGCCGGGGGTACGGGGCTGGGGCTGGCGATCGTCAAGCATATTACCAACCGCCATCGCGGGCAGTTGCAGATCGAGAGCGACGAGGGCAAGGGCAGCCGGTTCAGTGTGTGGTTGCCGGTCGGGAAGGTGGAGGGGTAGAAGTGGGACGGCGATGGTCCGGATCGCGGTTACGTGAAGGACGCCAATAACGAAGAACTTGCGCCCGGGGCGATTGCAGACCAAACTGGTCTTGGGAAAAAATGACCAGCGGTATTGGAAAACTGACGAATGGCGACATTTACCTGGATTGGCGGTCAGGGTACGTTAGTCGCCAACGATGCGACTCAGGCAGCCAACTTCACGCCAACCGGTGGTCCGCCTGCGAACAACGACACGCTGATTGTTGGCACTGGCGCAACCTTGATCCTTGCCTCTGCCGGATCGGTCACCGGCCTTACCCTCGTGGCTGCGGGTTCCGATACATTCAATTTCACCGATCAGAATTTTATTTCCTCCCGGTTCACGCTTGGCAACTCCACCACCCTCAACCTGACCGGCACCACCCGCAACTCGGCAGGTTTTGATATTGGTTCCGGCGGCGGCGCCCAAACCCAGATTCGCCAGACCGGTAGTGCGGCGGCATTGACCGTTAATGCCATCGGCACGGTGGTCAGCAACGGGTTCATCTATCTCGATCAACCCAATGGCAGCCTGACGTTCAACGTGTCGGAAAACAGCACTGCACGCGGTGAGTTCTATTCGGAAGGGGTGATTTTCAACCTGGGCGGCACGCTGACCATCAATGCCAGCGCGGCCAATAGCGGCAACCGGTTTTCCAACGCCGGCTATATAATGCTGGGGTCGCAGAATGGAACGTCCTTCACCAAGCTCAACGGCCGGATGGATGGCACTGGCGGGGTGATCGAACTTGCCGCCGCCTCGATCGGCGCAATCCTCGACATCGCCACGAATATGCCCGGCGCGCAGATTGTTGCGTTCGGTGCCGGCAATAGCGGCACCGTGGTGATCCGCGCCAACACGACACTCGGCAGCTATGCCAATGTCGGCACCATTACCACAACGGTTTTGCAGAACAGCTTCGAGCGCTTCCATGAGTTCGGGCCTGGCAACACCATCGATCTGGCCGGGGTTAGCGTTGCCGGGCTGACATACAGTTTCGGCAATGACCCGACCTGGGGCAACAATGCCCTCACACTTATCCGCAACGGATCGACCGTCGTTGCCCGGCTGCGCTTCACCAACAGTTCGGCCTTTGCCGACGGTGCCGCATCGAACTTTGTGCTGGCCGCCGACAGTGCCGGCACTGGCACGGCTATAACGGTCAATGCGGCTCCGGTTTCGGTGGTCAATGCCGGCACGACCTACGCAGTCGGCGGTACGGCGGCGGTTTTCAACAGCCCGACTGTCACCGGCACGCTCGACTGGGGCACGGCTGGAAACTGGACGGGCGGCACGGCTGCGGGCCTGCCGGGCCAGTTTCAAGCGGTGGTGATCACCAACTCGCTCGCCCAGATCGCCAATTTCGCGAATTATCAACTGAATGTTTCCGGCACTCAGGCCGCCGGCGGGCTGTCGTTCAGCGATCACTTTGCCACGCTCAGGATTTCCGGGCCACTCACCCTTGCTGCGGCACCCGGGCAAAGCAGCGGTGGTGGGCTGGTGCAAACCGGCGGCACTGTCAATATCGTAGCCGGTGGCACGATCACGGCACGCAATGTCGGGTCATCGAGTAAGTTTATCCTTGATGCCGGGGCATCGCTGGCGGTTTCCGGGGTTGCCCCGTTCGCCCTTGGGTTTGGGCTCGGCGGGCTAAGCCTTGAGGGCACCGCCAATTTTAGCGGCGCCACCGTCACATCGGGTGGCAATGTCATCATCGGCTCGAACGCCAGCGCGGCGGTCACGGCCACCACCAGCGGCAGCACTGCCAGCAGTGTGACAGCGACGTATACCAATGTTGGTGCCGCTGCTGTTACCGATCCCAACCAGTCGAACGGATTATCAAGTTCCAGCCTGACCATCAGCGGCGTGGGAACAATTTGGCGCGATGTCGGCGGCGATGCCACCACCCCATTCAGCGGCGCGATGCTGGTTGGCGGTGGCGGCTCGGGATTGAACGCACTTGGCGCGGTGAGCGTGCAGACTGGCGGCAATGGCACGCTGAATGTTGACCAGTCTGCCACCCTGATCGATAGCGCCTTCGCCATCCTTGGCCTGCTCAGCGGATCCAACGGTGCGGTCAATGTGCAGAACGGCGCGCAGTGGATCGTCAACACCAGCAGCCTGAACCTGCCTGGAGCGATTGTGATCGGCAGCACGACCATTTCCCCGGTCGGGCCGCCGATCCTGTCGGTCGGGTATCTGGGCACTGGCAGCCTGAATGTGGCCGTTGGGGCTACAGTCAGCTTGGGCAGTCAGGCCTTGACCGCCAATCAATTCGGGTTGGTCATCGGCAATGGCGGCGGAACGTTGTCACAGACAACGCGGCCTGGCGGCACGGTGACAGTCAACGCAGCGTTGCTGAACAGCAGTCTGGCAGCGATTGCAATCGGCCACCGTGGCGACGGCGTGCTCAGTATCAGCAATGGCGGCACAGTAATGGCCGCCGACAGCGGCGGCGTCGGGTTCGGCGTGGTGGTCGGCAACCGCAACTACGTGCTGGCCGGAACCACCACTGCTGCGACCGGAACGTTGACCATCGGTGGCGGCAGCGGAACATCCGCCCTAATATCCAGCTCCGACTTCATCGACGGCCGAGATGGGATTGGCAGTGTCACCATCGCTAATGGCGGCAGCCTCGCTGTTACCGGCAGGTTCTTCGAGGGCGGGTCCGCAGCCGGCCGTGGGGCCGCGACCAACACCGGCAGCAATTTCCTGGTGCAAGGCGGCAGTGTCAGCATCAGCAACGGCGCCACGATCTTCAGTGGCAGCAACTTCGATCTGGAAAGCGGCGCGGTCGGGATTTCCAACGCTGGCGCCCTGGTCAACGGCAACTTTATCGTGGGTTCCGCTGGGACCCTGACCATGCAGGGCAACGGCGGCGTATCCAGATCAATCCTGACCAATAATGCAGGCGGCACTCTCGCAAACGCCGGGTTGATCCAGGCGCTCAACGGCACGTTGGAAATCGCGGCCATTGTTGGCGGTGCCGGCAGCTTCCTGGCGTCCGGCGGCGGATCGGTGCAGTTCGATCGCGCAGTCGGCAACACCACGAACGTATCGCTCGGCGGCACGCTCAGCACCGGCACGATTGAATTGCTGACCCCGTCGAGCTTTCTCGGCATCATCGACAATTTCTGGGG
>JANYCX010000037.1 GCA_025360065.1 Acetobacteraceae bacterium | reverse complement strand
CGCCCTTGATGTTGACCCATGAAGAATGGGTCAACGGCGCTTGGTATAAGTCTTTGCTTGGCGCACCGCCGCCGGCCAACCCGGTGCGCAATACCAAGCGCCCGAATGGCTGGAAGAGTCAGCCATTCGGGCGCTTGGTATAAACCGGCCAGGCGGGGTCCATGAAGCGCTGGAATTCCAGAAGATAGCCATTCGGGTCGCGGACGAAGAACGCATAGACGTTGAACGCCTCGCTGTATTTCGGTGGACCGTCCGGCGTCGCGCCCTGTGCGACCAGATGGGCATGCCAGCCATCGACGTCATCACTCACGAAGGTGATCACCACGCCTTTCGGTTCAACAAAGCGGCCGGGCCGGGCGAAACACACGCCGATGAAGCCGGTTGGTCCCATTCGGAAGATACGGCACCCGCCCTGATCGAGTACCTGCTCCAGCCCCAGCGTTTCTGCATAAAATTTGCAGGTGCCGTCGAGGTCGGCGGTGTAGACCCAGACGAGGGATTGGTTGATGGATGGATGGGTCATTGGGGTCCTTCCGGCGGCGCTTAGGGTGCCAGATTACCTCGAAGGTGCCGGGCGATTTTTTGCCAACGCGATGAACATCAACGGTAACGCCGGCGCGAGGGTAAGACTATTTTGTCGGTTCATGCTCGGGCCCGTGGCGCAATCAGGCGGCAATCATGCCACCAGATTGCGCCGCTCGATCGCCGCCCCGGCGCTATGGGCGTTCCTGATTGTTGAGCGGCGGGCGCCGCTGTTGCTGTGGCTGTGGCTGTGCCTGTGGGAACGGCGCTTGTTGCTGTTGCGGCGGCCGCTGCGTCGGGCGGGTATCAAATTGGGGTGCCTGGCGAACTGGCGCCGGTTGAGGCGCGGCTTGCGGGCGTTGCTGTTGCTGTGGGACCTGACCACCAAACGGCCCAGGTTGCGCAGGGGCCGGTTGCCCAAAATTCGGCCGCTGTGGCGCGATTTGGCCGCCCTGGTTCCCCGGCCCACCGAAATTGCCGCGCTGGGGCGCCCCGCCCTGCCCGCCTTGCGACGACTGGAAATGCTGGTTCTGCTCAACCGTAGGCGGCCTGCGCTGATCTGCGCCAGGAGAAACCTGCCCTGGAACCGGTTGCCCTCGCGTTCCGTTGCTGCCGCCAAAATAGCTTGCGCGGCCGCCATTGCCGCGATTTTCAACCGGCGTGTTATAGTAGTTGTTTATCCGGTTGTTGCCGAAATTATTGACCGTCTGGTTGTAGTGGAAGCGATCTCCCTGCCACCGACCGCCGCCATAGCCGCTGCCATAATAGCCATAGCCGTAGTTGATCCCGCCATAATAGCCGACCGACGGCCCCCAATACGGTGCATTCCAACGATAATAGCCACTATTGAACGCCCAATATCCCGGGGTCCACAGCAGCCCGATGCTCGGCGGGCGGGCCCAGACACCCGGTACCCAATAATAGCCGGTGCGACCGTATTGCCAGAACCCAGGCGTCCAAAGGTAGCCCTCGGCCGGGATCGGCGGCTGCTCGTATTCCGGCATTGGCGGCGGTGCTTCGGTGATCTCGCCCGAGGCGACATAGCCGCCGGAACCCGCAGCAACATACCCGCCGGATGCTGTAACATATTGCCCGGCAGGGGGCGGTACGCATCCTGCCAAGGCCGAGCAGCCCAGCAGCACCGGCACAAGATAGCTAGAAATACGCATCACCCGTTCTCCAATAGCCATTTCACTGGCCGTTTACACGTTATGTACTACCATTGTCGCCGCCAACAGCCTGTACAAATACGCAGGGTGCAGCTTCGCCGGCCAATCCGGTTTTTTTATGTCCATCCTGTGCTCTTGCCGGGGCGGCGCCATTGCTCTAATAGCGCGCCCTCGCTGGCACCCCTGGAGGCCGGCGTTATCACCTATTAGGAGCCGACCATGGCCAATCTCGTAACGATCGAGGCCGAGGCGCGCGAGCGTGCAGGTAAGGGGGCAGCACGCGCGACCCGGCGGCAGGGCAAAGTGCCCGCCGTAATTTACGGTGCCAAGCAGGCGCCGACGATGATTTCTATCGACCCCAAGGTGCTGTTGCGCGAAATGCATCGCGGTGGCTGGCGCTCCCGCCTATTCGAAATCAAGCATGATGGGCAAACCACCCGTGCGTTGATCCGCGATGTCTCGGTCCATCCGGTGACCGACGTGCCGGAACATGTCGATTTCCAGCGTCTTGCCACCGGTGAGAAGATGAAGATCGCGGTGAGCGTGCATTTTAGCAATGAAGCCATCAGCCCTGGCATCAAGCGCGGCGGCATGCTGAACGTCGTGCGCCACACGGTGGAATGCTATGTCGATCCCGATTCCGTGCCTGACCAGTTCGAGGCAGATCTTGGCGCGATGGAGATCAACGACAATCTGCGCTGGTCCAACCTCAAGGGTACCGACGGCATCCGCCCGGTGATCCAGGATCGTGATTTCGTCATCGCGACCGTGGCAGCCCCCACCAAGATGCCGGATGTGGTTGTTGATGGCGGCACCCCGGCCGGTGGCACCAAGGCGCCCGCCAAGGCCGCGCCCAAGAAGAAATAAGCTGTCCCATGAAGCTTTGGGTCGGCCTCGGCAACCCTGAGCCTGGCATGGCGCGCCAACGCCACAATATCGGCTTCATGGCGCTTGATACGATCGCGATCCGCCACGGCTTCACGCCGTGGCGGCAGCGTTTCAAGGGACTGGTGGCCGAAGGCGTGATCAATGGCGAGCGCATTCTAGGGTTGAAGCCGCAAACCTATATGAACGTTTCAGGTGAAAGCGTTCAAGCGGCGGCGGGCTTCTTCAAGCTTCTGCCCGATGCCATTACCGCTTGGCACGACGAACTCGACCTCATCCCCGGCAAGATTCGCATTAAACGCGGCGGCGGTGCCGCAGGGCATAACGGTCTGCGCAGCATGGACCGATGTCTTCCCACCCCGGATTATTGGCGGGTGCGCCTCGGCATTGGTCATCCGGGCGACAAGGCGCGGGTCACCGGCCATGTGCTCGGCGATTTCGCCAAGGCTGACATGGCGTGGCTGCTGCCAATGCTGGATGGTGTGGCGGATGCGGCGGGACTGCTGGCCGCTGGCAAGCCGGAGGAATTCATGACGAAAGTCGCACTGCTGACACAGGACACACATTAGATGGGCTTTAATTGCGGCATCGTCGGCCTGCCCAATGTCGGCAAAAGCACGCTGTTCAATGCGTTGACCGCCACGGTTGCCGCTCAGGCGGCGAATTATCCGTTCTGCACGATTGAACCCAATATCGGACGCGTCGCGGTTCCCGACCCGCGCCTGGCGGTGTTGGCGAAAATCGGCAAATCGCAGAAAATCCTGCCGACCAGCCTGGAATTCGTCGATATCGCCGGTCTGGTGCGCGGCGCCAGCAAGGGCGAAGGCCTCGGCAACCAGTTCCTCGGCAATATCCGTGAAGTCGACGCCATCATCCACGTGCTGCGCTGCTTCGAAGACGGCGATGTGACCCATGTCGAAGGCAGCATCGACCCGATCCGCGATGCCGAAACCGTCGAAACCGAGCTGATGCTGGCCGACCTCGGCAGCCTCGAAAAACGCCTGCACGCGGCCCAGAAAAAGGCGCGCGGTGGCGACAAGGACAGCATTGCCCAGGTCGCGCTGATGGAACCGATTGTGGTGGCGCTGACCGAAGGCCGGCCTGCGCGCACCGCAATCCCGAAAGGCGAAGACGAAGCAGTGCGCCGTCTGCAACTGCTCACCAGCAAGCCGGTTTTGTATGTCTGCAATGTCGAGGAGGCAGCCGCTGCCACCGGCAACGCATTTTCCGCCAAGGTAGCCGAGCGCGCCAAGGCCGAAGGCGCGCGCACGGTCGTGGTTTCTGCGGCCATTGAAGCCGAGGTGGCACAATTGCCCGACGAAGATCGCGGAGAATTCCTCGACGGCCTCGGCCTCGCCGATAGCGGCCTCGATCGGGTGATCCGCGCCGGCTACGATTTGCTCGGCTTGATCACCTATTTCACCGTCGGTCCCAAGGAAACCCGCGCCTGGACCATCGTGCGCGGCACCAAAGGGCCGGGGGCCGCCGGCGTCATCCATGGCGATTTCGAACGCGGCTTCATTGCGGCGGAAACCATCGCCTATGACGATTATGCCGCCTTGGGCGGCGAACAGGGTGCGAAAGAAGCCGGCAAGATGCGGATCGAGGGCAAGGAATATGTCGTTCGCGATGGCGATGTTTTGCTGTTTCGCTTCAATGTCTAGGAATTAACTTGCTCAGCGGCGTCTGGTGATGGCCAATGCCACCCGGCAGATGGCAGGATTGCATCTGAAACTTTGCTTGCATCGATTGGCTTGGCACGCCATGTACTGCGCGGAAGAAATTTGCGCGGGGGAAACCCCGCTCTGGAGGGCGTGATGGGTAGTTTTAGCATTTGGCACTGGATCATCGTCCTGGGCGTCGGCCTGCTGCTGTTCGGCGGCGGCGGGAAGATTAGTGGTGTCATGGGCGATTTCGCCAAAGGCATCAAATCGTTCAAGAAAAACATGGCTGAAGAACCGGATGCGTCGATGGAGGCTGCGGCCGACAAGACCAAGGGCACCATTTCGCCGCCCGGCACCACAACACCTGGCACGACGCAGACCACCGCCGTCCATCAGGGCTGATCGTGGCAACGCATCAGGTCGCGGCCACGCCGCAGACGGTTCGTTGGGGTACTTTTTCTTCGACCTACAGCCCTGTGGTGACAATAAATTCGGGTGACACCGTGGTGCTGGAATGCGTCTCCGGTGGCCCCGATGCCATGCCGCCGGCTGGGTCGGACATGACCATTCCGCCAGCGCTCGCGGCCATTCATGCCTCCAACCTGCCGCGCGTCGGCGGGCATATCGTCACTGGGCCGGTCGCGGTTGCCGGCGCGATGCCGGGCGACATGCTCGAAGTCCGGATCGACAAGATCGAGCTCGGCAATGACTGGGGCTTTTGCGGGTTCCGCCCGCTATCCGGCACGTTGCCGCGCGATTTTAGCGCCCCGTTCCTGACCCATATCCCGGTCGATCGCACGCGCGGCACCTGCCGTCTACCCTATGGCGTGGAATTGACGCTGGCGCCGTTCTTCGGGGTGATGGGGGTGGCGCCCGCGCCGAATTTCGGCGTGATATCAACGATCCAGCCGCGCGAGCATGGCGGCAACCTCGACAACAAAGAACTCATCGCCGGAACCACTTTGTTCCTGCCAGTCTGGGCGCCAGGGGCGCTGTTTTCCGCCGGCGACGGGCATGGCGTGCAGGGCGATGGCGAAGTGTGCATCAATGCGCTCGAAATCTGCCTGACCGGCACTTTTACGCTGGTGCTGCACAAGAATACTGGCACCACCCCGCTGCTGAGCTACCCGCGCGCTGAAACCGCAACCCATTTCATTACCATGGGGCTGCACGAAGACCTCGATCAGGCGATGCAGCAGGCGTTGCGCCAGATGATCGATTTCATTTGCAGCCGGCGGAACCTGTCGCGGGAGGAAGCCTATCAATTCTGCTCCCTGGCGGTGGATTTCCGGGTGACCCAGACCGTCAATGGCGAAAAAGGCATCCACGGGATGCTGAAAAAGGGCTTGTTGTTTTAGGTCAGCGTTAAATTCCCGTATTTTGGGCCTTGCGGACGAGTTTTCCACAAGATTTTGCGTTCCAGCGCATCCTGGCGATTGACCTTGAGTCTGGAAGCCCTACCGTATCTGGTAGTGTTTGTCCGGGAGGCCTACGATATGGAGTGGAACGACGAGACCATCGCGCAACTGCGGGACCTCTGGAATGAGGGTTTGTCGACGGCAGAAATCGGCCGCCGCATGTCGGTTTCCAAGAATGCGGTGGTCGGCAAGGCGCATCGCCTCAACCTGCCGCCTCGCCCATCGCCCATTCGACGGGACGGCGTGAGCGCGACATCGCGCACTGCCGCACCACGTCGGGTTATTGGCCCGACCCTGCCGCCGTTATCGGCTACCCCGCCCGTCGTTACCGCCGTTGCAGCGCCGCCGCCGCAACGCGCAGCAGCCCCGCAAACCGCCCGCCCGGCGGTGCGCGCAGTGCCTTATACACCGTCACGGCTGTCGACGTGTTGTTGGCCAATCGGTGAGCCGGGGACCAGAAGCTTTCGCTTTTGTGACTCCGACGCGACTGCTGGGAAGCCTTATTGCAGCGCCCATGCGGCGCTGGCCTATGTCCGGGTTCGCGATCGGCGCGATGAAGCGGCGGCCTGAGATCGGTCGCGGTGTGGCCTCCCCAAGGGCGCGCCGCCATGCTAACGTGAACTGTTGGGTTCGGGCGCGGCAACTTGCCGCGACCCGCCTGACAGGAGGTTGCCAGCGATGAACCAGGCTTCCCAAACCCGCCGAGACATTGGTGCGGGGAATCAGCTGGATGCGGACGCGGTGCGCCGCGCCTATCGTCGCTGGGCCGGGGTCTACGACCTTGTGTTTGGAGGCATTTCCGCACTTGGGCGTCAGCGTGCCGTCGCTGAGGTCAATCGTTTGCCCGGCGCGCGGGTGCTTGAAGTAGGGGTCGGGACCGGCCTCGCCTTGCCCCATTATGGCGCGGAAAAGCGTATCACCGGCATTGATTTGTCGGCTGAAATGCTCGCCCGTGCCACTGCACGGGTTGCCGCCGAGCGGCTCGACAATGTCGAGGCGCTGCTGGTGCTCGATGCTGAGGATACCGGGTTTGCCGCCGGACAATTCGATATCGCGGTGGCGATGTTCGTCGCCTCGGTGGTGCCCAATCCGATATTATTGCTGGCCGAAATGCGCCGGGTGGTGCGTCCTGGCGGTCATATCCTGCTGGTCAACCATTTCGCCGCCGAGAACGGGCCGCGCTGGTGGGTGGAACGCGCCCTTGCCCCCGCGTCCCGCGCGCTGGGCTGGCATCCGGATTTCGCGGTCGAAGCGCTGTTTCCGGGCAACGAGCGTGCGGCTGTTACCTTTGTGCCAATCCCACCTTTGGGCCTGTTCACACTTGCGCGGCTGCAGAACTGACGTTTTCGCCCTGGCGATCAAGATATCGCAGAGGGTGAGGGATTGCAGCGTGTCCCGAAATGGGACGGTCGCTTGGGGCAGACCCCCTTGATCTTGCGGCCTTCCTCTTGTAGCCCACATCTGTCACGCAGGACCGGATAAGCGATCAGGCGTTTCTTGTTTTTGCCCCTCATGCGGGATGGATTGGCCGATGAATTTCCTCCGGCGGCTCGCTGCCGCAACTGCCAGCTTCGCAACCGCCGCCCTCGCATTCGCGGGCAGCGCCCATGCCCAGGCGCCGCGCCCGTGGCAGATGTGGTCACAAACCCCAGCTAGCCCGGTCGCCGAGCAGATCGAAACTCTGCATGTGCTGGTGATGGTGATTATCACTGTGATCACCATCTTTGTTGCTGGTTTGCTGGCCTGGGTCTGCTATCGCTACAGCGAAAAAAAGAACCCCAATCCCAGCCAGACCAGCCATAACACCCTGCTCGAAGTGGCGTGGACGGTGATCCCGGTGCTGATCCTGGTGGTCATCGCGATCCCCAGCTTCAGACTGGTCTATTTCCAGGATCGGACTGAAGCGGCCGACCTGACCATCAAGGTCACCGGGCATCAATGGTATTGGGAATACACTTACCCCGACGCTGATGGGCTCAATTTCTCGTCCTACCTGGTCGCCCAAGCTGATTTGAAGCCCGGGCAGACCCGTTTGCTTGATGTCGACAATCAGGTTGTGGTGCCGGTCGGCAAGAATGTCCGCATTCTGACCACCAGTGCCGATGTGATCCACAGTTTCTTCATTCCATCCTTGGGGGTGCAACGCTACGCCATTCCGGGCCGGACGATTGAAACCTGGGTAAAAATTGATCGTCCCGGCACCTATTATGGCCAGTGCAACCAGATTTGCGGCGAAAAGCACAGCGGCATGCCGATCGCGATGCGGGCGGTGACACCAGCCGAGTACACGGCCTGGCTTGCCGAGGCGAAGAAGAAGTTCGCCGCCAACCCGACCGCTGACGCAAGCCGGCTTGCCGCCGCCGCGACCCTGGAGATCACGCAATGAGCAGCTATTCCGATGCGGCGCATGACCATCATGACCACAAGCCCAGTTTCTTCGTGCGTTGGTTCTGCAGCACCAACCACAAGGACATCGGCACGCTCTATCTGATCTTCGCGGCTGTCGGCGGCCTGGTTGGGGCAGTGTTATCGATCATCATGCGCGCCCAGCTTGCGGCGCCGGGCAGCGGCATCGTGTCGTCGGGCCAGGCCTGGAATGCGCTGGTTACGTCGCATGGCCTGCTGATGATCTTTTTCTCGGTCATGCCCGCGCTGATTGGTGGCTTCGGCAACTGGTTCGTGCCGATCATGATCGGCGCACCCGACATGGCCTTCCCGCGGCTGAACAATATCAGCTTCTGGCTGCTGGTCCCGGCCTTCGCCCTGATTATGGCCGGCCAGTTCGTCGGCGCTGGCGCAGGTCCGGGCTGGACGCTGTATCCGCCGCTGTCGAATTCGACCTATCAATCTGGACCGGCGCTGGATTTCGTTCTGTTCGCGTTGCATCTGGCCGGTATTTCGTCGCTCCTTGGGGCGATCAATTTCATCACCACGATCTTCAACATGCGCGCGCCGGGCATGACGCTCCACAAGATGCCGCTGTTTGTGTGGTCGATGCTGGTCACCGCCTTTCTGCTGCTGCTCGCGGTGCCGGTGCTTGCCGGCGCCATCACCATGCTGATCACCGACCGTAATTTCGGCACGGCATTCTTTGAGGTTTCAGGCGGCGGCGATCCGGTGCTGTTCCAGCATCTGTTCTGGTTCTTCGGACACCCCGAAGTTTACATCATGATCCTGCCCGGCTTTGGCATTGTCAGCCACATTATCTCGACCTTCAGCCGCAAACCGATCTTTGGCTATCTCGGCATGGCCTATGCCATGGTCGCAATCGGCGTGGTTGGCTTCGTGGTCTGGGCGCATCACATGTTCATTTCGGGCATGAGCGTCGATACCCGCGCCTACTTCATGGCGGCGACAATGGTGATTGCGGTGCCGACCGGCATCAAAATCTTCTCGTGGATCGCGACGATGTGGGGTGGCTCGATCCGCATGGAAGTGCCGTTGCTGTGGGCGATCGGGTTCATCTTCCTGTTCACCGTCGGCGGCGTAACCGGCGTGGTGCTGGCCAATGCGGGCTTGGATCAGACGCTGCACAACAGCTACTACGTGGTGGCGCATTTCCACTACGTGCTGTCGCTGGGCGCGGTGTTCTCGATCTTCGCCGGGTTCTATTATTGGATCGGCAAGATGAGCGGGCATCAATACCCCGAAACCTTGGCGCGCTGGCATTTCTGGCTAACCTTCATCGGGGTTAACCTGACCTTCTTCCCGATGCATTTCCTCGGCCTTGCCGGCATGCCGCGCCGCTATGTTGACTATCCGGAGGCATTTGCCGGATGGAACATGGTCGCGTCGTATGGCGCCTATATCGGCGGTGCGGCGTTCCTGTTGTTCTTCTACATCTGTTACAAGACCTTCACCTCCAAAGAACACGTTGCCGATAATTACTGGGGCGAAGGTGCAACCACGCTGGAATGGACCCTCAGCTCCCCTCCGGCGTTCCATACCTTCGAGGAACTGCCGCGGATCCGTTGATCTCATGACCGAAATTGTAGCCCCTGTGGTCGTTCTGGGCGACGAAGGTTCCTCGCCCAGTGACTGGCTTGCGCTGCTAAAGCCGCGGGTGATGACGCTTGTGGTCTTTACCGGCTGGATTGGCATGGTGCTGGCGCCGGGGCATTTGCATCCGGTGCTGGCCTTCACGGCTGTGCTGTGCATCGCAATTGGCGCTGGGGCGGCGGGCGCGATCAACATGTGGTACGATCGCGACATCGATGCGGTGATGCACCGCACCGCCAAGCGGCCGATCCCTGCGGGCCGGATTGCCCCCGAGGAAGCGCTCGGCTTTGGCGTCGCCCTTGCCGTGGGATCGGTGGTGGTGATGGGGCTGGCGACGAATGTGGTTGCCGCAGTCGCATTGGCGGGATCGATCGCCTTTTACGTGTTCGTCTATACGATGTGGCTGAAGCGGCTCACCCCGCAAAACATCGTGATCGGCGGCGCGGCCGGGGCATTTCCGCCATTGATCGGGTGGGCTGCCGTCACGGGCGGCACCGCCATCCTGCCATTGCTGATGTTCGCGATCGTGTTCTTTTGGACACCGCCGCATTTCTGGTCGCTCGCGCTTTACGCTAACGCCGACTACACCCGTGCGGGGGTGCCGATGCTTCCGGTGGTGCGCGGCGGGCGGGAAACCCGCCGCCAGATTGTGATTTACACCCTGCTGCTGGTGCCGATTACCCTCGCACCCTGGGCATTGAACCTCACCGGTGCGGTTTATGGTTTGACCGCCGCCGTAATGGGACTTGGCTTTCTGGTGCATGTTCGTCGGGTGTTTCGTGACCAGGATGGCGCTGGCATCACGCTGAACCGCGATGCGCCGGCGCGGGCATCGTTCAAGTTTTCGATCCTCTATTTGTTCGTGTTGTTTGGCGCGCTCGCGGTGGATCGTTTCGTTGGTTGACCTCCCCACCAGCCTGTCGCGCGCCGAGTCCGATCAGTTGAACCGTCGCCGGCGGGGCCGTAACTGGGCAATGTTGCTGTCGCTGGTGGCGCTTGCGGTGCTGTTCTATGCCATCGCGGTGGTGAAGATGTCGGTACACTCATAATGGCCGGCGTCCGGAACAGTTTCGTCGGCGGTGCGCTGGTGGCGGTGATGGTCGGGATGGTGGGTTTGTCATTCGCGGCTGTGCCACTTTATCGCGCGTTCTGCGCGGCAACCGGCTATGGCGGCACGCCGCAAATTGGCCCTGGCAGCAGCCCCGGGGTGACAGAAGCCCTGATTACGGTGCGGTTTGACGCCAACACCGCGCCCAGTCTACCGTGGTATTTCGCCCCGGCACAAGCGCAGACCACGCTGCGTCTTGGCGAGGAGCAGGTTGCCTTCTACACCGCCCGCAATGACGCGAAAACGCCGGTCACCGGCGTGGCGATCTATAATGTGAGCCCCGACAAGGTCGGTAAATATTTCCACAAAACGGCGTGTTTCTGCTTCAATGAGCAGACCCTGGCGCCCGGCCAGGACATGGCGTTCCCGCTGAGCTTTTGGGTTGATCCCGCGATTGCGACCGACCCGGATACCGCCGATGTGCGTGAGATCACGTTGTCGTACACGTTCCTGCGCTCGCTGAACGATGCGGCAAAGTCCGAGGCCTTGGCCAAGGCCGGCACCCATGTCGGCCCATTGCTGCGATAACCGTGATCAACCATTCCGCAACAGCCCTTGATGTGGCCGGCGAATTGGGGATTATGCGACAAGACCGATCACAACAGTTTTGGCTAGACGTTCAACAGGTGGACAGGGCATGAGCAGCGACAATCACGGCGCGTCGGCAATCACAAGTTCCGGCTTGAAGCAGCCTTATCACCTTGTCGACCCGAGCCCGTGGCCGCTGGTTGGCGCGATGGGTGGCGGGTTGACTCTGTTCGGAACTGTCATGGTTGCCCATTACGGCAATTGGCTGGCATTGATCGCCGGGCTGCTGACCGTTTTGACCACCATGTTCTTCTGGTGGCGCGACGTGGTGCGCGAAAGCCGCACCGCCGGCGTTCATACCCCGGTCGTACGCCTTGGGCTGCGCTACGGCATGATGTTCTTCATCACCTCGGAAGTGATGTTTTTCGTCGCGTTCTTCTGGGCGTTTTTCCACTTCGCGCTGTTCCCCGAACATGTGCTTGGGGTCGAAAACCCGACCTGGCCGCCGGCTGGCACGCTGACCTTCGATCCGTTCCATCTCCCGTTGCTCAACACGATGATCTTGCTACTGTCCGGCACCACCGTGACCTGGGCGCATCACAGCATCATCGAAGGCAAAAACCGCGAGGCCGTCTGGGCGCTGGTGATAACCGTGCTGCTCGGCCTCAGCTTCACCGCTTGCCAAGCGTTCGAGTATTCGCAAGCGCCGTTCAAGTTCATGGGCGGCGGCGTCTATCCGGCGGTGTTCTTCCTGGCGACCGGGTTCCACGGATTTCACGTCATCATCGGCACGCTGTTCCTGCTGGTCTGCACCATCCGCGCCCAGGCCGGGCACTTCACCCCGACCCGGCATTTCGGCTTTGAGGCGGCTGCCTGGTACTGGCATTTCGTCGACGTGGTTTGGCTGTTCCTGTTCATTTGCGTCTATTGGTGGGGCCACGGCATCATTGCTGGCGAGTGACCGACGCCCTGGAGGCAGTGCGGATGCGCCGGTTGCAAGCCGGACGGCGTCTGCTGCTCCCGGTATTGTCCACGGTAATCATGCTCGTGGTCCTGATCGGTTTGGGCGTGTGGCAACTCAACCGGATGGCGTGGAAGCAAGGATTGCTCGACCAGATCGCGCTCGCCGAGGCGCAACCGGCCATCGACCTCCCGGAAAACCCCGCCGCATTTGCTAAAATTCGCCTGACCGGGGTGTTTCGCGATGACCTGTGGAGCCTCTATGGCGCCCAAGGCCGCGATACGATGCAGAGCACGCAAATGGGCGCGCAATTGCTCGGGGTGATGGACCGGCCATCCGGCGGGCCGGTGCTGGTTGCACTCGGCTGGGTGGCGGGGATCAACGCCCACCCCGCAGCCGGCCCGGCGACCATCGAGGGGTTCATTCGCCCCGCCGAGCAGGCCGGGTTATTTGCCGCAAGCGATGACCTGCGCACACGGCGGTTCTACACCCTCGACCCCGCCGCAATCGGCGCCGCACTCGGGGTGAAGCTTGCGCCCTACACGGTGATCGCCATCGGCCCGGCCGGGATGCCCGACCCGGCCCGCAGCCTGCCCCGCCCGCCGAACAACCATTTCGGCTACGCGCTGACCTGGTTCAGCTTTGCAGTCATCCTGATTGTCATCTTCCTCATCCATGCTCGAAAGACGTTACGCCCATGACCGGCAATACCGCCTATGCCCGGCTTACCGCCCGCTTCACCCGGCTCGCGACCCTGGGGGAGGCCGCTGGCATGCTGGGCTGGGACGCTGCCGCGATGATGCCGCCGGGTGGCGGGGCGGCGCGGGGCGATCAGATGGCGGTGCTGGCGGGGCTTGGCCATGAAATGCTGACCGCACCCGCCGTTGCTGATGACCTGCTGGCGGCCGTGCCGCCGGCCGATCCCTGGCATGAGGCCAATCTCGGCCTGATGCGCCACGCCCATCGCCGGGCGATTTCGGTGCCGGCCGATCTGGTCGAGGCGCAAAGCCGGGCCAATTCGGCGTGTGAGCAGGTCTGGCGCGGCGCCCGCAAGGACGCTGATTTCGCCGCGGTGCGGCCGCATCTGACCGAGGTTGTGGCATTGGTCCGCCAGCAGGCGTCGGCTTTGTCGCCGGCGCTCAACCTGTCGCCCTATGATGCGCTGATGGATGGCTATCAGCGCGGCATTGGCGCGGGGGATGTCGCGCCGATTTTCGCCAATTATGCCCAATTCCTCGCAACCGCTTTGCCGCAGGCCGAAGAAATTCAGGCTCGCCGTGGCGCCCCCCTCCCGGTGCAGGGGCGGTTTCCCCAGGAATTGACCGAAGCATTGTGCCGCCGCCTGTCGCACCGCGCCGGGTTGGAGGTTGACCATTCCCGCCTCGACAAATCCACCCATCCGTTCTGCGGTGGCACGCCGACCGATGTGCGGATCACCACCCGTTATTACGACCATGATTTTGCCCCGTCAGTGATGGGCGTGCTGCATGAAACCGGACACGCGCTTTATGAACGCGGCCTGCCCGTGAGCTTTTCCCGTCAACCGGTGGGGGAAGCCGCCGGGATGGCAGCGCATGAAAGCCAGTCGCTGATTGTCGAAATGCAGGCCTGCCGCACCGACGCGTTTCTCGGCTGGCTCGGCGGCGAATTGCTGCAAACCTATGGCGGCGATCCGGCGGTGTATGCCGCTGGCAATCTTGGCCGGCTGACCCGGCATATCGAACGCGGCTTCATTCGCGTCGATGCCGATGAAATGACCTATCCGGCCCATGTCATCCTGCGCTTCCAGCTCGAACAGGCGTTGGTTTCAGGCGATCTCGCGGTGGCCGACCTGCCCGGCGCGTGGAATGACGGACTGCATAAGCTGCTCGGCATCACGCCCCCCAACGATGCCCAAGGCGTGTTGCAGGACATTCATTGGTATGACGGCGCGATCGGCTACTTCCCGTCCTACACGCTGGGCGCGATGGCGGCCGCGCAGTTGATGGCGGCGGCGCGCCGTGCGGAGCCGGGGTTGGATGCGGCGCTGGGGCGTGGCGACTTATCGGTGCTGCTCGGCTGGCTGCGCACCAATGTGCACGGCCGCGGCAGCCTGCTGGGGTTCAACGATCTGCTGCGCGCGGCGACTGGAAAGCCGCTCGATCCGGCGGATTTCCAGGCCCATCTGGCCGCGCGCTATCTCGGGGATTAATCCACCGCTTCCGCCACCCCACCATATTGGCTTTGCGCCTCGGGCGCCGAAACATATTGATCGGCGACATCGCCGGCGACCAGGCGCCGGTCACGCGCCCGTGGATCGCCAAAGCCGGCCCCGCCGGCGAGCTGGACTTCGACAATCCGGTCAGTGGTGCTCAGCGTGATCAGCTCGCCAGTGCCGCAATCATGCACCACCTCGCCTGCCAGATCGAGCACCACGCCCCGCACCCCGCCGCCGGCAAGCCCGCCAAACAGGCCCGGCGGATCGACCCCAAGCCCCTCGGGATAGACCGAGAACAAGGTCGGCAAACCATCATCATCGAGTTTGCGCAGCCTTGTCCGCACCCCCAGGCCGCCACGCTGCTGGCCGGGGCCGCCAGTGTCGGTGACCAGCGATTTTTCCACCACCAGGATCGGCGCGCGGGTTTCCATCAACTCGATGGATGTGTTGGATGCCGAGGTCGGATAAAGCAGCGCCGATTTTCCATCGCCATGCGCGCTGCCGCCCTGGCCGCCGCCGGTGAAGAAATGATCGGCGTAAATCCGCCCCGTGCGGTCGCGGCCATAGATGTTGATGGCGTGCGGCAGGCCGGTCACTGCCTGCACCTGGGCAGGTGCCGCCGGCGCCAGCGCGCGAAAGATGTTGGGCGCGATATACCAGCCGATCCTGGTGCGCAGATTAACGCTCGCCGGCCGCGTGCAGTTCAGGATTGACCCTTCTGGTGCCAGCACGGTGAACGGCCGGTAGCAGCCGGCATTGCTGCGCACGTCCGGCGATAAAAGGCACTTCATCGGGTAGGTTGCGTGGGCGGCGGTGTACGAGAAGGTGCAGTTCAGCCCGCCCATCGGTTGTTGCGGTGGCGCACCTGCAAAGTCGAGGGTGATATCTTCATCGCCAACCGTCACCGTCAGCGGATAGTTGAGCTTGGTGCCGAGCGGATTATTCCAGGCTTCCGACGTATATTCCCCGTTTGGCAGCCGGCGGATGGAGCGCGCATCGCGGCTTCGGACCGGTTCTGCACCACGGCGGCCAGCGCGCGCAGATCGTGCATGCCGTAATCGGTGATAAACTGCGCCAGCCGCTCGGCGCCCAGTTGATTGGCGGCGACAAAGGCGTGGATGTCGCCCAGCACTTCTTCGGACTTGCGCACGTTCTCGCCGATCAGGGTCAGCAGGTCGTCATTCGGCACGCCCTGGCGGTGCAGCATCATCGGCGGGATTTGCAGGCCCTCGTCGTAAATTTCACGCGCCCGCAACGAATCCTTGGTGCCGCCGATGTCGCCGACATGGCCAACTGTTGCCGTCAGTGCCACCAAAGTTCCGTTGTGGAACACCGGCGTTACCACGGCGATGTCGAATAAATGCCCAGCACACAGCCAGGGATCGTTGGTGATCAGCACGTCGCCTGGGCGCAGGGTCGCCGGGGGGAATTTTTTCAGCAGCGCCTTGACCGCAATCGGCACGGTCAGGTTGAACACCGGCATTGCGCGCGGTGAATGGGCGAGGCTTTCGCCGTCCGGATCGAGCAGGTCGCAGGCGAAATCCTGTGCTTCGGACACAATCAGGCTGAACGCGGTGCGCACGATGGTATGCCACATTTCTTCCACCACCGTAACCAGCCGCGCCCACATGATTTCGAGCGAAACCGGATCGGCCTCGATCAACGCCATCGCGTCGGCGATGTTGGTTTCCGGCGTGATGCGGGCAGCGGCGGCGGCTGGCACGGCCACGCTGACGCGCATCGTGCCGGTCGTATCAACCACCAGCCGGTCGCCCGGCCCGATGATGGTGGTGGCTTCGCGTTCCTCGATGATCGCCGGGCCGGCGATTTCGGCGCCAGTCGCCAGAGCGTAACGATCATAGACCGGGGTTTCGACAAATCCGTCGCCGAAATAGGCGCGCCGTGTGCCTTTATGCGCAACCGCGCCAGCCGTGATGTCGGCCTGGGCGAGCGACAATTCCGGGATCGGCCCACGGGCGCGAACGCGAACCGAAACAAGCTGGATCGCGACGCCGGCATAAACGGATGTGTAGCGGTCGGTATAGGCGGCAACGAAGGACGTGGTGAGCACTGCCATTGCGGCATCGTCGATAGGACCATCGGGCAATGCCACGCTGATTTCATGCAACTGGCCGAACAGGCGCATATCGGCGCTGCGTTCGATCACCACATCGCCCGCCACCACCCCCGCATCGGTCAGCCGGGCGGTGACATCTTCCTGCAACCCGGCCAGCACGGCATCGATGGCAGACGCCGCGTTGGCCTGGTCCAGCCGAATTGGATGGCTGCGGACCTGTTCGAACGAAAGGGGTGCCGCCAGAAACCCCAATGCCGATGCCGCACCGGACGCCGGTGGGATCAACACCTCGGTCACACCCAGGATGCGCGCCACCCCGATGGCATGGGCGGGGCCTGCGCCGCCAAAGCCCACCATTGCATAGCGTCGCGGATCGCGGCCTTTTTCGACGATATGGATACGGGCTGCCGCCGCCATGCTTTCGGTGACGACACGATGAATGCCCCAGGCGGTTTCGATCGGCGATAATTTCAGTTGTGTGCCCAGCACCGCCATCGCGTCGGTCGCTGCCTGCAAATCCAGCGACATCCGCCCACCCAGGAAAAACCCCGGATCGTAATAGCCCAACAGTAAGTTCGCGTCCGTCACCGTCGCCCTTGTGCCGCCACGCCCATAGCAGGCCGGCCCCGGATCGGCGCCCGCCGAATGCGGCCCGACGCGCAGCAACCCGACTTCATCAATTGAGGCGATCGAGCCGCCGCCGGCACCGATCTCGATCATGTCGATCACCGGCGCCTTGATCGGCAGGCCGGAGCCCTTCTTGAAACGATGCACCCGTGCCGCTTCCATTTCGGCGGCGGTGGCTGCGCGGCCGTTTTCAATCAGGCAGGCTTTCGCGGTGGTGCCACCCATGTCGAAGCTGATCACATCGGGTTTGCCGGCGAGTGCCCCAAAGAACGCGGTCGCCAGCCCGCCGCCGGCCGGCCCTGATTCCAGCAGCCGGATCGGGAAGGCCCGCGCGGTCGCCGGTGACACCAAGCCACCGGCGGAATGCATCAGATAGAGCGCGCCGCGAAATCCAGAAGTCCATAATTCCCGCTCCAGCCGTTGCACGTACCGATCCATCAACGGCTGCACGAACGCGTTGGCACACGTCGTGGTCAGGCGCTGATACTCCCACAATTCGGCGACAACTTCCGATGACAGGCTCAGCGCCACATCGGGCAGGATTTCGCGCACGGCTGCTGCTGCCGCACGCTCATGCGCGGAATTGCGATAGGCGTGCAGGAAGCCGATGGCGATGGCTTCCACCCCGTCGGCGGCCAGTTGCCGGGCAGCGGCCCGCACCGCATCGAGATCAAGCGGCACCACGGTATTGCCATCGCGGTCCATCCGTTCCGGCACTTCCAGCCGCCGCCGGCGCGGCACCAGCGGGTCGGGGTATTGCAGAAACAGATCGTAAATATCGTAGCGCTGCTCGGTGCCCATTTCGAGAATGTCACGAAATCCCTTTGTGGTGATAAGCCCGAGTTTCGCCCCGCGCCGTTCGATCAACGCGTTGGTGACCAGCGTGGTGCCATGGACGATATCGCCGACATCACCGAGGCCAATGCCGGCGCCGGCGACCAGTTCGGCAAGCCCGGCCAACGCGCCGACCGAAGGATCATCCGGTGTGGTCAGGCATTTATGCAGCCTGATCGCGTGGGCTTCAGTATCCAGCAGGATGAAATCGGTGAAGGTGCCACCGATGTCAAAGCCGATCCGCCACCGAGATGCCATTGCCGTATTCCTTGCCTGCAAGTGTCAAGTTTAGGCACGGAAATGGGCTTGGCAATGGCCGAGACTTGCTCCACATCACTTGCGGGCAGAAATTAGGGTTAGCAATGTTCCTGATGCGCGGCGTGATTGCTGTAGTTCTCGCGGTTGTAGTCCTGCCGGTCAGGGCGCAGGGCAACGATCAGCTGCGGGTCCAAATCGAGGCGAAGGGGGCCAATATCGCCACCCAACTCGTGGCCGCCTGTCCGATCGCCGGTCCGGGTGATCAGGTTGCTTTCGATCGCTGCCGCAAGATTATGTTCCAGCCGGCAGGCTTTCGGCAGGAACTGAAAGGAATTCTGCTCTGGGGCCGCCCCGACCCCAACCCCGATCGGACGTTGAAGGACACCACCCTGACGCAGTTCGCGCCGGAGATATGGGCAGGGCTTTACGGTCCGCTTTTCATGTTCGACGGCACCTGGACGGTGACGTTCGACCCTCGGGAGAAGCTTTATCGGGTGCAATTTGGTGCGTTGTTCCGCAATGCGCTTGCCCCCGGCGAATATCCTTACCCGTTTTGGCAGAACGCAAAAAAGTGGGACGATTATGAAAAGGCCAACGCGATTGTGTTTTGGGCGCGGCCCGATTCGGGCGCCTTTGTCGCCGCGCAATTTTTCAATACCGGGGTTGCGGTGGCGCATCTGAAGTCCAGCGCCCACCCACCGCCGGTGTTTGATGGTAACTGGATGTGGACCGACCGTGACGGCAAGACCCAACCGCAACCGGCGTTGTTCCAAGGGTTGTTCGCACCGGCCAATCCGTTCCTCAGCCAGTTGGAGCCGAGCTACCGCGACCTTGCCAACGCCATGCGCAGCGGGCATTGCAATGATTGCCACGTGCCCAACAACCCAGCGGGAATGAAGCGTCTGGTGCTGCTGCAAACCCCAGCTCATGCGGCGTCCGAGATTGTCCGCGTGATGGCCGCAGTGCGCAATAACCGCATGCCGGAAGATGATGTCGGGCTTTATCGGGAGATCGACGACGGTACCAAGGCCGCGCTGCTGAAATATGGAGCGGCGTTTGAAGCGGTGGTTAATGCGGCGCGCGATTGGGAAAAAAGCCATCCCGGCCAGTGAGGTATAGCGGCGGTCACGACATCATTCGGCGCTGGTTTTGTTATTGCATCAATGCCCGGACATGCGCCGAAGCCGCGTCGGCCAGCGCATCGAGGTCGTAACCGCCTTCCAGCACCGAAACCAGTCGCCCTTTGCAGTGACGTTGGGCAAGGGCGAGCAATTGCTCGGTGAGCCAGACGAAATCTGGCGTCCGCACCCGCAACTGCGCCAGCGGGTCATCGATATGGGCGTCAAACCCGGCCGACACGATCAGCAATTCCGGGGCGAACGCATCGAGCGCCGGCAGCAAAATGTCCTGCCACGCGCCGCGAAACACCATCCCGTCCGACCCTGGTGGCAAGCCGACATTAACCACATTGCCCACGCCGGTTTCGCTCGGTGATCCGGTGCCGGGGTAGCAGGGGAATTGATGGCTCGACCCGTAGAACAATGTCGGGTCGGCTTCAAAAATTGCCTGGGTGCCATTACCATGATGGACGTCGAAATCGACCACCGCAACGCGCCCCAATCCCCAACGCGCCTGGGCGTGGCGGGCGGCAATTGCGGCGTTGGCGAACAGGCAGAACCCCATCGCCTGCGCGGCTTCGGCGTGATGGCCGGGCGGGCGGGTGGCGACAAAGGCGTTGCGCGCCCAGCCCTCCATCACCGCATCGACGGCGGCAATCGCGCCGCCGGCCGACCGTAATGCGGCCTCGGCACTCCCCGCGCTCATTCCGGTATCGGCATCCAGCATCACCGGCCCGCGATCGGTTGGGGTGATCGCCAGGATCGCCTTCACGTAATCGGCCGGGTGCACCCGTTCGAGCTGTTCATGCGTCGCAAGCGGCGCCAATTCCCGCAGCAGGCCGGAAAATTCCTCGGCTTCCAGCGCACGCAGCACGTAGCGCAGCCGATCCGGGCATTCCGGGTGCCAGTCCCCGACATCATGGGCGAGGCAGGCCGGATGGGTGAACAACGCCGTGGTCATGCCGGTTTCTTGCGGATGACGAATTGCAGCACCCCGGAATCCTCGCTCCAGGTCAGTAATTGATGGCCAGTTTCGCGGCAGAAGGCGTGAAAATCGGCGACGGCAGCGCGATCGGTTGCCAGCACCCGCAATTTCTCGCCAGGTTCAACAGTTCGCAGCGCCCGATTGGCGCGCAACACCGGCAGCGGGCAGTTCATGCCCTTCACGTCCAACAGGGTTTCACTCATGCCTGTAGTCTGCCCCGCGACGCCGTGCTTGAGCAAGGCAGCCCGGACAGGCAAACTGCGCCGATGCAAACCCCACCCCATGACTTCCGGCTCGGCGTTGATCTTGGCGGCACCAAGATCGAGATTGCGGCGCTGGCCGCCGACAACACCCCGCAATTGCGCCACCGGGTGCCAACGCCGGCCGGCTATGACGCAACCGTGCGCGCCATTGCCGAACTGGTGCGCGAGACCGAGGCCAAGCTTGGCGGACGCGGCAGTGTCGGGATCGGCATTCCCGGGGTGATCAGCCCGGCGACCGGATTGGTAAAGAACGCCAATTCCATTGCGCTCAACGGCCACACCTTCGACCGCGACATTTCGGCGCTGTTGGCCCGCGAAGTCCGGGTCGAAAACGACGCCAATTGCTTTGCGCTGTCCGAAGCGGTCGATGGCGCGGGCGTCGGGGCCAATTGCGTATTCGGCGTCATCATCGGCACCGGCTGCGGGGGCGGGGTGGTGATCAACGGCAAAGTCCTTCGCGGGCGGCATCATATCACCGGCGAATGGGGCCATACCCCGTTGCCCTGGCCGCAGGATGATGAACGGCCCGGCACGCTGTGCTGGTGCGGGCATCGCAACTGCATGGAAACCTATGTCTCCGGTCCGGGTCTCGCCATGTCGTGCGATGGGCCGGATGCGCGCGATGCCCATGGCGTTGTTGCCCGCGCCGTCGCCGGGGATGCGCGGGCACAATTGGCGCTCAACCGCCATGCCGACCGGCTGGCGCGCGGGCTTGCGGTGGTGGTGAATATTCTCGACCCGGATGTGATCGTGCTCGGCGGCGGGCTATCCAACCTCGACCATCTTTATGCCGAGGTGCCCAAGCTGATGGCCGGCTACGTGTTTTCCGACTTTGTGCACACGCCGATCGTGCGCAACCTGCATGGCGACAGTTCCGGGGTGCGCGGTGCCGCCTGGCTGTGGCCCGCGCCGGGATGACCAGCCTGTGCCGCGACTGTGGGCATGACCCCGGCGACGCCGTGGCGTGCCCCAATTGCGGCGGCCGCAGAATTGCGCGGCATGCCGAACTGACCAGCCTCGCCATCGCCCATGTCGATTGCGACGCGTTCTATGCGAGTGTCGAAAAGCGTGACCGGCCGGAACTGGCCTCCCGCCCCGTCATCGTTGGCGGCACCGGCAGCCGTGGCGTGGTCAGCACCTGCTGCTACGTCGCCCGCATTTACGGGGTGCGCAGCGCGATGCCGATGTATCAGGCGCTGAAAGCCTGCCCCGATGCGGTGGTGATAAAACCCGATTTCGCCAAATACACCGCTGCCTCGCGTCAGATCCGCGCCCTGATGATGGAACTCACCCCGCTGGTTCAGCCGCTGTCGATTGACGAAGCCACGCTCGATCTGTCCGGCACCGAGGCCTTGCACGGTGCGCCACCGGCGGCGGTGCTGATGGCCCTCGCCCGCAACATCGAAGCCCAAGTTGGTGTCACCGTTTCCATCGGCCTGGCCGCCAACCGCCTAATGGCCAAGATCGCCGCCGGCCGTGACAAGCCGCGCGGCTTTACCGTGATCGGCGCCGAGGCCGCCGCGATGCTGTCGCCCGAACCGGTCCGGCTGCTGCCCGGCATCGGGCCGGCATTCGCCAAAAAGCTCGACGCGATGGGCATCACCAAGATCGGCCAGTTGCAGGGCTTGGACGACCGCGAGGCCCGCCGCCGCTTTGGCGATGATGGGCCATCCCTGGTACAGCGCGCCCGTGGCGAGGATGCCCGCGCCATCAACCCCGCCCGCGAAACCAAATCGATCAGCGCCGAAACCACGTTCAACGCCGATCTTGCGACCGCCGAGCCGTTGGAGCGCGAATTATGGCGGCTGTCGGAAAAGCTTGGCCGCCGTCTGCGCGTGGAGGGCTTCGCGGCTGTCGGGGTGGTGCTGAAATTGAAGACGGCTGCCTTCGCCAGCCGCACCCGCAGCCAGCGCCTGCCGCAACCATCGGTGCTGCCTGACACGCTGTTCGATGCCGCGCGGGTGCTGCTGGCGCGTGAAATTGACGGCACCGCCTTCCGCCTAATCGGCATCGGCGCCACAACCCTGGCCCCGCTGGAGGATGCTGACCGTCCCGACCTCGCCGATCCGGGGGCGGCCAAGCGGATTGCGGCGCAGGGCGCGATTGACGCGCTGCGGGCGAGGTTTGGAGAGGGGGCGGTGACCAAGGGGCGGGGATTGCGGTCACCGGGATAGCGCCTTGGTTTTCTACACCTCGCCAGCGCAATGACCAGTAATTGACAGACCAAGGTCCAGCGATGATGTTTCGCGCAACACTAACCCGAGGAGCGTTCCCATGATTGGTTACACCATGGTCGGCACTAATAATCCCGCCGCCGCCACCGCCTTCTACACGCCGCTGCTCGCCATGCTTGGCGGCGCGCCGTTGGCCGCCATCAGTGGTGAAAACCGCACCTTCTTTTCCGCCGGTGCCGGCCAGCCGATGCTCGCGGTTGGCAAGCCGCATGACGGCGGCACCGCCACCTTCGGCAACGGCACCATGATCGCGCTGTCAGCGCCAAGCCGGGCCGTGGTCGATGCCATGCATGCCGCCGCCATCAAGGCCGGTGGCAAGGACGAGGGCGCGCCGGGCGTGCGCGGGCCGAACCCAAACGGGTTCTATGGCGCATATTTCCGTGACCTCGACGGCAATAAAATCTGCGCCTTCAAAGTCGGCCCGGCGTAACCGGACGTGTTGCCGCCGCTCGATCCGGTTCGGAGCGATACCGAACTGCCCGCGAAAACCTCGGTCGTCGTGATCGGCGGCGGCATTATCGGCACATCGACTGCGTTGTTTCTCGCCCGTAAGGGCATCCCCGTCGTGCTGTGCGAAAAAGGCGCAATCGGCGCGGAACAATCCGGCCGCAACTGGGGCTGGACCCGGGTCATGGGCCGCGACATGGCGGAAATCCCGCTCGGGCTCGAAAGCCTGCGCTGGTGGCGCCAGATGAACGAACTGGTCGGCGGTGATACCGGCTTCAAGCAATGTGGCATCGTTTATCTGTGCGAGACCAAAAAGGAACTTGAACAGCAGGAAGCCTGGCTTGAAGGCGCCCGCCAGTTCCAGGTTTCGTCCAAGGTGCTCGGTCCTGGTGACATAGAAGCTGTCCTGCCCGGCGCCGCCCGCCCCTTCGCAGGCGCGCTGCACACCCCAAGCGATGGTCGCGCCGAGCCGCAAAAGGCGGCCCCGGCGATCGCCCGCGCCATCCAGGTGGCGGGCGGCAAGGTCTTCACCAATTGCGCGGTGCGCGGCGTCGAAACCAAGGCTGGGCGGATCAGCGGCGTGGTGACCGAACGGGGCCGGATTGATTGCGAAACCGTGGTTTTGGCCGGCGGTGCATGGTCCCGCCTGTTCACCGGCAACATGGCGTCAGCCGGGATTGGCGCGCTAGATTTACCCATCCTCAAAGTGTTGGGCAGCGTGTTTGCGACGCATAAGCTTGATGGCCTGCCCGAGACCACCGCGGGCAACGATGTCTATGCGTTCCGCAAACGCGCCGATGGTGGCTACACCATCGCCCGCCGCAATGCCGCGATTACCGACATCACCCCCGACAGTTTCCGCATGCTGCCAAAGTTCGCCGGGTCATATCGCAGCGCCTGGCGCGAATTGCGCCTGCGCCTCGGGCCGCGCTTTTTGACCGAGTGGCGCACCCCGAAAACCTGGGCCCTTGATGCGATTTCACCCTTCGAAACCGTCCGCGTGCTCGATCCCGTCCCGCATGACGGGATTATCAGGGAGGCACGCGACGCGCTGGTGAAATCCTTCCCCGGCTTTGCAGAGATGCGCGAAGCCTATCGCTGGGGCGGGCTGATGGATGTCACCCCCGACGCGGTGCCGATTATCGACCAGGTCCCCGATGTGCCGGGCTTCTTCCTGGCCACCGGCTTTTCCGGGCATGGCTTCGGAATCGGCCCGGGGGCGGGCAAGCTGATGGCCGACATGGTGATGGGCGACACGCCGGCGGTTGATCCGACGCCCTATCGGATGGGGCGCTTTTAACCGGCGAGGGCTTTGGCTTCATCCAGCGCCGCGCTGACACGCTTATGCAGCACTTCGGTCGCCTCGGTATTGGCACGCTGCATCAGATCGGCAAGTTCCTTTGAATGGGATACCGCTTTGGCATAGGCGTCCTTGATGGCCTCGGCGTTCTTGGCCGGATCGACCTTGGCGATACCTGCGCCGGACAAGGTTTTCACCGTTTCGGCGAGCTCGGCCATGGTCTGCTGCACGACTTCGGCCTGGCGGCGCATCACCGCCTGCACGCCTTCGATCGCGATGCGGTTGGCCTGGGCTAAAGCGTCGAGGTTGCGCTGATAGCTCGCCATCGCGCCAGCCATGTCGGGCATTGCGGGCACGGCCTTGAACATGCGGCCGAATTCCTCGGCGGCTTTCTGCATTTGCTGTTGGGCTTGTCCGAAGGCGGCGTTGAACGGTTGATCGGCCATATTAAAGTCCTTCCGGGGGTTTGGTCGGGGTTCGAGTGGCGAAAGTCGCTTCGGCCTGCTCGGCACGGGTGAGAGCCTGGTCGAGGGCGGCCATGGTGGCGGACAAGTCGTCCGAGGTGTCGCCCTGCCAGGCGCGGACGGTCCAGAGCCAGACCGCGAGCATGGCTTTGCAGCGCAACGCACCCTTGATGCCGCCGGTTTCCACCCCCGCGCCCTGCAGCATCCAGGACGTGCTGGTGAGGCTGCTTGACGCCAGCACCAGTGCCGCCGCCGGATCGAAGGGCAGCGCCCGCAGCAGCGCGACGACCCCGCCACGATGGCTTTGCAGGATGTCGATCCGGCGCATCACGATGTCAAAAAGCTGGTCGCGGATCGGACCCTCGCCGATGCCGACCAGCGCCGCCTGATCGGCAAGGGTGCCGAAGCGACGCAACAGGGCGCAGCGATTGGGGATACGGGCGCGGGCGCGGGCCATATCCAGCCCCGCTGCCCGCGCGGCTTCCGGAACGGACAACCCAATCCAGCCGGCGGTTGCAGCGCGGTCGAAGGCGGCGGCGATCAGGGTTTCGTCGAATTCGGTATCATCCATGGCGGCATGATAGCGCGCAGCGGTGGGCAAGGCCCATTAAATTTATGCGTCGCCTACCCAGCCAAATCCCGTGAACGCTGGGTCGCTGCCGCGATGGCCGCTGATAGCGCTTTCGGCAAAGCATCCGGCGCCATCAGCACCTGGAGGGCGGCTTCCGTCGTGCCTTTCGGGCTGGTGACATTGATCCGCAATTGCGCGGTGTCCTCCGGGCTTGCGGCCAGTAACGCGCCGGAGCCGCTCACCGTTTGGCGCGCCAGCAGGCGGGCGAGATCGGCGGGAATGCCCTGTTCGATCGCGGCCTTTTCCATCAATTCGGCGAGCAGGAACACATAGGCCGGGCCGCTGCCGGACACTGCGGTGACCGGATCGAGCAGGTTTTCATCATCAACCCACGCCACCGCGCCGATGGCCGATAGCAGCCGGTCGCAGAGCGCGCGTTGGGCGGCGGTCACCCGGGCATTGGGGCAACCGACGGTGACTCCCTGGCGGACGGCAGCGGGGGTGTTGGGCATGGCGCGGATGATCGCGGCGTCACCCAGCAATTTTTCCATGCCAGCGATGGTGCGCCCGGCCATGATCGACAGGAACACTGCCTGGCCGGCAAAGCGGCGGTATAGCGGCAGGGTTTCAGCGGCCGATTGCGGCTTGACGGCGAGGATCACTGCGGCCGGGGCAAAATCGGCCGGGATTTCGCCGGCATCGGCGAACACGGTCAGTTCAGCGCCGGGGGATGCCGGGCGCATCGGGTCCACCGCGATGGACGGCGCAAGCCCAGCTTCCCGCCAGCCGGCCAGCATCGCGCCGCCCATCTTGCCGAACCCAACCAGCAGGATTGGTGGGATTTTCAGTTGGGTCATGCTTCGCCAGCGCATTCCAGCATGGCCGCGGCCAGCGCTTCGGCTGGTGTTTTGCCGCCCCACAGCACGAACTGGAACGCTGGATAGAAGCGTTCGCATTCAGTGATGGCGATATCGACCATGTCTTCCAGGCTTTCCGCTGACACGCCGGGCGCGCCGCGCAGCAGCACGGCATGGCGGAATAGCGGCATGCCATCATCGCTATCCATGCCGAAATGGCCGATCCAGAGTTTCTCGTTGGCCAGCGCTAGCAGTTCATAAAGCGCTGCGCGCCGGCGTTCCGGGACTTTCAGATCAAAGGTGCAGGTGAAATGCATCGCCGCGATTTCATGCGACCAGCTGAAATAAAGTCCGTAATCGCACCATTGGCCTGGGGCCTCGGCGGCCATTTCGCTGTCATTGCGGCGGTCGAAGGCCCAATCATTGTTGGTGACAATCTGCTCCATCACGTCGAGCGGATTGGCGGCAATTTCGTGTTCAATGCTGGTGAACGCAGACATAGTGGGTCTCCCACACCGGAGGAAGGCCAGAGGGCGCGGTTCGGGACCGCACCACGAGATGTAGTGGTGGCTAACGCGTACCCCTACGATGCCTAGCCTACCGATGGCGGGAACCGTGCCGCAAGTGGGTATCTCGCACTCGCAACACGAAGTTCACATAATATCTGAGGATAAGTCGTTATTGCGCGGTTTCGAGAGCTGCAATCCGCACCTCGAGGGCTGTAATCCGTGCCTCGGCGGCCTCCTGGCCGGCGCGGGCGGTGGCGGCCATTTCGGCCACCGCGTCGAATTCGTCCTTCTTCACCAGTTCCAAGCGGCGGACCGCTTCATCGAGGCGGGCGCGCACCATCGCTTCGATTTCCTCGCGCAGGCCCGATAGTGCCGAGATCGCACCGCCCGCCATGCCAGCAAGGTCGTCAAAAATACGGGGGCGATCGGCCATTGGTCTGCTCCTGGTTCGCGCTTCCTTGCGGACGCTCGCGGCCCTATACCGCCTCGTCCGCCTAGCGCATATGGGATCTTCTGTTCATGTTCACAATCCGGCTTTTCCCTGACCCGACAGTGCTGATCCAGTTGGGGCCGCTGCTGATCCGCTATTATGCGCTGGCCTATATTTTCGGGTTGTTGCTGGGCTGGCGGTTGTTGCGTGTTTTGGTGCGACGCGAACCCACCGTTGCAACCACCCAGCAGGCCGATGACTATTTGACCTGGGCGACGCTTGGCGTCGTGATCGGCGGGCGGCTTGGGTATGTGATGTTCTATCAACCGGCCGCGTTTCTTGCCGAGCCGTGGAATATTTTCGCGGTCTGGCAGGGCGGCATGGCGTTTCATGGCGGCATGTTGGGGGTGGCGATCGCGACGGCGTGGTTTTGCCGGCGCGAGAAGATTTCGTTGCTCAGTTTTGCCGACCGGATTGCGCCGGCGGCGCCGATCGGGCTGGGGTTCGGGCGCATTGCCAATTTCATCAATGGGGAATTATGGGGGCGTCCAGCGCCGGATTGGCTGCCATGGGGGATGATGTTCCCCGGTGGCGGCCCGGTCTTGCGCCACCCGAGCCAGATTTATCAGGCCTTGATGGAGGGCCTGTGCCTGTTCCTAGTGCTGTTTGTGCTGTCCCGGCGGACCGCGATTCTGGCGCGTTCCGGGCTGATCACCGGGGTGTTTCTGACGGGCTATGCGATTGCGCGAATCACCGGCGAGTTTTTCCGCGAACCCGACGCTTTTCTTGGCTTGCTGTTTGCCGGCGCCACCATGGGCCAGCTGCTGTCGCTGCCGATGCTTGCCGCCGGGCTGTGGTTGATCCAGCGGGCACGGCGCTGAATGGAGCGGCTCGACCATTTCATGGCGCGGGCCAACACGGAGTATTATGCCGCGCATGACCCGTATGGCGATTTCACCACCGCGCCCGAGATTTCCCAGGTGTTTGGCGAATTGCTCGGGCTATGGGCGGCGGTGGTGTGGCAAGGCATGGGCGCCCCCGATCCGGTGCTGCTGGTCGAATGCGGCCCCGGACGTGGAACCTTGATGGCCGACGCGTTGCGGGCAATCCGGCGGATGGCGCCGGATTTCGCGGCGGCATTGCGGGTGCATCTGGTGGAAACCTCGCCCCGGTTGCGGGCGGTGCAGGCGAAGGTGGTGCCAAAGGCGGTGTTTCATGACAGGGTTGAAGCGTTGCCGGATGGGCCGGTGGTGTTGCTGGCCAACGAGTTTCTGGACGCTCTGCCGATCCGGCAATTTGTCCGGCAAGAAGATGGTTGGGTAGAACGGTATGTCGCAAATGGGGCCTTCACCTTCGGGCGAATGCAATCCGCCATGTGCGCGCACGTCAAAAGATGGCGGATTAAATCCCCCTTACGGGATGGTGATGTGGTGGAGGTGGGCGAGGTTGCGACCGATTTGGTTGCAAGGCTTGCTGCTCGGGTCGCCGCCCAGGGTGGCGCCGCCCTGTTTATCGATTACGGCCCGGAACACTCCGCCCCTGGCGATAGCCTGCAAGCCCTGCGTGGCGGCATCAAGGCCGATCCGCTGGCCAATCCGGGCATGTCCGACCTCACCGCGCATGTCGATTTCGAAGCGCTTGCCCATGCCGCCACCGGTGCCACCGTGCATGGACCGCTGGCCCAAGGTCTGTTCCTGACGCGGCTGGGGTTGTTTCAGCGCACGGGTGTTCTGGCGCGAACCTTGCCGCCGGCCAAAGGTGCGGCGATGCTGGATACTGCCCGCCGTCTGGCGGAGCCGGACCAGATGGGGCGGCTGTTCAAGGTGCTGTGCATCAGCCACTCTGCTTTGCCCGAGCCGCCAGGATTTACCGCATGACCGCCGAGTTTGTTGCCAGCCCAGATTTGTCGGTCCCGCACGGGTTCTTCACCCGGCGTGGTGGCGTGTCGTCCGGGCCGTTCGCCAGCCTCAATTGTTCGCTTTCCGGCTTGGATGCGCCGGAGCATGTCCTGGAAAACCGCGCCCGCGCCGCCCGCGCGCTGGGGGCGGCGCCTGCGGCATTGGTGGGGCTAACCCAGGTGCATGGCGATACGACGGCCGTGGTCACCATCCCCTGGAGGCCGGGCGAGGGGCCGCGCGCCGATGCGGCGGTCACCGCACAGCCGGGGATTGCGCTCGGCATTGTCACCGCCGATTGCGCGCCGGTGCTGTTCGCCGACCGGACCGCCGGCGTGGTCGGTGCTGCCCATGCGGGGTGGCGCGGCGCGGTCGGTGGGGTGTTGGAGTCCACACTTGCCGCCATGTGCGGCTTGGGTGCGACGCCGGGCAACATCGCGGCCGTGGTTGGGCCGTGCATCGGCCAGTCATCCTACGAGGTTGCGGCCGACCTGCGCGACGCGGTTCTGGCGCACGATGCCGCCGATGCGCGGTTCTTTCTTGACGGCGTACGTGACGGGCGCTGGCAGTTCGACCTTGCGGGCTATTGCGTGCGTCGCCTAACCTGTGCCGGGGTTGGCACGGTGGCCGCGCTCGGCCTTGATACGCTGGCTGATGAGGCACGGTTTTTCAGCCATCGCCGGCGCACCCTGGCCAAGTCCGGACCAATCGGGCATCAGATTTCGGTGATCACTCTGTGATGTCGGTTCCCATGCAATACATGTATTTCTTCACTGTTCTGCTGCTGCTGACCATGCTGGTGTCCTGTGTTCTGGCATAACGCACTGGTTTTGGCACTCCTGGCACTCGCCGGGTGTGGCGGCCAGTCGCGTACATTTGATGGCGTTACGGGAAATGACGGGGGACAACTGGTCGCCCCGCCGCCGGCACGGCTGGCGATCCCGACCCCCAAGACCGCGCTGCTCGACCCAACGCGCGCCGCCCAGCTTGCCACCGCCCTGACCATTGGCTTGCGCGCGATGGAAGTGCCGGCCTTCGCCCAACCGGCAAGCCGCGGAGACTGGGTGGTCGAGATTACCGCCCAGATGGCGTCGGGCATGGTGACCCCGAGCTACATCATCCGCGACCCGAGCGGGCTGGAGCGCAACCGAACCACTGGCACAGCGGTGCCGGAGGCCGATTGGACCGGTCAGAGCCCGGTCGCCTTGGGCGGAATTGTCAGCGCCACCGTCCCCACGCTCGGCATCGCGCTGACCGGGATTGAGGCGCGGCGGCGGCAGGACGACCCGACCAGCCTGCTCAATCGTCCGGCGCGGATTTACGTGCCCGATGTCACCGGTGCGCCCGGCGATGGCAATACATCCCTCGCCCGGCAGATGCGCCGGGAGCTGCCGCAATTCGGCCTCGTGGTGCTGGAAAAGCCCGAGCGGCCGGACTTCACCGTAATCGGCACAGTCAAGGTCGGGCCGTTGCCGAAGGGGCAGGAGAGCGTCGAGATCACCTGGGTCATCCAGGACGATCGGGGTGCGGAGGCCGGCAAGATCGCCCAGTTGAACCAGGTAGCGAAAAACACGCTGAGCGGTCTGTGGGTCGATATCGCCGTGGTGGTCGCCGAGGAAGCCGCCGGCGGGGTGCGCGATGTAATCCTCAACCGGCTCGGCACCCGCAAAAAACCGTGACCCTGCCTCGACCAAGGCGGTTCATGGACAATCAGCCATGCCGTTGCTAGAACCCGCCCGCCCCAGCCGGATTAAAGCCTGATGAAGATTGTCGCTTGCAACAGCAACCGCCCGCTTGCCGAGGCGGTCGCCGACGCCCTTGGCCAGAAACTGACCAAGGCTACCGTGCGGCGCTTCGCCGACATGGAGATTTTCGTCGAAATCCATGAGAACATCCGGGGCGAGGATGTCTTTGTGGTGCAATCGACCTCATACCCCGCCAATGACCATCTGATGGAATTGTTGATTACCCTCGATGCGTTGCGCCGGGCGAGTGCACGGCGAATTACCGCCGTGGTGCCCTATTTCGGCTATGCTCGTCAGGACCGCAAATCGGGCCCCCGCACCCCGATTTCGGCCAAGCTGGTAGCCAACCTGATCGTTGAAGCCGGCGCTGACCGAGTGCTGACGATGGACTTGCACGCCGATCAGATTCAGGGTTTTTTCGATATCCCGGTGGATAATCTTTACGCAGCCCCCTTGTTCAGCCGTCATATTCGCGAAACCTATGCCGGAAGATCGGTGATGATTGTGTCGCCAGATGTTGGCGGCGTGCTGCGGGACGCGATGGCGCGATCTGGCCATTATCGACAAGCGCCGCGAACAGGCCGGCGTATCCGAAGTGATGAACGTGATCGGCGACGTTTCTGGCCGCGACTGTATTCTGGTCGATGACATCGTTGATTCCGGCGGCACCTTGGTCAACGCCGCCCGGGCGCTGCTCGCGCGCGGTGCCAAATCGGCCAGCGTCTACGTCACCCATGGGGTGCTTTCGGGCCAGGCGGTGCAGCGGATTGGCGACAGCCCGATTGAACGGCTGGTGATGACCGATAGCATCATGGCAACTGCCGCAGTGAAAAGCGCGCGCAATATCAGCCAGATCGAGATCGCGCCGCTAATCGCCGAGGCGATGGACCGTATCAGTACCGAGAAATCGGTGAGCTCCCTTTGGGACTAGCCACACTTACAGGAGATGTCGATGACCAAGCTGTATTACGCGCCGGGTGCCTGTTCGATCGGTATCCATCTGCTGCTCGAGGAAATTGGCAAGCCGTTTGAACTGGAGCGGGTGCTGCTGGGCGAGGGCGCGCATTTGCGGCCGCCCTTTGTCGGGATCAATCCGAAGTCCAAAATTCCGGTGCTCGAACGCGGTGATGGGTCACTGTTGACCGAATTCCAGGCGATTGCGTTGTGGCTTGCGCTGACCAATCCCGATGCCGGATTGCTGCCGAGCGATCCGGAAGATTTGGTGCGTGGACTGGAAATCATGGAATACTCGATCTCGACCCAGCACATGCATGGGTTTTCCCGTATGTTCAACCCGCGCAAATACGCTCAGCACGAAGCCGACTATGACACAGTGCGAGACCAGGGCCGGGCGATGGTGGATGCCGGCTTCAAGGTGCTGGATGCGGCGATGGCAGGCCGTGACTATGCCGGTGGCCATTTCTCGATCTTTGATGCGGCGCTCTACTACGTCGAGTTCTGGGGCGCGGCACGGATGAAAATGACTTTGCCGCCCAATTGCGCCGCCCATTTTGCCCGGATGAATGCGCGCCCGGCCGTGATGCGGATGCTCGCGAGCGAAGGCCTGGCCGTATGAGACTTATCCAGCGCGCCTTCTGGTTCCTGCGCCACGGCGAAACCGACTGGAACGCGCAGGGCCTGAGCCAGGGCAATGTCGATATCCCCCTGAATGCCAACGGCCTGGCACAAGCCGCGCGCGCCGCCGACATGCTGCGCGGGCGCGGGATCATGACGATTGTGGCCTCACCCTTGTCGCGCGCGCATGATACCGCGCGGATTGCCGCGACCCCGCTGGGGCTGGAGGTTGAACTGGATGAGGGGCTGCGCGAAGTTTCCTTTGGCAGCCACGAAGGCCAGCCGATGTCGGACTGGTTCAATGACTGGGTGGCCGGCCATTTCACCCCGCCGGACGCCGAACCGTTTATGGACTTGCGCACCCGCGCGGTTGCGGCGGTGAACCGCGCGCTCGCCAAGCCGGCACCGGTGCTGGTGGTGGCGCATGGCGCGCTATTTCGCGCGCTGCGGGCGGAAATGGGGCTGGAGCCGAATGTGCGGACGGCGAACGCGATGCCGTTCTTTTGCGAGCCGGGTGCGCCCGAGTGGAGTTTGACGCCGGCGGGGTGACGCGGGTGGCGAATTCTTTGCTCGGTATTTGATCCCGGCTTGGGCTATAATGGCATGATGCTCCAAACGCAGGGTCGATCCATGTCCTATATCCAGCCTGCCAACCTGATCGGTACATGGCGTCGCTTTGGCGTGTCCGGTCCGGTTTATGAGATTGTCGGCGCGGTTGAGGCGCTTGCCGAAGGTGACCACTTGATGCGAATTCGCGTGCTCGAAACCGGGGAGGAAGTCCCCTATCGGCTGAGCGATATTCTTGACGATCCCAAGGAGCGTTGATGTTTGCCATCGCGTTTGATCTGGTTGTTGCCGCTACCGCTGAGAATCATCCGAAGGGCGTTTCTCAGGCTTATGCCGACATTGGCGGCACTCTGGCGAATTTCGGGTTTAATCGGGTGCAGGGTAGCCTTTACACGACGAATTCCGAAGACCTCGCGAATCTTTTCAGTGCGATCATGGCGCTGAAGGCGCTGCCGTGGCTGCCCGCCTCGGTGCGCGACATTCGGGCATTTCGGGTCGACCAATGGTCAGACTTCACCACGTTGGTGAAGGCATAGATGCGGTTCCAAACGGAACCGCATCATATAGATTATCTCAGGCAAACATCTCTATCCCGCCATCAAGCGCCATCAACCCGATTTCGAGCTTCATGGTCGGCTGGCGTTTGGTCATTTCGGCACGGAAGGCGGTTGCTGCCTTCTGATGGGTTTCAGTTTCCAACGCCCTGGTGGCAACCGCGCCGTCGCCATAAGCAATTTTGGCCGCGCCACAATCGCGATGATCGATCGCGATCAGTCGGGTAATGCCGTGCAGCTTAATTGATGTGCCGAGATTATCCCAGAACGCCGGCTGCCAGGACGCGAATTGCGGTGCGACAACACCAATCGCGGCACCCGCGATAACGAATTGGCTGAACTTGCCACGCAGACCGCGGCCGAACATGTAATCGCCAACCGGCGTCACCATGCGTGGATCAATGCAGGACAGCAGCATCGAGTCAAACACCGCACCATCGGCAGCACGCACCGTACCGGGGATCAGCAGTGGGGCGGCGACCAGGCCCGCGAGAACTGCGCGGCGCGAAACGCCCTGCCCACCGGGAAAGCCCGCCGGCAAACAGCAGGCGCAAGACATACCATGAGTTTGGATGGTCATCATTGAAGCTCCTCTCGAATGATTATGCAAATCGTAACAACGCGGTGCAGGGCACGCAATCCGATCCAACGTCCCACCTAAGCTCCCATGCCGACATTAAGGCTTCGTTGCCGTTGCTGCCTTTTTCACCCGCAACCGCCGCAGTCGGCGCGCATCAGCCTCCAACACCCGGAATTCGATCCCCGATGGATGGCTCAGCACTTCACCCCGCGTCGGGATCCGGCCGGCGAGGGCGAAGACAAGTCCGCCGATCGTATCGATATCCGCCGCGCGCTCGTCGTCGGTCAGCACCGGCCCCATGCGTTCCTCGAAGGCTTCGATCGGCAGGCGCGCATCAATGTCGAACGTGCCGTCAGGCCGCTCGGTGATCATTGGTCCGGCCACTTCATCATGTTCATCGGCGATGTCGCCGACAATTTCCTCGACGAGGTCTTCGATCGTCACCAGCCCGTCAATGCCGCCATATTCATCGACCACCAGCGCCAAATGCATCCGTGCCTGGCGCATTTGCAGCAGCAGTTCGAGCACCGGGATTTGCGGCGCCACCAGCAAGGGTTTGCGCATGATCGCTTCGAGCTTGAACGCCTCGGGACGGCCGACATAGGCATAGACATCCTTGATATGGACCATGCCGATGATGTCATCGAGTTGTTCGCGGTAGATAGGCAGGCGCGAATGGCCTTCCAAGCGCAATTGCTCCAACGCCTGATCGAGCGCCACATCCGCGGCCATTGCCACGATATCGGCGCGCGGCACCATCACGTCATCAGCCGACATGCCGCGCAGGCGCAGCACGTTGGCGATCAGCGCGCGTTCCTGGCGGTCAAGATCGGGCAATTCGCCGGGGGTATCCGGCGCGTCCTCGGCTTCCTGGACCAGTTCGGCGATGCTGTCGCGCAAATTATGGTCAGGCGCCCGCCGACCAAGCCGGGTGCGGATGCGGCCGATAATGCCGGCGCGAGTGCCGCTCATCGCCGGGCCCACGGGTTGGGCACGCCGAGGCGGGCGAGCAGGCGGGTTTCGCGCATTTCCATTGCCCGCGCATCGCCAGCGCGATCATGGTCATAGCCTTGCAGATGCAGAATGCCGTGGATCACCAGATGGGCCAGATGGTCACCGGGGCGTTTGCCGTCGCGCTTGGCTTCGGCGGCAACGACGCCCGATGCCAGGATGATGTCGCCAGGTTCAAAGGTCAGCACGTTGGTCGGCTTGTCGCGGCCGCGATGGCGCGCGTTGAGCCGGCGGACGGTGGCGTTGTCGGCCAGCAGGATATTGGCACCACCGCCCGCCATAGCCGCCGCACGGCGGGCAATGGCTTGGGGGTTGCGAACCAGGCGAAACCAGCCCCGGTCCTCGACGCTCACGTTAATCCCCACCGAAGTGGGGCGACTAGAAAAACTCGGGTCCATTTACCTGCCTGTTGCATCCGACCTGCGGGCGCTGGTTTCCTTTTCGGCCGCCGCACGGGCATCATAGGCTTCGACAATGCGTCCGACCAGCGGGTGGCGCACGATGTCACCACGATCGAAACGGTTAACGGCAATGCCGGGCACACCTTCAAGCGTGTCGAGCGCGTCGCGCAGACCGGAACGAATGCCGGTCGGCAGATCGATCTGCGACAGATCGCCGGTGATAACCATCCTTGTGCCCTCGCCCATCCGGGTCAGGAACATCTTCATCTGCACCGCGGTGGTGTTCTGCGCTTCGTCCAAAATCACGAACGCGTGGGCCAAAGTGCGGCCACGCATGAACGCCAAGGGGGCCACTTCGATTTCCCCACGCTCCATCCGCTTGGTCACCTGATCGCCCGGCAGCATGTCGGCGAGCGCGTCGTAAAGCGGGCGCAAATAGGGATCGACCTTTTCCTTCAGGTCGCCGGGCAGGAACCCGAGCCGTTCGCCAGCCTCAACCGCCGGGCGTGACAGCACGATCCGATCGACTTTACCGGAAATCAGCATCGCGACAGCCTGGGCGACCGCGAGGTAGGTCTTGCCAGTGCCGGCCGGGCCGATGCCAAAAACCATTTCGTGTTTCGACAGCAAATCCATGTAGCGCGACTGGCCAGGGCTGCGCGGGCCAACCGCACCGCGCCGCGTGTGGATCGCCGGCAGATCAGACAGCGGCAGCCGCGGATCGTCGGCGTCGCTCATCCGGATCGCGGCATCGATATCGCTGGCGCCAATCGGCTCGCCCCGTTCGATGCGGCGGTAAAGATCGGTCAACGCGGTTTGCGCCTGCTCCACCCTGGCCGCATCCCCGGCAATCGCCACCCGGTTGCCTCGGCACGACAATCGAACCCCGAGCCCTTGCTGCAATCGCACCAAATGGCGGTCATGATCGCCAAGCAACACGGCGAGCAGCGCGTTGTTGTCGAAATGCAAGGTGACGGCGCGGCTGTCAGCCTGCACCGGACGGGACGCGGGGGCGGCGATGATGTGGGTCAAGCTTGGACTAACTCCTCAACAAGGGTTCCAGCCAGAGAGCTCGGTTTGCCGATGACAATGCGCACCGGAATTTCACGCCCGATCAGATGTGCCGGGCCGTCGAGATGCACCGGTTGCAACCACGGCGACCGACCGCCGATCTGCCCGGGCCGGCGCCCGGCGCCAGTGATGAGAACCGGCATGACCTGGCCTTCGACGGACAGGTTGAACTCGGCCTGTTGTTGCCGCAACAGGGCTTGAAGGGTTTGCAGGCGGCGGTCCTTGTCGGCCTCGGGCACCTGCATCGGCGCGCCGGCGGCGGGGGTTCCGGGGCGGGCGGAGTATTTGAAGCTGAACGCCTGGGCAAAGCCAACCGCGCGGATCAGGGCCAGTGTGGCCTCAAAATCCGCCTCGGTTTCGCCCGGATGGCCGATGATGAAATCCGACGATAACGCGATGTCTGGCCGTGCCGCGCGCAGCTTGGCGACCAAGGCGAGGTAGTCCGCCGCCGTATGCCGCCGGTTCATCGCGGCCAGAATGCGGTCCGATCCTGACTGCACCGGCAAATGCAGGAACGGCATCAGTTCGGGAACCTCGCCATGGGCTGCGATCAGATCGTCATCCATGTCACGCGGATGGGACGTGGTGTAGCGAATGCGGTCCAGGCCCGGCAGTTTCGCCAGCAATCGCACCAGCGTGCCCAGGCTTGTCGGTTGTCCATCGAGGCCAACGCCGTGCCAAGCGTTAACGTTCTGGCCAAGCAAGGTGATCTCGCGGCTGCCTTGCGCCACCAGGCGGCGGGCTTCGGCAATGATCGCGGCCACCGGGCGGCTCATTTCCGCACCGCGCGTGTAAGGCACCACGCAGAACGAGCAGAATTTGTCGCAGCCTTCCTGAATGGTCAGGAACGCGGTGATGCCCTGGGGCGCGGTGGCTTCGGGCAAATGGTCGAACTTATCCTCGGGCGGGAAGTCGGTTTCGATCACCGCGCCCCCGGCACGCGCCGCGCGGGCAACCATTTCGGGCAGTTTGTGATAAGTTTGCGGGCCGAGCACGATATCGACATAAGGTGCGCGGGCGAGGATTTCAGCCCCCTCCGCCTGCGCCACGCAGCCCGCCACCGCCAGCACCATTTTGTGCCCGGCTTCCGCGCGCGCGTCCTTCATCACCCGAAGGCGGCCGAGCTCGGAAAACACTTTCTCCGCCGCGCGATCGCGAATGTGGCAGGTGTTGAGGATCACCATGTCAGCATCTTCCGGCGTCGCGGACGGCACATACCCCAACGGCGCCAAAACATCGGCCATGCGGCCGCTGTCATAGACGTTCATCTGGCAGCCCCAGGTGATCATGTGCAGGCGTTTGGTCTCGTTCATCGTATGTCCCTTGCCGCATCCCACCAGCTTGGGGCGGATAAGGGCGCAGACATCGCTGCCCCAGCCCAAAGGGTCAAGGTGGGGCGGGTCAATGTTGCATGGGCGGGGCTTGATGCGGCGAGTCTGCCTCCTGTGAACAACCGCAGTCTGGCAGGGGTGAGGGTGGGCTTGTCAAGCGAAAGCGGTGTTTCCTGTGTGAACAATAGGAGTAACCACCCAACCACCCCCCATCCCCGGTGCGACCGTGGCATTATTATTACGATATAGCAACAAAAAAGACGTGCCAATTCTCATCCGCCTGAGCCCCAATTTTTCCCCGGCGGCTCAAACCACGCCCCTTTCGGCAATCGCGGCAACGCCTTACGCGGCCACTCCAACGCCGTCGCGCCCCGAGGCTTTTTCCGTTTGCGCCCACCAGGCTCCGCCGCCTTCACCGCCCCCGCAACCGCATTGCCCGCATTGGACAGCACCGCCGACATTATCGGCTTGGCGAGTATCGCAGGCAGTGCATCAACCGTCAGCATCCGCAAAATCGGCCGCAGCACCCGCCTTGCCCGTGGCACCGCCGCCACAAACGCCGCGAACCCCGGATCAGTCAGCAAATGCTGCAACTGCGATCCATAAGCTCGCGTCTCCCAAATCTGAATGGCGAGCCACCCATGTCTGCCCGGCAATTTCGGCCGCACGATCACCTGCGCCGATACCGTGCGCACGCCAGCCTTCCGTGGCGCCCGCAGCGTGCCTGCCAACCACAACCCATAAAGCCGTTCC
>JANYCX010000020.1 GCA_025360065.1 Acetobacteraceae bacterium | reverse complement strand
GCCGGAAGGCATGCACCTCGAGCACCACCATCCCGCTTTCCGAGTCGATGTCGGCCATGATCATCGAGCGCGAGAACCGATAAAAATCCTCGAAGGAGTTGTCGTGGAAAGGCTGGGGAAACCGGCTTAAAATGTCCACTTGCGAACCGCCATAGCGGGCACGCGCGTCGAGATGCCGTCCGCCTGGCCGTGAGCACCCTCAGAGCGCAGGCGATCCGGTGGATCGGTCAACGCGCCTATCTTGCTCGTTTGGTGAACCAGCATCATCGCGATGCATTGATGCCTGTTCGGATCGCGGCCGGTGCTCTGGCGGAGAACAGCCCGTCAAGTGACCTGTTGGTGTCCCCTGAACACCTGATGGTGCTCGACGGCGTGCTCGTCGCAGCCCGCAGCCTGGTGACTGGTACGACAATCACGCGCTTTGAAAACCTGGATGTGGTCAAGTATTTCCACATCGAACTCGATCAACACTCGGTGATCTTCGCCAACGGCGCGCCGGCGGAAAGTTACCTGGACACCGGCAATCGCAACATGTTCACCAACGTGGTGGACTATGCCGAACTCGGCATGGCGGTCGGCTCGACGGTGCCGTGCTTGCCGATCGTGTCGGACGGCCCGGCATTGGCCGCGATCCGCGCTGGCATTGCCGATCGGGCGGAAGCGTGCGGTTTTACCACCAGTGCCGATGCCGATTTGCATCTGCTGGTCGATGGCGCGGTGGTTTACCCAAGCGCGGTTGCCGGCAGCAGCTATAGTTTCGATATTTCTGAAAACGCTGGCGAAATACAGATTGTTTCGCGCAGCGTCGTGCCGGCGGAAATTGAAGCGGTGTCAGCAGATCGTCGCCGCCTAGGTGTCGCGGTTGCTAAACTGACGCTGCGTGGCAACGGCATGTCGGTGGAAGTGCTGGCGGGTGAAAAACTGCTGGCGGATGGATTTTTCCCCGCAGATGGTGGACATCGTTGGACCAACGGTGCGGCACAATTTCCGGCCGCATTGCTGGCGCTTATGGATGGCGCATTTTCGGTGACTGTTGAACTGGTCGGAACGGGGCTTCGTTACCCGGTTGCAAGCCGTGGCGATGTTGTGGCTCTCGCGTCCGCCCGCGGCCCACGCGTCGCGGGTGCTCAGCGCCTGGTTGCCTGAAGCCACACTGGATGGCGAGACAACGCGGCGGGCATTGTCCGCCGCGTTTTCGTGGCAGCTTATGGGTGCAATAATGTCAGATGCGGGTTCGACCGAAGTTTGGCAGGAGCCATCCGGACAGCCCGATCTCGGGCACGCACCGCCATCATTCTGTGTGGGCGCAGCGGTCGCAACGCCAGATGGCCCGCGTGACATAGCTGCTCTCGCAATTGGCGACATTGTTTCTACCTCGGGCGACGATGCCGCGCGGGTTCTTTGGATCGGCGTTCGTCGGATCGATCCCGCGTTGTTGCCTGCCGCTGCCGCCGGTAAATTCCTTCCGGTTTGTATTGCGGCCGGTGCGCTGGGGGCGGGTTCACCGGTGCGCGCACTTCATCTCGCGCCGTCTGCGCTGATCTGGTTCGATAGCGGCATGGTCAGTGCCGAGACGTTGATAAACGGGATCACAATCACCCAGCCGCAGCGTCGTGAGCCGTTTGAGTACCGTCAGGTGGCGCTGTCCGGTGCAGGCACGCTGGTCGCGGAAAACGTTGCGGTTGCTGCATTCAACGACGCCGGATGGGGTAACGGATTTGCCGATCCGTCCGGGATTGCAGATTTGCCCGTCATTGCTGCTGCGCCCCTTCTGGCGGCCTCTGCAATCGTGCAACTGCGGCAACGCCTCGCCATCCGTGCTGCGCAGTTGATGGTTCGGACTACGACAGATCCCGCACTTCGTTTGGTGCTGGATGGGAAAATTGTGCTGCCGTCCAGGCGGGATGCCGATACCTATCATTTCACTGTGCAAGGTGGCGCGTCGGATGTGCGGCTTGTGTCGCGCTCAGTGGTGCCGGCCGAGATGCCCGATGCCGGGGCGGATCAGCGTCGGCTTGGTGTCTATGTCCTCGCGGTGACAGTGCGCGGACCGCACATGCGCGTCGATATTGATCCCGCCATGGGGCTGCTGCGGGATGGTTTTCACCCGTTTGGCGCCGGGCAGCGTCATTGCTGGACAAATGGCTATGCGGCTTTGCCTAGTGGTCCATTTGGACTCGTGGGGGATGTTGCCGAGGTTGAAATTCGTATCACTGCGTCATCGCTGACATATCGGGCAGATCCAGTCCCTGATGGTCCGGTAGTTCTCGTTCTTGATGCAAGCTTGCCGACACCGGATCGGGATGCCGGCTCGAACGTCATTTTCGAGCAGATAAAGCTGTTGCAGGAACTCGGGTATGGCGTTGTCTTTGTGCCGCTGCACAATTTCGCACGCCGATCGCCCTATGCCGAGGCGCTTGAAGCCCTAGGTGTGGAGGTGATCCATCGCCCTTGGTATGATGATCTTGCAAGTTTTATGGCGTTGCGGGGCGAAAGCTTTGCCTTTGCCTATATCCATCGCCTGTGGGTGGCGGAACAGGCAGTGCCGGTCCTGCGGAGGGCGCGTCCGGATATGAAGATCCTGTTTAACACCGCTGACTTGCACCATTTGCGCAGCCAGCGCGCGGCAGCGTTGACCGGTAATGCCAATGATGCCGCGCTGGCCGAAGCCGAACGGCTGCGGGAGTTGGCTGTGATTTCGGCAGTTGATGCAACAATTGTCTGCAACAGCGTTGAACGCGACCTTCTCCACGACGCCCTGCCAGAGGCGCGGGTGGCCTATCTGCCCTGGGTCCGTTCACCCGTTGCGGGTGTGGTTCCTGACTTTGCCCAGCGAAGCGGGATCATGTTCCTTGGTGGCTTCAATCATCCCCCCAATGCCGACGGGCTGATATGGTTTGTCCGCGAGGTTATGCCGAAGCTGCGCAGCCAGGTGCCGGGCATCAGCCTGACGATCTACGGCGCTGACATGCCACAGGAAGTGTTTGCGCTTGCCGCGCCCGACATTATTATTGCGGGCTATATTGAGACGCTTAAACCAGCGTTTGATCGGCATCGGCTCAGCGTTGCCCCGCTGCGCTATGGCGCCGGCTTCAAGGGCAAAGTTGCGGAAAGCCTGGCCCATGGCGTGCCGGTGGTGGCAAGCCCGATCGCCGCCGAGGGCACCGGGCTGGTCGACGGGATGAATGTCCTGGTCGCTGAAGACGCCGAAACCATGGCGGCGGCAATCGCCGGGGTCTACGGGAACCGCGATTTGTGGCTTTCACTCTCTCGCGCCGGCCAAGTCTTCGTGGCGGACAAGCTATCGCCGGCGGAAGGAAAGCGGGTGATCCGCAACCTATTAGTCGCGCTAGGAGTAATGTAACATTTTGTTGATTTATTGATAAAGGTTAAAAATTAGACGAATTTCTGTCTTGTGTCGATTGCCTGCACCGGCTATCAGAAAGAATTGAATCTTAGATGCAGGATGAGGCTCCACATTGATTGGCGACCTATGCTGACAACAGACTGTGCAGGGAGTTTCGCTAGGTGGATATGCTGGCATTAAATGCACCGATCCTTTTTGGTGAGAACGGAAATTATCGACGGTACACAGTGCGCGGCTGGTCCGACCCCGATAACCCGGTCCGCACCTGGACTGACAGTCCCGTTGCAGAGCTGGAATTCAAGACCGGGCTGCTGAAGCGCGATCCGTTGTTGCAGATTGAGGCCGTGCCCTTCCTGGCTGACGCGGCATTGCCGTTTCAGGAACTGAGTATTTATGTCAACGGCTTGTGGGTGAATTTTGTTCGAGCGAATAATCATATAATCTTGGACACGCGGGTGCCGCGGGCATACCTCAACTCGCAACGCAATCTGCTGAGCTTTGTCATGCCGCGCGCGACCTGCCCGAGGGATGAGGGGTGGAACGAGGATGAGCGTTGGTTGGGCTTTGCCTTCCTCAGGATTGAGTTGCTCGATGGGTGAATCCAGTTCCGCATCCTGCATTAACCGTTTTGGCCCCGTTTAATGCCTATGGTGCGAGGCACAATTTCGCATTAAATGGACGCGATCGGTGATGGGCAGGCCTGCCTGGCCGCTTTGGAATTGGGTTAACTGCCTGGAGTGGGCAGCGCTACTGGCAATCGGGGACAAGCATGGCGGACGAAGCGGTTATCTATCGGGGCGCGGTTGACGGTCTGGACAACGGAGCCGTGTGTGGTTGGTGCGCGGAGACTCCCAATGTTGGCAATTCGGTTATTGTCTCAATTTATGACTATGACCGAATGATTGGCACTGCCTCAGCCGACCGATTCCGGGCGGACCTGACATTTGATGGCCTGACGGGAAGTCACGCCTATGTGTTCGACCTTCCGGCTGCGCTGTATGACGGTCGCGATCATGTTTTTAGTGTCACAGTCGGGATGCCGCCGGAGAAGATGGGCACGCTCCCGCCCATTCGGTTGATCGATCCTGAACGGGCCTATGTCGGGGAAGTGGAAACGCTCGTCGCGCGCCAAGTCACGGGCTGGGTCAGTAACCCGGAGCGACCGGGTCGGGCATGTGAAGTCTACATCATTCATGATGGCACCGTCGTCGCCAACGGCGAAGCCTCCGGTGGCGACGTCGCGTCGTTTTCAATCCCGCTGCCCGACTTCCTGTTCGATGGTACACGCCAACAAATAAGCGTCGTTGTCGGAAATGCGCGGCTTGAGATTTCCGGATCGCCGTTGTTTGTTCAAACCCGCTTGGTCACTGACGATATCGAGATGGCGTCGTTTCGGGGTACGCTCAACAATTCCCACCTCCAGCTTGGTCTGATCGGCGATCAGCTCGGCGAGATCTCGTCACGTAACCAGCAGGCGGTCTATTTCAACCGGATCGCGTCCGAGGCGGTATCCGAAATGCAGGGCGTGCTGGCCCGATTGGAACGCAAGGTTGCCGAAATTGCTGATGTGGTCGAACGGTTGACGCCTTCCGAAATCCTGCTGCCGGACGAAATCATCTATAATCTGTCTGAAACGGCTGACGAATTGAGCCGTTTGACCCCAGAATTGGCGCGCTTTGACGAATTTGGCCCGGGGTTGAAGCAGGTCACCTTGCTCGAGCGTACTCGCAAACGCTTCCCACCATTGACGTTCGATCCGACCGATCCTGTCGTGTCAATCATCATCCCGGTTTACAATCAGTATTTTTATACGCATCAGTGTCTTACTTCGCTGTTGAACAATCTGCCGTACTGCGCTTTTGAAGTAATCGTAGTGGATGATTGCTCCACCGACGAAACCTGCCTGGCGTCGCATTTACTTACTGGCGTGAAAATCCTGCGGAACCACGAAAATCTTGGCTTCGTTGGCAGTTGTAACCGCGGCGCGGCCGCGGCAGCCGGTCAGTATCTGTTTTTCCTGAACAACGATACGACCCTCAACCCAGGCGCGATTGACGCGCTGGTGGATACTTTTGCGACTTTCCCCAAAGCGGGTCTGGTCGGCTCGAAGCTGGTCTATCCGGATGGACGCTTGCAGGAAGCGGGAGGGATATTGTGGCAGGATGGCTCGGGTTGGAACTATGGTCGCCTCGCCGATGCCGATCATTCTGACTATAACTATGTCCGGTCGGTGGATTATGTTTCGGGCGCTGCGATTATGCTGCCGAAGACCCTGTGGGATGAGCTCGGCGGCTTCGATGTGCGCTATACCCCGGCTTATTACGAAGATGCTGATCTAGCCATGCAGGTTCGGCATGCGGGTTACGATGTGCTCTATCAGCCAAGCTCGGTCGTGGTGCATTTCGAGGGTATCAGCAACGGGCGCGACGTAAAGTCGGGCATGAAGGCGTATCAGCTTCGCAACATGATCCGTTTCCAGGACAAATGGGCGACCCTTCTCGCCACCCATCGTCCCAATGCACTTGAACCACTGCTCGAACGCGATCGCGGCGTGACCAAGCGCATGCTGCTGATTGACGCCGTCACCCCCGAGCCTGATAAGGACGCGGGCTCGGTCGTTACGTTCGAGCAGATGAAGATTCTGCAGGCCATGGGCTTCAAGATCACCTTCATCCCCGAAGATAATTTTGCCCACATGGCGGAATATACTCCGCCCCTGCAGGCGCTCGGCGTTGAATGCATCTATCACCCCTATTTCAGCACCATGGAGCAGTTCCTTTCGGCGCGCGGGGCGGAGTTCGATGTCATCTACATCCATCGCTTTGCCGTGACCGAGAAGTGCCTCACCTTGTTGCGCCAGTACGCGCCGAATGCACCGATCGTGTTCAATACCCAGGATCTCCATTACCTTCGGATGGAACGGGCGGCGAAGCTACGCCATTCGGCATTCGATTTGGTCGAGGCTGGCAAGGTCAAAACCCGCGAGCTCGAAGTCATCAAGGCATCCGATTGCACGATTGTGCTGAGCTCGGTGGAGCAAACCCTGTTGCAACAAGATGCTCCGGGGGCGTTTGTCTATTACTTCCCCTGGGTCCAGCGCCCGGCGCCGCGCGCTCGTCCAGGCTTTGCGGACCGCCAGGGCTTCATGTTCATCGGCGGTTTTGGCCATCATCCGAACATCGACGCGATTGACTTCTTCATTTGCGATGTGATGCCGATTATCCGGGAACTCTTGCCGAATGCGCGATTCTACATTTACGGCAGCAAAATGCCCGACTCGATCAAACGTCTGGCGTCATCCGACGTGATCATCGGCGGCTTCGTGCCGGATCTTGAACCAGTGTTCGATCGCCATCGCATTAGCGTGGCACCGCTCCGCTACGGCGCGGGCTTCAAGGGCAAGGTGGTCACCAGCCTCAGCTACAGCGTGCCGGCCGTCCTCACCTCGGTCGCAGCTGAGGGGATGGGCGTCACCGAGGGCGAGCATGTGCTGATCGGCGACGATGGCCGCAGCTTCGCCGAGGCTCTGGTGCGGCTCTACACCGATCAGGCGTTGTGGGAACGTATGTCGGATGCAGGTTGGAACTTCGTGAACGACTCGTTCTCCCCCGAGCAGGGCGAAAAGCGCTTCAACGAGATTTTCCGGCGCATCGGGCGGGAAAATCTGGCCTCTGATGCGCCACCACCCGCGCCTCCGCCCGCCAGCGCTGATAAGGGCACCACAGGAAAAGGGCGGCGGCGGAAATAGGGTCGGCAAACTTCGATACCACCGCCGATGACCATCTGATCACACCACATGGGCGGGCCGCAGCGCCCATATCTCCGCCGATGCAATGGTCTCGACCTGTAACGTCGCATGATCGATGGCGAATTTCTGCTTGAGGCCTTGGACCGCCGCGTCGATCATCGCCTGGTCGTCCCCAGTATCCACCCGTACCAAGTGGGCGGTGAGCGCAATCTGGCTGGTTGACAGCCCCCAGATATGGAGATCGTGGACCTCGATCACGTCAGGCAGGCCTCGCAATTAAGCTAGGACATCCCGATGGGCGATGCGTGGCGGCACGCCATCCATCGCCAGATTGACCGCGTCGCGCAGAGTTGAGTTCCCCAGGTGCCAAGGATGATCCCTTCCGGTCAGCAAAATCCCGCCGCCTGCAAGCGCCACCCCAAGCCAGCAGTAATGCAAGCACGTCGCCGAAATTATCGGCGGCGTCGGCCATGAGTGCGACCGAGTTGGCAGCCAAACCACAGATAACCTGGCGGTACCAAAACTTTGTGGGCTGTGGTCATGCCCGTTATGATCGTGGTCATCGCCATGCGAATGGGCGGACATTGGCGGCCTCTCCTGCAATGCGTCGATCCTATCAGTCTCGCAGGTCGTGCCAGCTTGGCAAGCCGGCTCTGGTTTGCCAAGCCGTGCCGTGCTTTGCTGGGCCGAACAATCCCGGAGGACCCCCATGCGCCGTCTGATTTTAGCAGCCATCCTCCTTCTCACGCTCGTCACCCGTGCCCCGGCCCAACCTGTCCTGCCGGTCATTTTCGTCCACGGCAACGGCGATACCGCCGGGCTATGGATCACCACGTTCTGGCGGTTTGAGGCGAATGGCTACCCCAAGGATCGCCTGTTCGCGCTCGATTTGCGCAACCCCACCGCGCGCAGTGTCGATGCCAACCCGCAAGCCGGGCGGTCATCCACCACCGATGTCCGGGACCAGCTAGCCGCCGAGGTTACCCGGGTCCGCGCCTTGACCGGCGCTGACAAAGTCATCCTGGTCGCCCAGTCACGCGGCGGCAACACGGTGCGCAACTATATTAAAAATGGCGGCGGTGCGGCTGTCACCTCGCTCGCGGTGCTGTGTGGCGCGGTCAATCACGGCGTGTTGGTCTCGGACAAGGTTTTGCTCGGCAGCGAATTCAACGGCGGGTCAGACTTCATGCGCGACCTCAATTCCACGCCGGGCGAGGTCGTCGCTGGGGTCCGTTTCATCACCATCCGCAGCAGCCAGGACGATAAATTCGCCCAACCCGATGGTGCCTTTCTTGGCATGAAAGGCGTGCCGACCGGGGTCGGGTTTGATGGCCCAGCCCTGAAGGGCGCCGAAAATATCGCCATTGATGGGATCGATCATCGTGAAACTGGCTACGGCATCGTCGCCTTCCCGGCGTTGTTCAAGGCGGTGACCGGCCGCGCGCCCACAATTCTGGTGCCGCCTGCCGAGCCGCAAGTGGTCCTGAACGGCGTGCTCACCGGGTTTGAAGCCGATGCCCCAACCAATATTGCCCTGCCAAATGCCGCGGTCACGGTGTGGAAGGTCGCGGCCGGTGAACGGCTCGGCGCGCCGCTGCGGCAAATCACCACCGGCGCGGACGGCGCCTGGGGTCCGATCACGGTCGGCCCGACCGACGCGCTCGAATTCGAAATCGCCGCACCTGGCTTCCCGGTGACCCATATCTTCCGCGCCGCGCTGCCGCGTTCGAGCACGATCCTGCATCTGCGCCCGCAACCCTTCGGCAAAGCCGATGCAACCGCCGAAGCCGTGGTCTATCTCAGCCGCCCGCGCGGCTATTTCGGGATCGGGCGGGACACGATCCAACTGGACGGCGTCCAGCCCAGCGACATCGCGGCCGGGGTGCCGACCAATTCAACCACGCGGCTGGCGACCCAGCCGGGCCGGGTGGTGATCGGTCAGTTCAATGATGAGATCATTGCGGCGAGGAGCTTTAAAATCACTGACAAACGGGTAACCGTGATTGAGATTACCGAGTAAAGCCAAAGGCACTAACCACTGACTGATGGTCGGCGGTAGGGCGGATAAGCCCTTG
>JANYCX010000007.1 GCA_025360065.1 Acetobacteraceae bacterium | reverse complement strand
TCCGGTGCTCAAAATATACATCAAACCGTTGACGATTTCGCGCTCAACGACCGTCCGTTTGTTGCCGCCGCGCTTGGCGGGCGGGATCAAAGGTTGGATCAAGGCCCATTCCGCGTCCGTCAGGTCGCTCGGATAGCGCTGTTTGGTGCGGTCGTAGCGACCACGGTTTTCAGTCGTCCACATCGGAATACCCTCCTGCGAATCGGTTCCAAACGCAGAGAATCACAAACGACCCGTATCCTTCAAGGTGTTTCCGGATGGACACTGAGGCATTCCCCGTCAGCACCAATATTATCCAATTCCCGCAGACCTGGCTTGCAACCGCCACCCAAGCCGGGCATGACCGCGCCACGCGGCACCCCCGCCCCGAGGATGTCCACCACCCAATGCCCACGCCCGCCACATCCCCCCGCCTGTTCAGTCGCGCATGGTCCGGCCTGCTGCTGCTCATCCTGACTTTCCTGATCGTCTACCCAACCGGCATGCTCCTGCTCGGCGCGTTGACCGACGCCAACCCGGTGGTCGATGGCTTTGCCAACATGCGGCTTTCGCTGGACAATTTCGCAACTGTCCTCGCCAACCCGACCGTCCACGCGGCGCTCGCCAACTCGCTGCTCGCCTGCGCCGGCGGCACTGCTTTGGCGGTCATCATCGGCCTGTTCTTCGCCTGGATTGTGGTCCGCACCGATACCCCCTTCGGCGGTTTTATCGCGGCCATTGGCATGTTGCCGCTGTTCGTGCCGCCATTGGTCGCCGGCGTCGCCTGGGCCATTCTCGGTTCCCCCAAAACCGGGCTGCTCAATACCGTGCTCGCCAGCATGGGGATCGGCTTCCGCTTTGACCTCTACACGCTGTCCGGCATCATCTTCGTCTTCGGCATGTATTACGCCCCCTATATTTACATGTTCACCGCATCGGCCTTGCGCAACATGGACCCCTCGCTCGAAGAAGCCGCCGAGATTTCCGGCGCCAGCGCCTTCCGCACCATGTTCACCATCACTTTCCCTTTGATCCTGCCGGCGATTGTGTCGGGCATGTTGCTGTCCTTCATTGTCATGCTCGGGATTTACGGCGTGCCGGCAACCCTGGGTGCGCCGGCCAACATTCCAGTGCTGACCACCTATATTTTCCAGCTTACCTCGTGGTCGCCACCGCGCTATGGCACCGCGGCGTCCGTCGCGATGATCCTGATGCTGGTGACAGGCGCCCTGGTGGTGATCCAGCAGAAGGTCCTGTCCGGACGCAGCTACGTCACCGTCGCTGGCAAAGCCTTCCGCCCGCGCACCTTGCGGCTGGGTCCGTGGCGCTGGTTCACCCTGGCTTTGGCTGTAATCTATCTGTTCGTCGTCGTCGTGTTGCCAACCGTTGCGTTGTTGATCGCGGCCTTCCGCAAGTTCCTCTATATCCGCAACTTCGATGCCCTGTTCGATGCCAAGCAATATTCCTGGCTGCATTTCGACCGGCTGTTTTCCAATCCGGCAACGGTCGATAGCATCATCAACACCATGCAGGTTGGCATCGCCACCGCGCTGATCGGCGGGGTGCTCGCCTTCGCCGTCGGCTACACCGTCGCCCGCACCCAGGCGCCATGGCGCCGCGCAATCGATGTCATCGCCACCGTGCCGGTTGCCATTCCCGGCCTTGTCATCGGGGTTGCCTATCTTTGGGCCTGGATCGGTCTGCCCGGCGGGTTTTACGGCACCATCTGGATTCTGGCGCTCGCCTTCGTTGCCCGCTTCCTGCCCGATACGGTGAAAGTGCTGACCAGTTCGCTCATGCAAATCCATCGCGAACTCGAAGAAGCCGCCTGGCTCTGCGGACGCGGCACCTTGTCCACCATCGCCACCATCACCTTGCCGCTCGCCCGCCCCGGGGTGATCGCGGCCATGACCTTGCTGTTCGTGCTGTCGATCCGTGAGCTTGGATCGTCGCTGTTTCTCTATTCATCGCAAACCATGGTGATGGCGGTGCATTTGCTGAGCTACTATGAAGGCGGCAACTTCAGCGTCACCGCCGCCTTTAGTCTGGTGCAAATGGTGCTGCTCGCAGTACTTATCGGTCTGACCAGTCTCGCCACCCGCCGTGCCACCCCAATGGACGCCGCCAGCGGTCTCGGCCGCGCCGGCTAATCAAGACAGGACACCGCCATGAAGATCACTCGTCGCGCCGCCCTTGCCGGCATCGGTACTCTCGCCCTCGCCCGTCAGGTCCGCGCCTTTGAACCCTTCAAGCCGTCCCCCCAATTGCTGGCCGCGGCCACCAAGGAAGGTCGCATGGTGTTTTACACCGCCAGCTTCACCGAGGTCGAGCAGGAGGTCATCAACGCCTTCAACAAGCGCTTCCCCGGCATTCGCATCCAGATGGTGCGCGCGTCGGGAGGGCAGCTCATCACCCGCATCCGCACCGAGGCCGCCGCCGGCAAGCTATCGGCCGACGTGATTGACCATTCCGACCGTGGGCTGATGAAGGAAGTCGAAAACCTGTTCGCTGATTACGCGCCCCCCAATGCGGCCGATTATCTGCCGAGTGTGCTGATTTCCCCCAAACTCTGGCCTCGCCTGACGGCTGCGTGGTCAATCGCCTACAATACCGAACTGGTGAAAAACCCGCCGAAATCCTGGATGGATTTAACCAAGCCGGGCTACGAAAAAGGCGCCATCGGCCAGGTCATCGCGCCATCGGGCGGCACCACCTGGACCCGGATCATGTTCGAACGGCAAGTATTGGGGGAAGATTACTGGAAGCGCCAGGCCGCCACCAAGCCGGCATTATACCCCTCCGGCGCGCCGCTATCGGATGCGCTGGTGCGCGGCGAGGTGCAGATCGCCCCGTTAATCTACAACGCCATCATGCCGAAAAAGCGCGACGGCGCCCCGATCGGGATATTCTTCCCCCCCGAGGGCGTGCCGATTGTGCCCTACGCCACCGGCATCCCGAAAACCGCCGCCAACCCCAACGCCGCCAAATTATTCCTCGACTGGAGCCTGTCCGATGAAGGCCAGGCCTTCACCATCAAGGACCAGGGCAACCTCACCAGCCTGAAATCGCCCCCCTTCGTGCCGGAAGGCTTCGACCCGAAAGTGGCAAAAGTCTGGGTCCCCGACTTCACCCAGTTCGCCACCTTGCGCGACAAATGGTTGGAAGAATGGAACACGGTCTACGGATACCGCCAGTGAAGCACCCAGTGAAGCTATCAGCATGAGCGCCGAACTCGCCATCCGTAACCTCGAAAAATCCTTCAACACCGGCAAACCCGCCGTCGATGGTGTCAGCTTCACCATCGCGCCGGGCGAAATCGTGGTGCTGCTCGGCCCCTCCGGCTGCGGCAAAACCACCACGCTGCGCTGCGTCGCCGGCCTCGAACACCCAACCGCCGGCGAAATCAGCCTCGACGGCGATCTGGTTTCCGCCCCCGCCAAAGGCATCCTGACCCCGCCGCGTGCCCGCAATATCGGCATGGTGTTCCAGTCCTACGCGGTCTGGCCACATATGACGGTGCGCCAAAACGTGACCTACCCATTGCGTACCCGCGGCATGACCCGCGCCGCGATGGATGCCGCGGTCGCCGAGGCCCTCGATCTGGTTGATCTGGCGATCTATGCCGACCGTCCGGTGACCCAGCTTTCCGGCGGCCAGATGCAGCGGGTCGCGCTCGCCCGCAGCATGGTTTACGCGCCGCGTTTGCTGCTGTTGGACGAACCGCTGTCGAACCTCGACGCCCAGCTGCGCCTCCGCCTGCGCGACGATCTGCGCCGCATCATCAAGCGCACCGGCCTCACCGCGCTCTACGTCACCCATGACCAGCAGGAAGCCGTGGTGCTCGGCGACCGCATCGGCGTCATGCAGGGCGGCAAACTGCGCCAGATGGCCACGCCCGCCGAAATTTATAATCGCCCCGCCGACCAGTTCGTTGCCGAATTCACCGGGGCATCAAGCATGTTGCCCTGCCGCCTGGCCCGACGGGACGGCGAGTTCGGCACGGTGGAAATGGCCGATGGCAGCACCGTCGAAGCGTGGATGCCGGCAGCACCCGCCATCGGCACCGCCATGGTGCTCGCCATCCGCCCCGAAAACGCCCTGCTCGGCGCGGCCGGCGGCAGCAACCACTTCACCGCCAAAGTCCACGCGCTGCGCTATCAGGGCACCCAGACGATCTACGAACTCGACGCGCTGGGCGGCCGGATCGAAGCCCTCGAACTCGGCACCGCCGCCCGCCACCCCCAGGGCTCGGAGGTCAGCCTGACCCTGCCGCCGGCACTCACCTGGGCGTATGCGGCGGCCGTGTAATGTTTCGTTGCTCCGCGCAGCCGGGCCGCTATAAAGCTGAATGGCCCTAAAACGCGCGCGAACCACCGGCAAAGCCTTACCGTCACCTGCCTTTCTCGCCGGCGGCGGGGAAATGGGCGCGCACATCCGCGCCCATGATTGGGCAGCGACCCCGCTCGCCCCCCCCGCAAACCTGGCCCCAGTCCTTGAAGACGATGGTCAAACTGATGCTGTCCAGCCGGCTTGGCGTAGCGATCTATTGGGGACCCGACCTTATTCATTTTTACAATGATGGGCGCAGCACGGTGTTGTTTCCTGGCCGTCACCCGTCGGCCCTTGGCGAAAAGGCCCGCGAAAGCGGAACAGCTACCTGGGATCTCATCGGCCCTAAAATCACTGCGGTCATGGCCGGCCACGGCGGCACCGGGACGCGGAATCAGCTGCTCCCAAGGTTCCGCGACGGTCGCATGCAAGATTTTTACTGGACCTATAGCTTCGACCCGATTGATGATCCCGACGCGCCCAACGGCGTTGGTGGTGTCATACTGATCATCTCGGAAACCACCGCCACCGTGCTCGACGCCAACCGTCTCGCCTTTCGGCTGGACCTGGAGCAGGGGTTGCAGGGCCTGTCCGATCCTGACGACATCATGGCGGTTGCGGCCGAACGGCTCGGGCGCTTTCTGGGCGCGAGCCGCTGCGGCTATGCCGAGATCGATGCGACCGGTGACGAGGCTGTTGTTACACGCGATTGGACCAACGGTGCCCTGCCCAGCATTATTGGCCGCCACCTAACAGGCCTGTTCAAATCAGCGTTTGCGGACGATTATCGCGCCGGGCGGGCGGTCAGAATTGTCGATGCTCACGCTGATGGGCGCTTTTCTGCTGCTATTGCAGCCGGTTTATCCGCACTCGGGACCATCCGCGGCTTGCTTGGCATGCCATTTTTGCAGAACGGGCGGCTCGTCAGCCTTTTCTTCATCCATGACACCGCACCACGTCATTGGACGGATGAAGACGAGGTGTTGGTTCGCGACGTGACCGAACGATCTCGTCGACCGTTGCGACAGCGCGCGCCCAGGCGGCCTTGCGCGACGCCGAAGCCGCGCTGCGCACGCTGAATGCCACCCTCGAGGCGCTGGTTGACGTGCGGACCGCCGAACGCGACGCGGTTTGGCGCACCAGTGAGGATTTTTTCGACATATGTGGCTTCGATGGCGTACGCCGCACCGTCAATCCCGGCGGTGTGGCAGCCCTCGGCTACACCATCAATGAAGTGACCGCGTTGACGTTCGGCGCGCTCAATCACCCGGACGACCGCGCCGACAGTATGGACGCCTTCGCCCAAGTCGTTGCCGGCGCCACCATCCGCGATTTCGATATGCGTATGCGCGCCAAAGACGGCAGCTACCGCCACTATAGCTGGCTTGGGGTTCGCGGCGACGGCGTTGTTTACGGCGCCGGTCGCGACATCACCCAGCGCAAGGCCCGCGAAGCCGAACTGCACGCCGTCGAGGAACAGTTGCGCCAGGCGCAGAAGATGGAAGCGGTCGGCCAGTTGACCGGCGGCCTCGCCCATGATTTCAACAACATGCTGCAAGCCACCCGCCTCGGGCTCGATCTGGCGCGCCAGCGCATTGATCGTGGCCGGGCGGCCGATGCGGCGCCTTTCCTGGATGCGGCCAGTCGCGGGGTGGACCGGGCTGCGGCCCTGACCCACCGCCTGCTCGCCTTCGCCCGGCGTCAGGCGCTGGATGCCAAGGCGGTGGTCGTCGAAACGCTGATCCGCGATCTGGTGGATTTGATCCAGCGCACCGTCGGTCCGTCAATCGCGGTCCGCACCCAACTCCGCGCGGGAAACGGGCCGGTGCTGTGCGATGCCAACCAGCTCGAAAACGCTTTGCTCAACCTCGCTATCAACGCGCGCGATGCCATGCCGAATGGCGGCGTGCTGACCTTGGCGACCGCCGCAATCGCGCTGTCGGCCGCCGATCTTGCCGGCGACATGGGTCGTGTGCCAGGCGATTACGTCGCAATCGCGGTCATCGACACCGGCGAAGGCATGACGGACGACGTGTTGAGCCATGCGTTCGAGCCATTTTTCACCACCAAGCCGCTCGGGCAGGGAACCGGCCTCGGGCTATCACAGATCCATGGCTTCATGCACCAGTCCGCCGGCTTGATCAGGTTGGATAGCGCGCTCGGCCAGGGAACCACAGTTCGGCTGTTCCTGCCGTGCTTTGTGGGCACCGACTCCCCCTCCGAAATGCCAAACCCGGAACCGCTCGCCGATGCCGCGGCTGGCGGCCAGACTATCCTGCTGGTCGAGGATATCGATGTGGTGCGCACCCTGACCGCCGAAATCCTGCGGGAGCAGGGCTATCGCGTGCTCGAAGCCGCCGACGGTTCGCAAGCATTGCGCCTGCTTGCCGACCACACCCATGTCGCGGCACTGATCACCGATGTTGGGCTGCCCGGCATGAACGGGCGGCAACTGGCAGATACCGCGCGGCAACATTGGCCCGAACTGCCCGTCCTGTTCGTGACAGGCTATGCTGGGCAGGCGCTGCGCGAGGCGCTGGCGCCGGGCATGGAACTGATCGGCAAGCCATTCAATCTGGATGTGTTCCTGGCAATAATCCGCCGCATGGTCGGGGGCGCGCCAGACTGACAAAAAAATCACTTGCGCCGCTGGAGTAAGGGTCCTATTCCCCCTCTCCACGCAGCAACGCACGTGCCTCTGGCCCCCCATCATAAGGGTTACGTAACGACGTCAAGCGTTCTGGCAATCGTTTGGTCGCTGGTTCGTTCGACCGTTTCGCAACTTACGCCCGTCGTCTTACTCAGGCGGGTGTCATATCTGGGGGAGTGCGCGCGATGACATCAAAAATCGCCCGTTTTCTTATTGACCATCAGCCGGCCACGCCGTGCCTGGTGCTGGACGTGGATCGTGTGGAAGCCAATTTCCGCCGGGTCAGCGCGGGCTTGCCGCTCGCACGGGTGTACTATGCGGTAAAGGCCAATCCGGCCCGCCCGATTCTTGACCGTCTTGTCGCACTTGGCAGCAGCTTCGACGCCGCCGGCATCGAGGAAGTCGAGATGTGCCTGGCCGCCGGTGCGCGGCCATCGCAAATCAGCTTCGGCAACACGATCAAAAAGTCGTCCGCCATCACCCGCGCCTTCGCCGCCGGGGTGGACATGTTTGCCTTCGATTCGGCCGAGGAACTCGACAAGCTCGCCACCTGCGCCCCCGGCAGCCGGGTTTATTGCCGCATCCTGGTGGAAAACGAAGGCGCCGACTGGCCGCTGAGCCGCAAATTCGGCACCACCATCGCCAATGCCCGCACTCTGATGCTGCGCGCTGCCGAAATGGGCCTCGACCCGTACGGCCTGTCGTTTCATGTCGGCAGCCAGCAAACCACCACCAGCAGCTACGAAGCCGCCATCGGCAGGGTCGCCATGCTGTTCACCGATCTGCGTGATGCGGGGATGAATATCCGCATGGTCAATCTCGGCGGCGGCTTCCCGGTGCGCTATCGCGACGAAGTTCCGGCCTTTGACGCCTTCGCCAACGCCATCATGGGCGCGATGGTCGCCCATTTCGGCAACGCGCTGCCAGAAATGCTGATCGAACCCGGCCGCTCCATCGTCGGCGACGCTGGCTTGATCCTGTCGGAAGTCGTGCTGGTCAGCCGCCGCGACCCGGAAGACCCGATCCGCTGGGTTTATCTCGACATCGGCCGCTTCGGCGGGCTGGCGGAAACCGAAGGCGAGGCGATCAAATATCGCTTCACCACCCAGCATGATGGCGGCGAAACCGGCCCGGTCGCCATCGCCGGTCCAACCTGCGACGGCGCCGATATCATGTACGAACGCAGCAATTACCGCCTGCCACTGGCCTTGACCCATGGCGATCTGGTCGAAATCCAGTCCACCGGCGCCTACACCACCACCTACGCCAGCCAGAAGTTCAACGGCTTCACCCCGCTGGGCGAACACTACATCTGACGGTTTTGTGTGGACATCCGCAACACATTCAGCTAAGGTTTAATCATGAACCAAATGCTCCCCCTCGCCGAGGTCAACATTCATCTGCGTGCCCGCGCGCAGGATCGGAACCTAATCGATCAGGCCGCCGACCTCGTTGGCGCTAATCGCTCGCAGTTCATGTTGGCATCGGCGCTTTACGCCGCGAAGAACGTGCTGCTCGACCAAACTACCCTGCACACCGATGCCGAAAACTTCCAGCGCATCATGGATTGGATGGACGCCGAACCCACGGCGGCCGAAGCCGCCGGCATGCAGCGCCTGCGCGCCGCCAAATTGCCGTGGCAAGTTGGCTGATCGGCGGCCGGTTACCGCCCCTGCCCTGCTGACCCAATCCCACGACGCATCAGAGTTCAACTCCGGCGAATCTGTCCTCGACGACTGGCTGCGAAAACGCGCCTGGGATAATTTGCAATCCGGCGCAAGCCGCACCTACGTCGCCTGCCCGCCCGATGGCACCCGCATCGTCGCGTACTACGCGCTCAGCATGGGTCAAATTCTCGCCCATGAAGCCACCGGTGCCATGCGCCGCAACATGCCGCGCACCATTCCCGCCGTTATCCTCGGGCGGCTGGCTATCGACCGCATTTGGCAAGGCGCCGGACTGGGCCGCGCCATGCTCGACGACATTACCCGCCGTGCCCTCGTCGCGGCCCAACAAGTTTCGGCACGGCTTATTGTGGTCCACGCGATTTCCCCGGCGTCGGAAGCCTTCTACCTTCACCACGGCTTCACCCGCCTGCCGGTCGAAACCCCAACCCTGGCGCTTGACCTGATCAAACTGCACGGCTTTTGACCTGAAACCCACCCTGCAATAGAATCCTTTTCAGAGGAAACCCAAACCAGGAAGCCACCACCATGCGCGAAGCCGTCATTGTCTCAACCGCCCGTACCGCCATCGGCAAAGCCTATCGCGGCGGCTTTAACGACACCCAGGCACAGTCCCTCGGTGGCCATGTCATCGCCGCCGCCGTCCAACGCGCCGGCATCGATCCCGCCGAAGTGGATGACGTGGTGATGGGCGCCGCCCTGCAACAAGGCTCCACCGGCTTCAACTTCGCGCGCCAATGCGCCCTCCTCGGTGGCCTGCCAGAATCCGTCGCCGGCATGTCAATGGACCGCCAATGCGCGTCCGGCCTGATGGGCATCGCAACGGCCGCCAAACAAATCATGCATGACGGCATGACCATCGCAATCGGCGGTGGCCTCGAATCAATCTCCCTCGTGCAAAACGAAAAAGCCAATCATTTCCGCCGCCAAGACCCGGCTTTGTTCGCCTCCCACCCGGCGCTCTACATGGCGATGCTGGAAACCGCCGAAATCGTCGCCGCCAAATACGGCGTATCCCGCGAAGCCCAGGACGAATACGCCCTGCAATCCCAGCAGCGCGTCGCCCAAGCCCAGGCCGAAGGCCGCTTCACCGCCGAAATCGTGCCGATGACCACATCAATGAAAGTCTTCGACAAAGCCACCAACACCGCATCCGACCGCCAGATCACCGTCGCCCAGGACGAAGGCAACCGTCCGCAAACCGTGCTCGCCGACCTGCAAAAGCTGCAACCCGTCTTCAAAGACGGCCAACGCATCGCAATCGGCAAATTCATCACCGCCGGCAATGCCTCCCAACTGTCCGACGGCGCATCCGTCTCCGTGCTCATGGAAGCCAAAGAAGCCGAACGCCGCGGCCTCACCCCGCTCGGCGCCTATCGCGGCATGGCCGTCGCCGGCTGCGACCCCTCGGAAATGGGCATCGGACCCGTCTTCGCCGTACCCAAACTCCTCGCCCAACACGGCCTGAAAATCGACGACATCGGCATCTGGGAACTCAACGAAGCCTTCGCCAGCCAAGTCATCTACTGCCGCGACCGCCTCGGCATCCCCAATGACCGCCTCAACGTCTCCGGCGGCGCCATCTCCGTCGGACACCCCTACGGAATGTCCGGCGCCCGCATGACCGGACACGTCCTCATCGAAGGCAAACGCCGCGGCGCCAAATACGGCATCGTCACCATGTGCGTCGGCGGCGGCATGGGCGCGGCCGGGCTGTTCGAGATCTTCTGAAGCAAGGCGCGGGGCTTTGCCTTCACGAAACCCCGCGCACCGCCCGCAGCGAGTACGAAAGCGGCAGCCAGGCCTTGTCGGGCCAGCGATATAGCCCGTCCGCCCCCGCCACCAACCCCTCGAACATCCGCCACGGCACCGCCTCGTGTTCGTGCAGGAATTCAAGCCGCAGCCCCGCCGCGATCAGGGCGCTGACCACGGCGCCGATCGGGTGGAT
>JANYCX010000003.1 GCA_025360065.1 Acetobacteraceae bacterium | reverse complement strand
CGGCCCATCGGCCAGCGCCTCGCAGGTCACCCAGCCATCGAGCAATTTTTCCACGTTATGGACCAGCACGAAGGGCGAGCGTTTGCGGATGTTATGCCAGAAATGGGTGGCGTCGGATGCCAGCACCACCCAGCCGCGCGCGGTCGGCACCCGCATGATCTGCAAGCCGCCGGAATGGCCACCGACCAGATGCAAGGTGATGCCGGGGGCAATTTCGGCAGTGCCGCTATGATGGATCAGCCGGTCGGCGAAGGTGTAGCGCACCGCCATGGTCACATGTTCGACATCGAATGGCCGGCGCAACAGTTCATGGCCCATGCAGCGCCCGGTGCAATAGGACATTTCGCTGTCCTGGACATGGAATATGGCAGCCGGGAACTCCGCCCAATGCCCGGCATGGTCCCAATGCATATGGCTCAGCACCACATCGGCAACAGTGGCCGCATCAACGCCAATGCCACGCAGGGCTTCGATCGGCGACCGTATCCACCGCCGGTTGCGCCGTGCTGCTGATGCGGCATCAAAACCAGTATCGAGCACGATGGTCCGGCCATTGCCGCGCACTACCCAGATATAGAAATCAAGCGGCATTGGGGCGGCATGATCGTCGGGGAACATCAGATTGCTGCCCTGGGTGCGGTCAGCAAAATGCGCGTAGCGCAGCGCGAATATCTCGTAGGTGGGATGGGTCATCGTGGCGTTCTCCTGCGCACGTCTTGTCGGCGGACGTGCCTGAACCTACCCTGCCGGTGCCGAGTCCGATTTGTCCACCTCATAGGGAAACTTCCATCATGGCAAAAGCCGCCGCAAAGCCCGCCGCCAAAAGCGCCAAACCCGCCGGCCCGGCGCTGCGCAAGGAATTCGACACTGATCGTTTCCGCGCCGGCCTCGCCATGCGCCGTGCCGTTCTGGGCGCCGAGTACGTTGATGCCTCGATCGCCAAGGCCGACGATTTCATGGTCGATTTCCAGAAAATGGTCACCGAATTCTGCTGGGGCGAAATCTGGACCCGCCCGGGCCTCGACCGCAAAACCCGCTCGATGCTCAACCTCGCCATGCTGACCGCGCTGAACCGCCCCAACGAACTTCGCCTCCACATCAAAGGCGCGGTCAATAATGGCGTCACCCGCGATGAGATGAAGGAAATCTTCCTGGCCTGCTGCGTCTATGCCGGAGTGCCTGCCGGGCTCGACGCCTTCAAGATCGCCTCCGACGTGTTCCGCGAGGCTGACGGCAAATGAGCTGTTCCATCGGCTTCGTCGGCATCGGCAACATGGGCTGGCCGATGGCAGCCAGCCTGTCGCGCGCCGGCTACGGGCTGCTGGTGGCCGATGCGCGCAAAGCGGTTGCCGATAATTTCGTCCAGCAGATCGGTGGGCAAACCGCCGATAGCTTGGCCGCGCTCGCGGCGGCCGCCGACATCGTCATCACCATGTTGCCCACCAGCGCCCATGTCGCGGGGGTTGTGGCTGATGATCCCGATCATCTGCTGGCTGGCCTCAAACCCGGTTCGGTGGTGATCGACATGACCTCCGGCCAACCTGCCATCACCCGGGCGCTGGCCGCCAAGATCGCCGCGGCCGGCAGCGTGATGATCGATGCGCCGGTGTCGGGCGGGGTTTCCCGCGCGAAAACCGGCGAACTCGCCATCATGGTCGGCGGCGATGCGGCGGTGATCGAGCGGGTCCGCCCGGTGCTCGCCGCGATGGGCACCACAATCCTGCCCTGCGGCGCGGTTGGATCGGGGCAGGCGATGAAGGCGCTGAACAATCTGGTCTCCGGCGGCGGCTTCCTGATCGCGGTTGAGGCCCTGCTGATGGGCCAGGCCCAGGGGCTAGATCCGGCTGTCATGGTCGATGTGCTGAACGCCTCGACCGGAATGAACAACGCGACGCAAAAGAAGCTGCGCCAGTTCATCCTGTCGCGCAGCTTCGATAGCGGCTTCAGCCTCGATCTGATGGTCAAGGATTTGTCGATCGCCACCGAAATCGGCCGCGATGGCGGCGTTGCCACCCCGTTTGCGGCGTTGTGCCGGGAGATCTGGGCGGCAGCCGCCAAAACCCTGGGGCCGGGGCAGGACCATACCGCCATCGCGAAATTCTCCGAAACCCTCGCCGGCCAGCAATTGCGCGACCCGACCTCGGTGGGATGACGTTCATGTGGCGCGCATGGCTGCTGCTGGCGATTTTCTGGGCAGCACCCGGCGCGGCGCGGCAATTCCAGGTCGGTGCGGATCGCGCCTTCAAGCTGCCCAGCGAGGTTGCCCGCCAGATCAGCGATGGTGACACCGTCGAAATCGATCCCGGCGACTATTATGACTGCGTCAACTGGCGGGCCAACCGGCTGACCATCGTCGGGCGTGGCGCGGGCGTTGTGATCACCGATGTCGCCTGTAGCGACAAAGCGGCCTTCGTCATCAGCGGCGATGCGGTCCAGGTCCGCGGCATCGTCTTCACCCGCATCCGGGTCGCCGATCGCAATGGCGCGGGCATTCGCGCCCAGGGCGGCGATCTCGCCATCGTTGATTGCCAGTTCATCAACAACGAAGTCGGCGTGCTGGCAGCCGGGGTGGCGCGCGCCCGCATCACCATCGTGGACAGTGTGTTTGACGATAATGGCCGCTGCACCGAAGGGCGCTGCCGGGCGGGGCTTGAGGTCGGAGGGGTGGCCGAATTGCGGGTGGAACGATCGCGTTTCAGTGCCCGGCGCGGCGGGATGCTGCTGCGCTCGGGGGCAGCGCGCACATTATTGTCCGGCAATGAATTTACCGCCGCCGATCCTGGCGGTCCGCTGGTTTCGGTTGCCGGTGATCTGCTGGCCGACACTAATCGCTTCGTGTTCGGCCCCAATGCCCAGGACCCGACCGCAATCGCGCTGCGTAGCCTGTGGCACAGCCCGATCATTACTTTGCGTGGCAACTGGCTGGAAAACCAAACCGGTCGCCCGGGGCTGCTGCTCGCCAACATGTCGTCAGCCGATCCCGACATGGCGGAAAATCATCTCGGACCCGGCGATGCAGCGGCCAGCAATGTCGGGCTGTTGAACAGCCGTGCCCATGCGCTTGGGCGGATCGGGGTGGACGCGGCTGACCGCGCCACCGCGCCGGCGCGGGCGCAATTGCGGCGGTTATTACGGCAATGACCAATCTCGGGCGGGTGATTGCCTGGATGGGCGGCGCGCTGGTGTCGTTCTGCACCCTGGCCCTGGCCATCCGTGGGCTGTCATCGGCGATGTCGGTTTATGAGGTGCTGACCCTGCGCAGCCTCGGCGGCGTGGCGATCCTCGGCATTTACGGCCTGGCGCGCGGTGGCATTGCCTGGCCGCTGCCGTTGCACCTCCATGTGATGCGCAATGTCGTCCATTGTGCCGCCCAGGTCTGCTGGGCCTGGGGGGTGGTGCTGCTGCCGCTGGCGACGGTGTTTGCGCTCGAATTCACCACCCCGGCCTGGACGATGGTGCTGGCGGTGATGTTCCTCGGCGAAAAGCTGACACGCGGCCGCATAGCCGCCGTCGGGCTTGGGTTTGTCGGCGTGCTCATCATCTTGCGTCCGGGGCTGCATAGTTTCGATACCCGGGCCTTGCTGGTGTTGGCGGCGGCGGTGATGTTCGGGGTGCAGCTGACCACGACAAAATTCCTCACCGGCCGCAACAACGTGCTCACCATCCTGTTCTGGATGAACCTGATGCAATTGCCGATGAACTATACCGCCCATGTCCTGATCGATGGCCAGACTGCGATCTGGGCCGGGCTGGGCTGGTCATTGGCGCCGCTCGCCCTGGTGCTGCTGATTGCGGGCCTTGCCGCCCATGTCTGCCTCACCAACGCCTTCCGCTATGGCGATGCAACCCTGGTGGTGCCGCTCGACTTCCTCCGGGTGCCGCTGATCGCGGTGGTCGGCGCCGCGTTTTATGGCGAGGCGATTGACGCGCTGGTGCTGGTGGGCGCGGCGGTTACCGCGGCAGGGATTTTGTGGAGCCTGCGCGAACAGCGTCAGGCACCACCATCCTGAGATAGTCGAGCCCGAACCCGAGCATCAGATAAAACAGCAGCGCCAGCCTGGGCGCTTCGAGAATGGCATCGAACATGAACGACACCGCAATTGCCGCGAGCGCCGGGGCGAGGCAGGCCGCCATCGGATCGCCATCCCCCATCCCACGCGCCGCGCCGGCGAAGGCTGCAACCCCCAATACCAAGGCCGCCAGCACGCCCAGCACCCCAAGTTCGAAATAGGTCATCAAATACTGGTTGAAGATGCGCCACGACCAGTGATGGTCATCGGTGAAATTCCACCGCGTCAAGCCATCGCTGAAATCACCATTGCTGACATGTTCACCGCCTTGCCGATCGGTCAGGCTAATGGCGCCGATTTCGACCGCATAGCCGTCGCGCACACTGAAACTGAGCTCGATGGGGCGAAACCGGGCCAGACTCCCCTCCGCCTCGGCGTGGACCGGGGCGCGAATATCGCGGTCGATCACCACCCAGCTTCCGGGATCGGATAAGGTCTGGCCGATGCCCTGGCAGTTTTCCGAATAGAGCAGCATTTTCTGGCACAGGCTCACCCCCAGGCTGCCCGCCACCGCTGCCCGCACGCGCAGCCGCAAACGATAGGTTGTGCCGGATTCGATCGACAGCTTCTGGCCGAAATAGATCTGTTCCTCCATGGTCAGCACCAGCGTGGTGCCGTCAACGCCGAATTTGCGGACAAAATTGCTCGGCCCCTGACCCGGCGGCAGGCGCTTGTCGGCGATCCTCGGATAGCTGCCCAGCCCCATGCCAAAAAGCTGCCCGGCGACGCTATGGTCAACTAGCCCCACGCCTGCGGTCCAGTTATTGGTCCGGGTGGTGAGGTCGCTGGCGATTGCCCGTGCACGGCTGCCCATGTAGCTGGTGTCGAGCCCGATCGCGATCACCGCAGCCCCGATCAGCAGCGGAATAACCGAGGAAACAATCCCGATGGTGATCGGTTTGCGGCGGCGCACCCAGCCTACCGCCGGCGCCCCGAAGGCTGCAACCATGGCACCGACCAAAGCCGCGCCATAGGCGGTGCGCGCAAAGGTGACCAGCAACGCATAAGCCGCCAGCACCGCCACCACCGCAAGCACCACCAATGACCAGCGCCGTCGATGCACCAGACAAACATTGAGGAACGGCAGGCTGAACGCGATATACGCGCCGATATGGCCGCCACCGACATGCATGCTGCCAAACGGACCCACCACCCGGTAATCCCGCGCCAGATCGAACAGGCCCGGAAACACCAGCCGCTCGGCCACCACAATGGCCGATACCGCGCCAAGTCCGGCCACCATGCCAAAGCCGAACCAGATCATTGCATCGCCATCGGTGCGCGCGCGTGCACGGGCCAAGCCGAGCAGGATGATCGCTACCCACAAGGGCTTGGCGAGCCGGATGGTCTCCCAAGCCGTAAGATACAGATTATCGCTGCCGCCGGGCGGGGGCGGCACGGCAATGCCGATCAGCGTGCTCAGGGTGAAAAACGCCAGAAACGGGCCGGCGATCCAGGCGGCGGTGCGCCCAGGCCAGAAATCCACCCATTGCGGCGGATGGCGCAGCGCCATGATGGCGATGGTGGTCAGAATAAAAAAATCCGACGCCCCCACCACCAGCCAGCCGCTCCACGGCGACAGATCATAGGCCGGCAGCACCGCCGGAATAACCACCAGCCAAGCCTCGCTGCGCCGCCACAGCCAGGCGGCATAGCCGAACAGCGCAATGGACAGCGGCCAGGCCAAGGGATAGCGATAGAGCCCGTACAGGATCGCGCCCATGGCGACAGCGGCAATGCCGGCCGACATCCGGCGGGTGAACATCTAGAGATACCGCCCGAGGCCGCGGCGGGGCTGTGATTTTCGCTCACCCGCCAGCTCGATCAGCAGCGCCCAGGCAAACCCGGCAAAGCAAACCCCGCAATAGGCCGCCAGCGCGCCGACCGCGAGATTATTGATGTCGGGGATCAGCCCCGGTCGCAACCAGCGCCCGCATTCCATCGCTGTCGCCAGCAGCAATCCCAGCATCGCTGCCAGCCACACCCGGCCGCGCCCGGCGCCGGCAATCGCCCATACCAGCACGCCAATGGGCAAATACATTGCCACATGGGTGGCAAGGCTCGCGATCGCCTGGGCTTTGCTGATGTTATAATAGGTCCAGAGTGGCCAGATCCGGTTGGGATTGATCGGGTCCGCCAGCGCGGTGGCCAGGGATTTCCAGCCGGTGGCGAACAGACCATTGGTCACCACCAGCAGCGCCAGATAGGGCAGGACCATCAACCACGCGCCGCGGACGAGCCAAAGGCGGGCCACTGAAATATCGCGGTCCGCGAGCCAGCGCATCACCCAGGCGCCGGCAACAAAGCCGATCACATGGATCGGGATGGAAATCAGCGCCGGCTGGGTGCTGATGATGAACAGCGACGGAACCAGCAGGGCAGTCATCGCCACCAATCCGGTCAACGCGATGAGCTGATAGGATCGCCCCGGCCGCAGCACTTCGAGCAGCATGCCCATCGGCGACGCAAGCCCGATGGCGCCAAGCACCAGCACACCGCGCACCCCAACCGAACGGGCGTCGCCCGGAATGCTCAGCAAAAATCGTGGCAGCGCCGCCAGACGCTCGCTGAAATCCTGCGCTGAGACGACGATATCGAACGGCACCAAGGTAAACACACCGGCGGCCAGGCTCGCGAAGCTCAGCGTCACCACCAGCCCGGACTGCCCGCCGAAATGCAAATGATGCACCGCGCGACCCAGAAACGGATGCCCCAATGCATAGGCCAGCACCCCGACCGCCGCGCCGATCGCCTGGGCGGTGATGTAGTTAATGGTCACGGTGCGCGGGAACCAAAGCTGGATAAACTTCACCGCCAGCACATAAGCCAGCGCCAGAAGCAACGCCGCCAGCGCCGCCGGCACCCGCCACCCTAAGCGCTGCCGCGGCCACAGCCACGCAGTCAGCATCCACCCAAGCGGGACAATCATCAGCAGGTTGGCCGTCCAGTCGGCCCGCTGGTCCGAGCCATGATCGATATAGCGGACCAGCAAAAACCGCCGCCAGCCTTCCGCCAGATCGAAATGCGCCGGGCGGAAGCCATACACACTCACCACGGTGCTGACATAAAGCACAACGAGTGCATAAAGCACGGCCCAGGCGAGCCAGCGCCAGCGCGAGAATTTTGGAACGAACACCATAAAGGCTTTCTGCCGTATTCGCCGCGTTGTGTCAGGTTTCCCGCAGGCGGGAAAAATTCGGCTGACCGGTTGCAGCCGTTAGCCCGCCATCGACCACTAAGCAATGGCCGGTGATGTAGGATGCATCGTCGGACGCCAGGAACGCCACCGCCGCCGCCATTTCATCGGGGCGGCCGGCGCGGCCCATCGGCAGCCGGTCGGCATAGGCATCGCGAATGGCGGGGGTTTCGCGCAGCCAGGTGGTCGCCGGCGTCGCGGTCAGGCCCGGGCAGATCGCGTTGACCCGAACGCCATCGCGGGCATGATCGATCGCGAGGTTGCGGGTCAGGTTCACCACCGCGCCTTTGGCGGCATTGTACGCCGAAAATCCGTAATCGCCGTAAAGCCCAGAAATCGAGGCGGTATTGACCATGTTACCACCCGATTTGATCAGATGCGGCAACCCGAAGCGGGCGGCGTAGAAGATACTGTCAACGCAGGTCGCAAACACCTTGTGCCAGCGCGCTGGGTCCAAACTGGTGACCGGCCCGAAACTGCCGATGCCGGCATTATTGGCGATGACATCAATGCCGCCAAAGCGCGCCACGGTCGCCGCGATCATCGCCTCCATCGCCTCCATGTTGGCGGCATCGGTGTGGCTGGTGAGCAGTTTGTCCTGCTCCAGGTCTGCGGTTGCCGCCTTCAGTTTGGCCAGATCAAGATCAGACAGGCTGAGATTGGCCCCTTCGGCGGCAAAACGCCGGGCGATGGCGAGGCCAATCCCGGACCCGGCGGCGGTGACGATGACGGTTTTATTGGCAAAGCGCATGAGTCTCTCCCGGTTTTCCCCATCCTGACCGCGCCGGCAGTCGCGGCGCAAGAGGCGCTGTGGCATAGAGCGCCGATGCTCCGCCTCACCGAAATCAAACTCCCGCTCGATCATCCACCCGAGGCGCTGGCGTCCGCCATCGCTGCGCGCTTGGGTGAAACCCCGATCGCCTTCCAGGTCTTCCGCCGAGCGCCCGATGCGCGGTTCCGCAACGCGATCCGGCTGACCTACACCGTCGATGTTACCGTCGCCGACGAAACCCGCCACCCGACCTTGCGCCAAACCCCCGACACCACCTATCGCCCGGTCACAAGCGCCCAAGGCAGTGCCGCGCGCCCGCTGGTGATCGGCGCCGGGCCGTGCGGGTTGTTTGCGGCGCTGGTTCTTGCGGAAATGGGTTTCCGCCCGATCGTGCTGGAACGCGGCAAGGTGGTGCGCGAGCGGACCAAAGATACCTGGGGCCTGTGGCGGCGCGGCGTGCTCAACCCGGAATCGAATGTCCAGTTCGGCGAGGGCTGCGCCGGCACGTTTTCGGACGGCAAGCTGCACAGCCAGATTTCCGACCGTCTGCATCATGGCCGCAAAGTGCTCACCGAATTTGTCCGCGCCGGGGCGCCGGAGGAAATTCTCTGGCTCAGCAAGCCCCATGTCGGCACCTTCCGGCTGGTCGGCATGGTCGAAAGCATGCGCGCCAGGATTGAGGCGTTGGGTGGCGAATATCGCTTCGAAAGCAAGGTTTGCGGCATCGACCTGGCTGATGACCGTTCGGTGCGCGGGGTGCGGCTCGACGACGGCACCACCATCGCGGCACGCCAGGTGGTGCTCGCGGTCGGGCACTCGGCGCGCGACACCTTTGCAATGCTGCACGAAGCCGGGGTTGCGATGCAGGCCAAAGCCTTCTCGCTCGGGGTGCGTATCGAGCATCCGCAGTCGCTGATCGACCGCGCCCGCTGGGGCCGGTTTGCCGGCAATCCAATCCTCGGGGCGGCCGATTACAAACTCACCCACCATGCCAGCAACGGGCGCTCGGTCTATAGCTTCTGCATGTGTCCGGGCGGCACCGTGGTCGCAGCCGCCTCCGAACCCGGCCGGGTGGTGACCAACGGGATGAGCCAGTATTCCCGCAATGAAGGCAATGCGAACGCCGGCATCGTGGTCGGCATCACCCCCGATGACTACCCGGGCGGCCCCCTGGCCGGCATTGACTTCCAACGCCATTGGGAGGGCCGCGCCTTTGTCGCCGGCGGATCGAATTACCGCGCGCCGGCGCAACGGCTCGGGGATTTTCTCGCCGGCCGGGCTTCGACCACCCTCGGCCCGGTCGCCCCCTCGTATCGCCCTGGTGTCACGCCCGCTAACCTCGCCGACTGCCTGCCGGATTTTGCGGTGGTGGCGATGCGCGAGGCATTGGTGGCCTTTGACCGCGATATCCCCGGCTTCGCGATGGGCGACGCGCTGCTGACCGGGGTCGAAACCCGCACCTCCGCGCCGTTGCGTATCGACCGCGGCGAGGACGGCCAAAGCCCGAACACCCCAGGCCTGTTCCCGGCCGGCGAGGGGGCAGGCTACGCCGGCGGCATCCTGTCAGCCGGGGTGGACGGCATCCGTATCGCCGAGGCGGTGGGGTGTGCCATCAATGGCGAGACGCTGCCGTCAGACCGCCGGATCAGGGGCGGCGGCGGTTCAGGTATATACGGCTAATCTCGCAGGATTAAGGACAAAGACGACGATGCGCACGCTTGAACGAGTGCTATTGGCCAGCCGGTGGTTGCTTGCGCCATTTTTTCTAGGCCTGCTGGTCGGATTGGTGGCACTACTGGTCAAGGCCGGTCAGCACACCTTCCATCTCGCCGAGACCATGCTGTTAGCGACCGAATCCGACATTATCCTCGGCGTGCTCGGGCTAGTGGACCTGACGCTCGCGGCCAGCTTGGTGCTGATTATCATCTTCTCCGGCTACGAGAATTTCATCAGCAGCATCCGCGCCGGCGAAAGCAGCACTTGGCCGATCTGGTTGACCAAGATCGATTTCACCGGGATGAAGTTGAAATTGATGGCGTCCATCGTGTCAATTTCCGCGATCCAGTTGCTGCGGGTGTTCATGTCGATTGGAACCACCTCGGACCGCGAATTGATGTTCAGCATCGCCATCCACGTCACCTTCGTGGCCTCGGGGGTGCTGCTGGCATTGACCGACCGGATGTCCGGTGGTGTGCATGGCGAGGCGGGGAAGGAGTGAGCCATACGGTGGCAATGTTCA
>JANYCX010000249.1 GCA_025360065.1 Acetobacteraceae bacterium | reverse complement strand
CATCGGGCGACGCGATATGCGGGGTGGTAATCTCAGCCAGCACATCATGCGAAATCGTCGCCCCCCGAGCACGATAGCGAGCCTCCTGAGCGGCCAGTTGTGCCGGGGTTACCTCTGGCGGGATGGTCGGAAACCCCGACTGGGCGAGATGCAGGCAGCCAGGACCATGGATGCGCCACGGACCGGTCAAGCGGTCAGCATAGGCGAGGCGGATGTAGCTGCCCTTATGGTCGGCGAAATAAAGGTAGTAATTGCCGAGCCTGTCCACGACCCAATCCGGCACCCGGATCAACGACGGACCTTGGATGTTGACGCCGATGCTGGGGTCGAGGTCAGGGCCGATGATCGGGTGATCGAGCAGGCGGGTCGCGGTTATCGGCATCAGAACGTCCTCCATTTCCAGCAACTATGCTGCCCCGTCCAGACCAACGGCAAGGGCTGCACAAACCGGGCTGACTTGTGAGCGCGCGGGCGCTATAAAGGTTGCCGATGTCTCCGTAGCTCAGCCGGATAGAGCACCAGATTCCTAATTTGGGGGCCGTGGGTTCGAATCCCGCCGGGGACACCAACACTGCGTAAACGAGTTGATGAAGGTAACGGCTTGTGACACATGCGTTCTGCCTATTCGGTCGATAGAGCATGCAGTCGCACATTCTTCGTATAGGCAATTGGGCGCCGGACGAAGATAGCCCGGTGTTCCCCGTCGGGTCGCAACCGAAGACTCTCCTTATCTGCCCGGAGGATTTGCAATCCTCGGAGGTTATCCCCGGCCACAGATATATATTCAAAACGCCCGAGGGATGGCAGGAACACCAGATATGGTCCGAGGTGATTGCGTACGAGATGTCTCTTGGCACCGGTGTTACCATCCCGCGATGTCTGGTCGCCCAGGATTCGGACGGTCGGATCGGCGTTCTGATGGAGTTTTTCTACGGCCATCCCGGTGACGATCACGAAACCAGATTTGTGCACGGATCGGACCTGTTGCTCAGGACGATCCGCGACAAAAAAACCGGACGCCCGCATGGGGTCCGAACCAACGCCATTCTAAGCCGACGCTATGGCGTGACCGATGCCGTCAATTGGTGGGGCGAAATACTTGTGTTCGATGCCCTGATTGGAAATTCGGACCGCCATCCGGACAATTGGGGGCTTACCTGGCGAAGTCGTCATGGGACGCTGCCAATGATTGAAATGGCGCCTGCATTTGATAATGGAACGAGCCTTGGGCATGAGATTCCAGACTCGAAGCTCCTGCGGCCTTGGACCGAAGCCCAATTTAATGGCTATATCCGGCGTGGGCATCACCATTGCGGGTGGAGTGCGGCGGACGACGAACGCGGCCAGCACATCCATCACTGTGTCCGCTACCTGGACGCTTTCCCCGAGGCTGGCGAAGCAATGAGAAATGTGCTTCGATTCGCGCCGTTGCGTGTGACTGATATCCTGCAAAATTGCCTGTTTCTCGGTACCCATTCGCGCTTTACTGAGGTGCGGGCGCAGTTTGTAGCGGAGCTACTTCGGCGCCGGCGGATGCTGATCGGTACTGCATTAGGAGCGTGACGTGGAACACTGGCTTGAGCGCATCATCGAACCTGACCGCTTGGTCCTGGCTTGGCAGGCACCTGCAGGTGATCGTTTTCGCTGGGCGGTAGGTCTGGTCGGTCGCGACGGCTCGGATGCTCGCCTGACATATTTGGTTCCTGGACCAGAATTTTCGAAACTGAACAGCGGGCGCAGCTTCGATGACCTGCGTGACGCTGGATATGTCGGATACCCAGCATTCAGGTTGGAGTCTCGGGAGCATCGCGATGGCGTGATCCAGACGCTTGGCCGCCGTCTGCCGCCGCGTTCGCGCTCAGATTTCGGCAATTATTCTCGCCACTTCCGGATACCGCCTGATGCCGGTTTATCTGATTTCGGGCTGCTGGGTCTAACCGAAGCCAAGTTACCCAATGATGGGTTTTCGCTGGTGGACCCGCTGAATGGGCGGGTCGATCAATGCGATCTCATGCTGGAAGTCGCAGGTTTTCGCGATTATTCAGCTAAAATTGGCCGAGTTATAGAGCTTGGCGAACCTGTGCAGATTGTTCCGGAACCAGCCAGTGACCATGATCCTCATGCAATCATGGTCCGTATTGGTCACGCCAAGGTTGGCAATATCAATAGGCTCCAAACGGCGGCTTTTTCTGCCTGGCTGTCGGATCACATTGTAAAGGCTTGGGTCGAGCGTTTGAGCGGCAAATCCGGTCACCTAAGGCTATTCATATTCGTGCAGGTTCGCCCGCGCCTGATGGTGGCAGCATAGAGCATCATCCGATCGGCTTGCCTATTCGATCGGATGATGCTCTAGATTTGCCAGCAATCACCCCGCCCGCGGCGCTTTGCGGATATTCCACGGCACGATGATGCCGGGCATCGACAGCACCCCGGTCAAGCGCGGACTATAGGCAACTGGCAGGAACCACTGGCCAAACGGCACATAAGGCACGATCCGGTAGGCGCTGATCTGCAAGTCGTCGAGAATTTGGCGGCGCGCGATGGCGGTGGGCGCGTAGGGGTAGGCGTCGATCAGCGCCTGGTGCGCGGCATCGCAGGGCCATCCGGGCCAAGCCTTATCGCAGGACGCCTGCATCGGCACGTTGCCCACCGGGTCCGACGCGCCCAGTCCGTTCCAGAATGTCAGCCCGATGTCCCAGCCGCCGTCCTGGGGCGGCTTCCGGCTGGCACGGCGGGTTGCCATGGTGGCGAAATCGGTTGCTTGTACGTCGGTGCGAAAGCCGATTGCCTGCATTTGCTGCACCATCACCAGTGTAGCGGCATGCATGAACGGATTGTCGGTCGGGTCCATAATGACCAACGGCCGACCATCATAGCCGCTTTGCCGTAACAGTTCACGCGCCCGTTCGGGGCTACGACCTAGCCCAGATGGCACGCCGGCATCGGTTTCCTGCGGCGAACCGCACACAAAGAAGGCGTGGCAAACCTGGGTGAGCGATAAATCGGGGAACATCGCCTGCAGAAATTCCTCCTGGTCAACCACCAGCATGAGCGCCTGTCGGGCGCGCACATCGTTGAACGGGGGATGGAGATGGTTCATCCGGATCATGCCCGGCGCGCCCAAAATGTTGGTCCGCAGCGTGCGCACGCCGCGGCTGGTAAGCATCGGCAGAAAATCGACACCTGGGGTTTCGACATAGTCGATCTCACCTGTGATCAGCGCCAAGGCGGCCGTTTGCGCGTTGGCGATGTTGAGCCATTCGACACGATCAACGTACACCATCTTGCCGCCGGCGGTGCCCTCGGCTGGCTCGTTGCGGGGGCGATAGGCCGGATTGCGGCGATAAACCACGCGGCTGCCGGGCACCCATTCGTCGCGCTGGAAGATGAAGGGGCCGCTGCCGATCGGGTCCTGCACCGCCTTGAAAGGGTCGGTGGCGGCAATGCGCGCCGGCATGATCGCCGGCATGTTGCCCGCCGGCTTGGACAGCGCCTCAAGCATCAGCCCATAGGGCCGGCGCAACCGCCAGATGACGGTTCGGCCATCCGGCTCGGCGGCCAGGCTGTCGGTGATCGCGATCATCTGGCGGCCATGCGGGTCGCGCGCCCCCCAGCGACGCAGCGAGGCGACAACGTCGTCAGCCGTAACGGGTGCGCCATCATGGAACAACAGCCCGTCGCGCAGCGTGAAGCGCCAAACCAGACCGTCGGCAGAATTGCCAAAGCTCTCAACCATTTGGGGCTGCGGCAACTGCGCCGCATTGCGGCCGAACAGCTGATCGTAAACCATGTGGGCATGGCTCGACACCACGCCTGCCGTGGTCACAATCGGGTCAAGCGTCTGCAAATCGGCATTGGGCACGATGCGCAACACCCGGTCCGACGCCGGCTGGGCGCTGGCGAGGCTGGCACCGAGCGACAGGACGAACACGAGGCGAAATAGATGGGTCATCGTGGCAATCCTGTCCAAGTTTCTAGTCCAGTTTCGCGCCCGCCGGCACACGCATGCCGGCCTGCACTGCCGGACGGGCGCTGACCCGAATAAACCAGGCCGCCAGGGCCTTGTAGTCCCCAAGCGCCTGCCACGCCCAGCCATGCCGCGCGATCCAGGGATAGGCTGCAATATCGGCCACCGAATAGGCATCGCCCGCCAGATAAGGCATTTCCGCCAGGCGGGCATCGAGCAGGCGGTAAACCCGCGTCACCAGCGCGACGCTGTGGGTCTGCGCGACCGCAGGCTGTTCGGCGGCAAGCTCGGTCCAGTGATGCGCCTGCCCGGAGAACGGACCCAACGAGGTCAACACGACCATCAGCCACGATAGGGTTGTGGTCCGCAGCGCGCCGTCGGCCGGCAAGAACCGGCTGTTGTGTTCCGCCAGATGCATCAGGATCGCGCCGGATTCGAAGATGACAAGGGGCGGAACCCCCGCGTGGGTTTCCACCAGGATTGGGATCTTGCCGTAGGGATTTAGGGCCAGGATTTCGGGCGCGAACTGAGCCCGCGCACGGATATTGATGCCATGCGCGGTATAGGCGAGCTGAAGTTCCTCCAGCATGATTGAGACACGCTGGGAGTTCGGGGTCGCCCATCCATAGAAATGCCTGATCGGCGGTTCGGGGTTCATCACTGGCAAACCCAGACGATCAGGCGGTCGGCCAAGTAAACCGAATATTATTCTTCGCCACGCCGTCGAGCACGACTTCCATGCCGCCTGACTTGATCATCCATTCCAGCCGGTGGTCACGATATTCGCGGCGCATCTCGCCGGACTCGAGCCGACGGAAGGCGTCGGACATTTGCGCCTGGGCCGCCATGAACTCCTCGAATGTTTTAGCAACCGAAGGCCGTTGGCGGATACGCGTGAGCCATAGGTCGAGCGGCGTGCCGGTCGCCGGCCCCATGCCGAACAGCACCGACCGGTTGAGATACGGCGCGACCGACAGGTCGGCCCACCCGAAATGATCGCCGTTAAACCACGCGCGCTCTCCCAATTGCTGTTCCAGCCAATGCCGGATCTTGGTGGTCTGCGCGGCGGCGGCGGCGCGCAAACGGGCTTCCAGCGCACCCTCGGCGCGGTGGAACCAGAGGATTTCGCCGATCCCCCAGTTAATCGCCTCATAGCTGGTGTCGCACATATCCTCAATCATGCGCGCCCGTGCACGCTCGGCGGGGTCACGCGGCAGCAGCGCCGGGGTTGGAACCTTGTCCTCAAGATATTCGAGGATGATGGTCGAATCGATGATGCGCACCGCGCCATCGACCAGCATCGGAACCTCGGCACGAAGATTGCCGTCAAGGAACGCGCCAGCAGCGGAGCCGGACCCCAGTCGATCCGGCCGCTCAACCGTAAACGGGATATTCTTTTCGCGCAGGGCGATCTTCACCTTTTGCACGTACGACGACAGCGGATGTTCGTATAACAGCATCGAACTGGGTGTTCCTTCCAGACGCATTGAAATCGGCTAGACCATGATCGCGTGGAGCCGACACGTCGGCAAGCGCGCGACGCGCACAGCGCGATATTTTCAGGAGCCATTGGTATGACCGAACTCGTTTCATTCGACCTGCGTGACGGCGTTGCGACATTGACCATGGATGACGGCAAGGCCAACGCATTGTCGCTCGCGATGGCGCAAGCAATAGCCGCCGGGCTGGATCAGGCGGCTGCCGAGGCGAAAATCGTTGTCATTCGCGGCCGGCAGGGCGTTTTGTGCGGCGGGTTTGACCTGAAAGTCATTCGCGGTGGTGATGCGGCGCAACGAACCGCGATGACCGAAGCTGGCATGGCGCTGCTGGCGCGGCTTTATGTGCACCCGCAGCCGCTGATCTTGGCCTGCACCGGGCATTCGGTGGCCGCCGGTGGGCTGCTGTTGCTGACCGGCGATATCAGGATCGGGGTGCGCGGGGCGTTTCGCATTGGGCTGAATGAGACCGCGATCGGACTGCCGCTGCCGCAACTCGGCATCGATCTGGCGCGTGACCGGCTGGCGCCATCGGCGCTCACCCAGTCGGTGATCCGCGCCACGCTTTATGCGCCGGATGAGGCGGTGATTGCCGGCTACCTCGACGAAGCAGTGGATGCCGATGTGTTTGACGCCGCACTTACCCAGGCGGCCCAGGGCCTGCTGGCGCTCGACGCCGCGGCCTATGCGGCAACCAAACGGCGTCTGCGCCAGCCGACTTTGGATCGGAACCCGCTCTAGCTAGCGGCTTCCAGCTTGTCCTGGGTCTTGGTGTCAAAATCGCTCGCGTCATGGCGTTCGTGCAACTGGCTCGAAAGTTCCCCGGTTGCGCGGTTGACCATGCGGCCACGTTGCACGGCGGGGCGCAGCGCGATCGCGTCAGTCCAGCGCTGCACGTTCTTGTAGTCCTGGACCTGCAGGAACTCACCGGCGCCATACACCAGGCCTTTGGCGAGCGCCCCGTACCACGGCCAAACCGCCATGTCGGCGATGGTGTACTCGGCCCCGCCGAGATATTCGGCTTCCCCGAGGCGACGATCAAGCACGTCAAGTTGGCGCTTCACTTCCATCGCAAAACGGTCGATCGCATATTCGATCTTGGTCGGCGCATAGGCGTAGAAATGCCCGAACCCACCGCCAAGATACGGCGCGCTGCCCATCTGCCAGAACAGCCACGACAGGCACTCGGCGCGGGCGGCGGCCTCGGTCGGCAGGAACGCGCCGAACTTCTCCGCCAGATGCACCAGAATGGCGCCGGATTCAAAAATCCGGATCGGCGTCTTGCCACTGCGATCCATCAGCGCCGGGATTTTGGAGTTCGGATTCACCCCGACAAACCCGCTGCCGAACTGGTCGCCCTTGCCGATGCTGATCAGCCAGGCATCGTATTCCGCGCCTGTGTGGCCGAGGGCCAAAAGTTCCTCAAACATCACCGTCACCTTCACCCCGTTCGGCGTGGCGAGCGAATAGAGCTGGAATGGATGCTTGCCAACCGGCAGGTCCTTGTCGTGGGTGGGGCCGGCTATGGGTCGGTTGATGCTGGCGAAACGGCCGCCATTTTCCTTGTTCCAGGTCCAGATCGCGGGTGGGGTGTAGTCGGTCATATCAATGGCTCCAGATATTCGGCAGCGGACGCACGATGTTGGATAGGTCTTAGCGGATAAATTTGCGACTATTCAACCGCAGACAATGCAAGGGTGGCGTGATGGCATCGCCCCCTGCCCCAAAAAATCCGGGGCGGAGGTTGGCCTTACGCTCCCGCAGCCAAGCCGGGATTGATGAGGCGCCAGACTGGGCCTATCCCGACGTGGTGTGGCACCGCCCGCGCAAACCGAAGCATCAGAACAGGATTGATCGAGCATGGAGTACACGACCCTTGGCCGCACCGGTTTGCGTGTGAGTGTGGCAGGACTTGGCTGTGGCGGCTTCAGCCGGCTGGGAATCTCCACCGGCAAGACGCCAGCCGAGGCGGTGGCGCTGGTGCGGCTCGGGATAGATTGCGGGATCAATCTGATCGACACCGCCGCGCAATACGGCACCGAGGAAATTGTCGGCCAGGCGATCCGCGATATCCCGCGTGACAGCGTGGTGGTGGCCACCAAGTTCATGGCGCGCGTCGGCGATGTAGCGCAAACGCCGGACCAGTTGATGGCCGGTCTGGACGCATCGTTGCGCCTGCTTGGCACCGATTATGTCGATATTTTCCAGCTCCATGGCGTGGCGCCAGGGCAGTACGACCATGCGATGGCGCTGGTGCCGGCGATGCACAAGGCGCGCGATCAGGGTAAAATCCGGTTCCTCGGGATCACGGAATCAGGCGCCGGGGACCAGACCCATGGGGTCCTGCGGCAGGCCGCCGCGGACGGTGTGTGGGACGTGGTGATGGTGGCGTTCAACATGCTGCACCGCACCGCCAGCGATACTTTGTTCCCGCATACCCAGGCCAAGGGCGTCGGCACTCTGGTGATGCACGCGGTGCGCAGCATTTTCGCGCGGCCTGATTTCCTTGCGGCCAGCATTCGTGACCTGGTGGCGTCCGGCCAGGTACCAGCCGCGTTGGCGGCAAGCGATGCGCCACTCGACTTTCTGGTCCACCCAGGGGGTGCTGCCAGTCTGACCGAAGCCGCCTACCGGTTCGCCCGACATTCCGCCGGTGTTGACGTTGTGCTGTTCGGCACTGGCAGCGCCGACCATTTGCGTGCCAACGTCGCAGCCCTGTCCCAGCCCGCGCTGCCGGCGGCCGATCTGGCGCGGTTGTTCGCGCTGTTCGGCAAGGTCAGCGGCCTCGGGTTGGAAAGCCCCAGCGCGGCAGCAGCGAAACCCTAAACCAGCGCCCTTTTGTAGAGCGCAATGAGTTCAGCAAAAGCCCGTTCAGCGCCGGCCGCGTTGTAAACCATACCGTCATTGACGCACCAGCCGTGCAAGCAGCCGTCATAGACCACCACCGTTGCCGGCTTGCCGGCGAAGGCCTCGCGTAATTTCACCTTGGCGTCCGGTTCGCGCTGATCATCGTTGGCAGCAACGGCGAAGTAATACTGCGCCTTGATTTTTGAGGCCAGCAAATGCGGGCTGTCGGGCTGGTCGGTGACCAAGCCGCCGCCGTGGAATGATGCGGCAGCACCTACCCGGTCCGGCACGGCAGCCGCCGTCAACATCGTGTAAGGCCCGCCCATGCAGTAGCCGGATATGCCGATTTTCACCTTGGGGTTGACCTGCGGCAACGTGTCGAGGAACGCAATATAGGTCGCGCCATCGCGGCTGCGCGCCTCGGTGGTCAGCCCAACCCGCAATTCGGTGAGCTTGGCGCGATCTTCCGGCTTGGCAAAATCGAACGGGCCGGACAGCACCGGGGCTTGGCGGACACGGAAAAAGGGGTTCGGCACCAGCACGGTGAAACCTTGCCCAGCAAGGCGACGGCCCATTTCGCGGAACGCTGGGCGCAGGCCGAGCGCATCGGTGAAAATCACTGCGCCGGGCCACGGGCCGCTGCCGGCGGGGTGAAACAAAGCCGCATCGCAATTGCCGTCAGCCATCTTGACCATCACATCGCTTTCGATCACCGCCAGATCGGCGGCGATAGCGCTGGTGGTAACGGCGGCGGCACCGCCCAACGACAGCGAGCCGAACATGCGGCGCGACAGTCCAGGCTCTTTGGTCTTGTCGAAAGGCAGAATTTCATTTGGCATGATGAAGCTCCCCGTTTGGCTGGATTGACGCTCGATGGATCAGACGTCTGGCGGCGCGACATTATTCCCGCGAATTATGCGCCATGCCGCGCGGATTGCCTCGGCTGCCACCAGCGCCTCGGCTTCGGTGGTGGCATACCCGCTGACCGACACCCGCATCATCCATTGCCCGCGCCATTGCGAGGCGCCGGCAAAGGCCACGCCGTCCGCCTGCAAACGTGCAACGGTTTGCAACGTGAGATCGTCATTATCGCCGAAACGCAGCACCGCCTGGTTCAGCACCACATCGTTGGCGATGACGATGCCGGGTTCGCGCGCGGCTTCGTCGGCGATCAGCCGCGCGCAAACGCAGGCACGCTCGACCATTTCCGCCACGCCCGCGCGCCCGAGATGGCGCAGCATCGCCCAACTCGTCATACCACGGGCGCGCCGCGACAATTCGGGCACGTAATGGGTCGGGTCGCGCTCGCCTTGGTTAACCGGCGGCAGGTAGCTCGCCCCGAAAGCCATGGCGCGGCGATGCGCTTCAGGGTCACGAACGATCGCGAACCCGCAATCATAGGGGGTTTGCAGCCATTTATGCCCGTCGGTGGCCCAGGAATCTGCGTCTTCGACGCCAGCCGCCAATGCCGCGCGGGCCGGGGCGGCTTTGGCCCACAACCCAAATGCACCATCGACATGAACCCAGGCGTGATGTGCCCGGGCAATCGGGATCAGGGCGGCAAACCGATCGAAATTACCGGAATTGATCTGCCCGGCCTGCAGGATCACCATCGCCGGACCGCTGCCGGCACCAAGTGCCTCGGCCAAGGCATAGGGTTCCATGCGGCCCTCAGCATCGCTCGCGATGCGCAGCACCCGGCTATGACCAAGCCCCAAGAACTGCAATGCCGAAACCACCGAGACATGCGCATCCGCCCCGATCGCCACCCGGATTTCGGGCGCTCCGAACAACCCCTGAGCTTCAACATCCCACCCCACCCGACGCAGCAACGCGCTGCGGGCGGCGGCCAGCCCGACCAGATTGGCCATCGTCGCGCCGGTCACATATCCGATCGAACACTCTGGCGGCAGGCCAAGCATATCCAGCATCCAGCGCCCGGCCACCACCTCGGCCGCCGCCCCGGCCGGGCTTGCGGCATGGTTGCCAACCGTCTGGCCCCACGCCGAAACCATCCAGTCCGCGGCCACCCCCACCGGATGCGATCCGCCGATCACCCAGCCGAAAAATCGCGGCCCGGTCATGGCGTGCAGGCCAGGGGATGCGCGGGCGACGAGTTCCTCGAGCACCGCGTCGGACGGGGTGCCGGTTTCCGGCGTTGGCGCGTCCCAATCAGCCAGCGCCGCCAGATAAGTGTGTGCCGGTCGTTGCGGAGCGGTGGCAATGCCACGGCGGTAGTCGGTCGCAAGGCTTGCTGCGCGGGCAAACAGCGCGCCTGGATCGTGGGTCATGCGTAGGCCAGCAGCCCGACCGCGCCGTCGGCGGTTACGCCAACCGCCTTCGGCAGCCAGCGCGCCGCCATGCCGGTGCCGTAGAGCACGCCGCAATCGACCAGGATCATGCGCAGATTGCCATCCGCGACCGAGATGAAGTTCGGCGCGGTCAGATTCTTCGTCTGGTAGATTGCAATCGCGTTGGCTTGCGACATGGCCTCGACCTCGGCGGGCGTCGCATCACGGCCAAGCTTGAGAAATGCCCCATACTCAACGGCGGTGATGCCAAAATTTGTCGCGCCACCATGGTCGTTGGGATGGTTGGTGTAGCCACCCTCGAATTTCAGGACTTGCTGGATGATCTCGTCATTGGTCATGGTCGCCCCACCGGCCATTGCTCCTATGCCCGCAATTGAGCCACAACAGCGGGCCAATGACCAGCAAAAACCGCCGTCTCATGCGATTGTCGCTTCAACTTTTGTTCGCAATTCACCGCTGACCTCGGGCAGCACCCCCCACCAGGCCTGAAATGCCGGGCGTGCCTGATGCAGCAACATACCAAGCCCGCCAACCACCGGATTGCCGCGTGCGATCGCCACACGCAGCAGGTCCGGCAGCAATGGATTGTACACAATATCGCAGACCAAAGCGCTTTTCGGCAAAGCCCCCAGCGCCAGATCGAGCTTTGGTTGCCCGGTCATGCCCTGGTTGGTGGTGTTGACCAGCAATGCCGCACCATCCAGCGCCGCATCGCGCGCCGACCAGTCGCGAACCGTGACCGGGCCACCGAACTCAGCGGCCAGTTGTTCGGCGCGCGCGCGGGTGCGGTTGAGCAGGCGGATTTCCGGCGCGCCCTGTTCCAGCAGGCTCACCACCACGCTGCGTGCGCCACCGCCTGCACCGAGCACAACCGCCGGCCCAGAATCGGCGCGCCAATCGGGCTTGGCCTCGCGCAGGCTTGCGATGAAGCCGAAGCCATCCTTGTTATATCCCGATAGCGAGCCATCGGGTTCGACCACGACAAGATTAACCGCGCCCATGCGGTGCGCCGTGGCATCAAGGCGGTCAACGATCCGCGCGGTGGCTTCCTTATGCGGGATGGTCACGTTGCAGCCGGCAAAGCCCAAGGCCTGCAACCCACGCAGCGCCTGTTCGAGCCGTTCCGCCGTGACGTGGAGCAACACGTAGTCGCCGGCGATGTCGTGCTCGGCCAGCCAATGGCGGTGGATCATCGGGGAGCGTGACTGGAACACCGGGTTTCCAACCAAGCCCGCCAGGCGATAGGTTTTCGGGTCGGCCATTCTGTCTCCTGGCTTTGAATATTCCGTTGGACGGCGCTAAGATCATGCCACGCCAAGCCACGCAAATTGAAGGGCAAACCCACATGGCCATTTCCGTCGAAGCGTTCGGCCGTCAGGTCCACGATATTATTGCTGCCGACCCGGGCCCGGACGGTCGCAAGAAAATCTGCGCTCTGGTCCAGACCGTGCTCAAGGACAATGATTTCATCGCGGCAAATGTGCGACCCGACGGTCCGGAGCGGCATTTGCTGTATCAAGACCCGGAATACGGCTTTTGCATCCTGGCGCATTCCTATCATGGCGCGAAGGATAGCCCGCCGCATGATCATGGCCCGACCTGGGCGATCTACGGCCAGGCGACCGGGGAAACCGTGATGACCGACTGGGCGCTGGTCAGCGCGCCAACCGATAGCCAGCCCGGCACGGTTCGCCATGTCCGCGACTACACGCTAGCCCCAGGCATGGCCTATGTTTATGAACCCGGCGAACTGCACTCGCCGCGGCGCAATACCAGCACGACACTGATCCGGATGGAGGGTCTCGATGTGTCGAAAATCCGCCGCGCGCCGTTTATTTCGGTCGCCGCCGCTTAGTCGGTGCGGCGCTAAGCCGCCCGCCGCACCGACCCGGTGATTTCCTGGCGACAGGCCACTTCGTGGACGCCGATGGTCTGTTCGAGGTTGCCGCGCACCAGATGCACCATTTCGGCCGGCATCCGCGCCATGGCGATCTCGATCCGCACCGCGCAACCGTCACGGCGATAATCGAACGCATCCGGTGTCAGATCGCGCCGGGCGAAAGGTTGTAAAAGGCGCGGTAACAGTCCGGCATCTGCCTCGGCGGTAACGGTGAAACGAACAGCCGCGAACTGGCCCATAAGGGCCCAGGGTTGCAAAGACATCGGGAATATTCCGGAACAGAATTCAGGCGAAAAGTCGTGCGAAACAGCAGTTGCCTAGGCAACCGAGGTGGTAATTCGCATTCGCGCGCTGAGGATCGGAAACGTCATGCCCGAAGCCTAATCGATCATTTGCCTAAAGGCCAAGTCATTTCCGGCATACGCAGCAGAGGTATGCGCCCAACGGCGAAGCTGCGATCGCGGATGGTGAACGGCACGTCAACGCTGTCGGGTCCGGTGGCGTCTGACGGGCGGGCGAGCAGGCCAAGCACCGCACCCAGCGCCTGGGCCGGGCGCGCCGGCAGTTTGCCAGCCTTGACCAGCGCATCAAGTAACGCCGCATAGCCGCCAAGCTGGAGCTTGCCGGTCAGGTCCAGCTGCAATTTGGCATCCAATGCGACCTTGGCCTGGCCGATGAACTTAACCGTGTCCCAGTCCACCAGGGCCTGCGAAATCTCCAACCGCCCGTTGCTGTCGCGCCAAGCCGAAAGCGCCTGCGCGGTCATTTCAGTCGGCGCGCCGGCTGGCAGCGCCAGATCAAGCATGACCCGGCGGATATTGGCACCGAGCGGCAGGGTCGCGGCGGATGGCAAAACAAGGTCCCGTGCATCGGCTTTCAGGACCGCGCCGACCCTGTCCAGGGCAACCCGCAAGCTCGCGATCGTCATCGCCGATCCGGCTGCACCATCGGTCACAAGACCGTCGATTTCGAGATTGACCGTATCAGGGGCTGCAAGATTGACAACCGCCTCGGTGCGGGTGGCAGTGAAGTGTGCCACTGTCGCGCCGGGTAAATTCACAGTCTGCCGCCCCTCGGCTGCCATCAGGACGGTGGTCGGCTGGATCAGGCCGAGGCGTATGACCAGGCGCTCGGTTTCCCAAGCCACCAGCGGTCCGGCCGCGCGCAGCCCCGGCACCGTTACCTCGGCAACCCAGGGGTAGCCAGACCGCACCGGGGCATCGGCGAAGGTTGACCATCCCTGCCGCGCGAGATTGCGCAATTCGACCGTGAGCTGGGCAGTGATCTGGGCGCAGGCGAGGTACCACAGCACCGCGTGGCCGCCGATGAGTCCGACCGGCAAACCGACCAGCAACAGGACCCAAAGCACCGGTCGGCGCCACCAACGCGGACCCGGCTTTGCATCTGTCCCCAGGCGCTTTGCACGAGGGGTCGCTTTGCCGGCAGGCTGATTTTCCGTAGACATATCAGTGTTTTTCGCTACTCAATTCTAAGATTGCTGGAAGCCAGCTGCGGAGCATTCCACAGAGTTATCCACAATGTCGCCCACGCCACGACGATATTCCTCGGCGAGCCGGTTTAGCAATTCCTGCCGCCGCAGCCCTGCCGGCAAAGCAGGCCGGATGGCGACGGTGATGGTACCGGGGAAACGACGAAATCCGCGCCGGCCCCAGTGCTCACCCGAATTTGTCACCACGGGAATGACCGGCACGCCGGTATGGCTCGCTATTGCGGCAACGCCTGGGTGCAGCACGCCGACCGCGCCGGGTGCGGCCCTGGTGCCCTCGGGGAAAATCACAATCGTGCGTCCTTCTGCCACCACCCGCGCGGCGCCAGACAGCAAGGCGCGGATTGCAGTGGCGCCAGCGAAGCGGTCAACAATAATCATGCCGGTGGTAACGCAAATCTGCCCGTAAAGCGGGATGCGTTGCAGATCCTGTTTCAACACATAAGCGACGCGGTCCAGCAGCTTCATCCAGATAACAGTATCGAACGCCGATTGATGATTGGACGCGATCAGGGCCGGTCCGTCAGTGGGCAGGTTCTCCCATCCCGTTATCACCATCCTGATCCCACAAATTGGCCCCAGCCCACCCAGGGTCAGCCTTGCCCACAGGCGCGCGACCGCAAACACCGACGGCCGCGCCAGGCGCTGCGGCAAGACCATCAACGGCGCGCACGCCAGCACCAACACCACGCTCACGCTATAAAACCAAAGCTGATAGATCGCCGAGCGCAGCCAGATCATCCCATACCCTTCACATCACCCGGATCATCCCGGTCGGCAAGCCAACCGAGGCGACATAGCACGGCGAGATATTTGTTGAACTCGCCAACGTAGAGCCGCCATCCCGCCACGTCGCGCGGCCACGGATTGGCAACCGCGGCGGGAATTAGCACGACCTCGGGCATTGCGCGTGCAAATTCAAGCATGGCACGCGGCAGGTGGTAGGATGACGTGATCACAACCAGTGACGTGAAGGCTTTTTGACGCGCCCAGATCGCGGCCTCCCGCGCATTGCCGCTTGTCGTGTGGGCGAGGCGGCCGAGGGTGACGCGTCCGGCAAGGACGGGGTCAAGCCCTGCCCGACGGCTGAGTTCGCCAAAACCGACCGCAGGGCCGACCCCGGAAATCAAAAGACGGCTGGTCGGATTTGCGCTGAGCAGGCGCAACCCTGCCTCAATCCGGCCCGGCGCGCCGGTCAGCACCACAATTGCATCGGCGCTGGGCGGTAAGGGCAATGCGCGATGGACGACCGCACAAAATGCTGCAAATCCGGTCAGCCAAAGCAACATCGCGCCCAGGATCAGGCGCGCGCCCTGTCGCGCCCGCGCTTTCATGGCAGCCGCCGCAGCCATCGCCGCACGCTCACCCGCGCAACCAGCCAATAGAGGCTGGCCGCAATGACTGGCACTCCAACCACTGCCGCCCATAGCAAGATCGGCCAGTCCGCGATGCCTGGACGGGCGGGGCGAAGAAGCTCCTGCCAGGGTGCCGATAGGTCCGGCCAGACCTGGCTGCCGGCCAACGGCGCGATTAAACCTTCCAATCCGACAAGCAGACCCATCGCGGCAACCGAGCCAACCCCGCCAGCGAACAAGGCGCGGCCGAAACCACCTGACCGAACACGCGCCAGAATGAGGCGATCGGCAGCGCCCAGGGCGTGTAGCAATGCACCAGCCGCGCTCCGTTGTCCGGTCGCCGAAATCGCGATCACCCAGATCACCAACACAGCCATGGCAAGCGCAATCGCAAGCCCGGTCAACCGGATACGTTCGGCCGCCAGCAAGACGGGTTTGTGCCACTGCGCCGGCGCCTCAACGATTATTCCCGGCGCGATGTCTGCGAGTTGGCGGGCAAGGGCTGCGAGGTCGGCTGGCGGGGCCGCTGGATGCACGGCGAACACTGCCGGCAAAGGCAGCGACACGTTATCGCCGCCGCTGCCGAGCCACGGGCGCAGCAGATCGGCAAGTTCGCCCTCTGACAGGGCGTGCAACGACGCAATACCTTTGGTTCCGCGCAGCACCGCGGCCACTTGGGCCTGTCGTGTCTGGCCATCCTTGCCAACAAGTCCGGGCTGCGGCACCAGGACTGTCAGGCGCGTTGCCGCCAGCCAATGCGCCGCAAGGGCGTTGGCGCCGAAAGCCCCGCCAATCGCGGTCACCAGCACGGTGCACAGGGCGGCGAACAGAACGATGGATGGGCGGGCATTAGCCATCATCCACCCGGCGCCCCTCGACCAAACGGATCACCTGCACTGGCTTCCAAGCCAATACGCGGGGATCGTTGGTGGCAATCACCGTTGTCGCGCCGAGCAAATGCATTTCCCACAATAGCCGTATCACCTGTTCGGCACGCTCGGCATCCAGCCCGTCGGTTGGCCCGTCGGCGAGCAACAGCGCTGGCTGGGCAATAACGGCACGCGCAACTTCCACCAGCCGCCGCTCCCCCGTTGACAGCAATCGCGCCAGTTGCTGCGATTTTTTCGCCAACCCGAGCCAGCTCAGCAATTCCCCAACATCGGCATGGGTTTGCGCACTGGGGTGCGACCGCGAACCACCGGCCAGCAGCAGTGGCAGCGCGATATTATCGAACACGGTTTCCGCCTCGAGCAGGCGTGGCGGTCCGAACACCCGCCCTGTCCGCCGCCGCAAAGCCAAGCGCTCAGCACGATCCAATGTCGCCAGATCGGCGTCCAGCACCACCGCGCGGCCGCTGGTGGGCGCGATCGCGAGATGCAGCACATCGAGTAACGTGGTTTTGCCGGCCCCGGCCGGCCCCGTCACGACCGCGATCCCGCCTTGTGGCAACACCAGGTCGAGCCCATCCAGCGCCATCGCACCGGAAGGATCGCGTCCGTAGCGCAAGCCGATGCTTTCGAGCCTGATCATACCCCCAATCTGCCACCTTTGCCCCCCGCGCCGGAAGGGGAGGTTGTCATCCAACCACGCTTGCGCGCACCATGCGGCCGGTTGAGCAATCGCGGTCAGAAAACATTAATGATCGATCTGGTAAGGCGCAGCATGCGTATCGTTTGTCCGTCTTGCGAAGCAACCTACGATGTCCCTGATGCCACGCTGGGCGCCGCTATACGTCAGGTCCGTTGCGTCCGGTGCAGCACGGTGTGGCAAGTCGATCCAACTCCTGAGCCTACAGACCCCATTGAAGTTCACCCCGACGCAGACCTTCCGCCACCGATTGCGATCCCACGCGATGTGTCCGAACTCGCCCCGCCGCCCCAGCCAATGTCCGCAACCCATCGCCTGCCAACGACCCTGAAGCCCTCGGGCGGCATGACGGCGGTCGCCATCGCCTGGTTGCTGAGTTTTGCAATCCTCGGCGCCACCGGATGGGCCGCGGTGATTTGGCGGTCCGCGATCATGCATTCGTGGGAGCCGTCAAAGCGGCTCTATCAGTGGCTGGGGTTGGGCTAGAACATACCCGATATTAGCCGGCGACCACTTTGCGGTCATAGAGCGCGGTGATCTCATCTGCCGAATAGCCGTGCTGGACCAGCACGTCGCGCGTGTTCTCCCCCAAGGCCGGGGCGTGGGCACGCTTGGTGCCGTCCTCGAACGCCGGCAGACCGGGAATGTTGGGCATCGGCACCGCTTCCGGCAATCCAGGTTGGTTCAACCAGGACATGATCCCGGTGGCGGCGACCTGCTCCTCCTTGAGGAACTCGGTATAGGTGTTGACCGGACCGTTCATGATCGCGCGCGCCGACAGACGCTCCCCCAGCCACGCCTTGGTGTGCGATTTGAAAATCGGCCGCAGCTCCCCATAAAGCGCATCGAGGTTGTCGCGGCGGTTGGCCATGCTGTCAAAGCGCGGATCGGTCAGCAGGTCTTTCCGTTCGACCGCGTCGCAGAACGGCTCCCAATCGGTCGGGCGGATCATGGTGACATTGATCTGACCGTCGGACGTATCGAACACCCCGTTCGGCATCGCGGTACGCTGGGTCACGCCGCGTTCCATGTAGTTGGCCACCATGCGGATCACCGACAGCATCGCGCCGCCCTGCATCAGGCTGCATTCAATATAGCGGCCCTGCTTCACTTCCTGTTCGCGCCTGACGTAAAGCGAGGTCGCAATCGCCTGGAAGCCAAGCAGCCCAGTGAACATGTCAATCATCGAAATCGCCATGCGATGCGGATGGTTATCCATCTCGCCACGGTTTTCATCGACAATGCCGGTAAACGCCTGCAACACCGGGTCCATCGCCGGCCGCGCCGCGATCGGGCCAACCTGGCCGAAACCGGAGATCGAGTAATAGATAATCCCCGGCTCCTTGGCGCTCACCGCATCATAGCCGAAGCCATAGCGTTGGATGGTGCCAGGACGGAAACCTTCGATGAACACGTCCGCACCCTTCACCAGGCGCCACAGGATTTCCTTGCCTTCCGGGGTCTTGAGGTCGATCGCAATGCTGCGCTTGCCCAACGTGCCGTAGACCGAAAACGCCGAATGGGTTTCATACGTCTTGCCCAGGATGCGGGCCCAGTCGCCGCCGCCATGCGGGGTTTCCACCTTGATGACATCGGCGCCGTGCTGCGCCAGCATCATGGCGCAAGACGGCCCGGCGACACCGCCGCTAAGGTCCACAACTTTCATGCCGGCGAAGGCTGCACTGTAATCCATTCTTTCCCTCCCAAGGGGTTGCCACGTTACTGACGATTGTGACTGTTCCGGCTTGGTTGGCAATGGGGGGATGTGCAGGGTAGCTAGGCACAGAAAAGGCAGGAAGGTCCTCATTTCGCGAACCAAAAGGATGCCTGGGCAGTTACAGTTTATGTTGAATTTGCCATCCCGAACCAAAAGCAGGATTGACCATGGCGTTCATTCGGACTAAGTCTATTTAGTCCAGTTGAGGCGCCGCATGTCCGTGATCAACATCCACGAGGCCAAAACCCATTTATCGCGGCTGATCGAACAGGTCCGCGCCGGCACGCCGGTGGTCATATCCAAGGCTGGCACGCCGCTGGTCAAAATCACCGCCATCGACGCGCCCGCACTCCAGCAGCGCATCGGATTTCTGGCCGGCGCGATTGCGGTGCCGGATGATTTCGACCGCATGGGTTCGGACACTATCGCCGCCATGTTCGACGGCGCTGCGTGAAGCTGCTGCTCGATACGCATTTGCTGCTGTGGGCGGCCGAAGACTCGCCCCGGCTCAGCCCTGCAGCCCGCGCCCTAATCAACGACCCCGCGAACGACCTCCTTTTCAGTGCCGCCAGCCTGTGGGAAATTGCCATCAAGCGCGGCCTCGGGCGCGATGATTTCAAGGTCGAACCACGGGTGCTGCGGCGCGGATTGGTCGATAACGGCTATACCGAACTGCCGATCACCGGGGCGCACACCCTTACGCTCGACCTGCTGCCACCGCTGCATCGTGATCCGTTCGACCGCATCCTGGTGGCGCAGGCGTTGACCGAAGGCTTCACACTGCTAACGGTCGATTCCTGGGTGTCGCAATATCCTGGGCCGATCAAGATTGTTTAGAGTCTGATACCAAGCGCCCGAATGGCTGACTCTTCCAGCCATTCGGGCGCTTGGTATTGCGCACCGGGTTGGCCGGCGGCGGTGCGTCAAACAAAGACTTATACCAAGCGCCGTTGACCCATTCTTCATGGGTCAACATCAAGGGCGCTTGGTATAAGGTTAAGCGGTGCCAGTTTACCCGTCGCGCACACAGCGCGGGCGCGGGGTCAGACCCGCCGGCAGGTTTTGCGTCAGGCTGTCGGGCCAAAGGCGGCTGCGGGCAGAAGCTGTGACATCGGCAGCCGGCGCAACCACGGGTGCCACCACCGGCGCGACCAGTGCGGCCACCACCGGCACTGCCAGCATGCGGCAGAGTGGTCGTAAAATCCGTCCCATCGCTGGCATGGCGATCAGCACTGCCTGC